>NZ_JCAHZJ010000066.1:0-369622 GCF_059489795.1 Nitrosospira sp. CT
TCAAAATCACTTGGCATCATTGGTTTGGCGTATAGATAGCCTTGGCTTTCCGCGCAATTGATGTCTTGAAGAAAGCGAGCTTGCGCTTCTGTCTCTACACCTTCCGCCATTACACGTAAGCCAAGGCTGAGTCCCATCGCCACAATGGCGCAAATAATAGCTTTGGCGTCGGTGTTCTCGGGGAGATCACGAACGAAGCATTGATCTATTTTTAGCCGGTCAATGGCAAACTGCCGTAAATATGACAAACTGGAATAGCCGGTACCGAAATCGTCAATAGCCAGCTTTATACCGTGAGATTCCAGGATACGCATTTTCTGTGCGACCGATTTCACTCCATGCATCACGACGCTTTCGGTTACTTCTAGTTCCAGGCACTCTGGCGAAAGGCCGGTGTCTGCAAGTGCACGCAGTACAACATCTGTGAAATCATTCTGACGGAATTGCACCGCTGAAACGTTTACCGCGATTGTTCCCTCAAATTGCTGCTGCTCATGCCACTGGCGTGCCTGCAGGCAGGCTTCCCTCAGGATGTGCTCACCGAGAGACAGAATTAAACCGCTGTCCTCGGCTACAGGAATAAAGCTCGCAGGCGAAACTAATCCCTGTTCAAGGCGTTCCCAGCGCATGAGTGCCTCCGCACCTACGACGCGTCCGGTAGCAAGCTCTATCTGTGGCTGGTATACCGGAAAAATTTCATCACGCGCAAGAGCACCGCGTAGATCATGTTCAAGGCTGAGCCGCTCTACGGAGGTAGAAGTCAAGTCTTCAGAATAGAACTGATAACGGTTCCTGCCCTGCCCTTTGGCCGAGTACATCGAGGCGTCAGCATTGCGCATCAAGCTGCTGGCGTCCTTACCACTATCCGGATAAATGCTGATCCCGATGCTTGCGGTCAGCAAGAGTTTATGCTGTTCTATTTGATAGGGCTGAGACAAGACTGCAGCAAGCTTCTCAGCGACTTGCGCTGCGTCGGTAGCTGTATGAATCTGACCTAGCAGGACAATAAACTCGTCACCTCCTAGCCGGCTGACTGTATCGGTTTGGCGAACCGTAGACTGCATGCGCCCTGCAACCGCCTTAAGCAGCTTGTCGCCGATCTCATGACCGAGCGAATCGTTGATCAGCTTGAAGCGATCGAGGTCCACGAATAGTAACGCCAACCGGAAGGAATATCGGCTAGCGTTCTCGATCGCGATCCTCATGCGGTCAGCAAGCAGCGCGCGGTTGGGCAATCCGGTCAGCGAGTCGTAATGGGCCAGATACTCGATACGTTCTTGTGATTCCTTGCGCTGAGTGATATCCCGCGCAATCTTCGATGCACCGATGATGTTGCCTGCGCTATCCTTCACCGGCGATATCGTGACGGAGACATCAATCGGTTTCTTGCCCTTTCTCCATCGCACGGTTTCAAAATGGTTTGTGCGTTTCCCGCTCTTGATGAGGCTCATGATTCTGTCCTCTTCCTCGAGGCCGTCGGGCGGAATCAGTGTCAATACGGAAGAGCCTATTATTTCACTGGAACGATACCCAAAAAGCTCTTCTGCCGCCCCATTCCAACTGGTAATAATGCCGTTTAGATCCTTTACAACGATTGCATCGTTCGAGGACTCGACGATTGCCGCTAACTGCGCTTTGTAGCTCTCCCCCTGTCTCCGTTCAGTAATGTCCCTGAAACTCCAAACGAGCACGGCAGTAGATCCTTCCAGAGTTTTGACTTTTGCACATCGCTCAAATACCCGCCCATCGCGAAATTCAAAGACATCAAAGCTTTCTGGCGCCAGCATCGCATAAATTTCCTCGATTGAACGCAGGAATCGCTCGGGATCTCTTAATTGACCTGCACAATATCCGAGGATTGCGTGATGGCTCGCATGAGTCAGGAGCTCACTTGGAATGGGCCACATATCCACGTAAAGCTGGTTGTAGCAAAGCACCTTGCCCTGCTTATCTGTCACCAGAAGACCGTCGACGGTTGCCTCTATCGCTGCTTTCAGCACGGGGAGTGAGTTATTCAATTCAGACTCTTTTTTCATGCCTTTTCGTTTCTCTTATCTATGTCTATCTGTCCTTTCCTCTTTCTGATCGGAACGATTGACCCGAAATCTAGCCCACGTCCAATAATGGTGCGTGCTTTGAACGTCACTTGATACGGCTTCAGCCGATATGACGTTAGTACTGTATGTTCGCTGACTCAAATAGTCGGAGTTTTTGATTGGAAAAACCGGTTGCGAAACTAGCGAAGGAGTATCTACACCCGGCTGGGGTAAGCGTAGAAACAGGCAGTTTCGCTACCCTTGATAAACACGAAAACCTCCGTAAGGAATCTCAGCATTAAAGGGTAACGGAGGTTGATAACAAAGCAGAAATCTGCTCCTTGCATTCCTCTGCAGAAAAATTCCAAGCCTTGAATGTAGTGGTTTAACTCGCTGTAGGTGTTACAGGCAAGAGCTTGCAGCACTGGAACCTGCGCTGTTCCAGTCAAGCAAAAAATAATGGTTGCTTATTCTCCATGTGCCGTAGATGGAACCCCGTTTACAGAACTCAGAAGGAGCGAGACATTTTTTGCTTGGTAAACGCACAATAACCTTAAAGTGTTCAAAGTTCTGTTCGTAACCTCACTTTCTCCAGCTTCCGATGCTGATCGGCATCAAGATGACAACGTCGCTCAGGCGGTCACCAGTTCTCACATGTCAGCGACCGCTCGTCTTCCTTTCCTGATACGTATTGACTAACCTCGGCAGATCTACCAATAGACGATAGCAGGAAAATGACATATATATATTCCGGGCGATCCAGATGCAAGGCGAGATCCAGTTCCTGGATCAACTGGTCAAAAGGGGGATACAATGAAATGTCGTGGGCCTGCCTTTAGCAGGCGACCTGATCTTGCTTATTTGCCTGAGTGTGTGGTCCGTTGATCAATAGCTATTTGGTCTTCTGAGCAACAACTGGCGATGGCGGGTAGAACGCCTGTGATCTGCTCGTCACTCATCGAGCTACTACTGCACCTCTTGAAATAAACAACCTGCGAACCAAGCGGGTATAAGCTCCATCTCTTGCCATCAATTCCCGATGTGAGCCCCTTTCCACAATGCGCTCTTTGTCCACCATGACCACCTGGTCTGCTTTCTCCAGCGTGGATAAACGATCCGCAATAACGAACGTGGTACGGCCTTGCATCGCGGTATCCAACGCTGCCTGCACAAGAGGGGCTGACTCCGGCTCCATCATTCCAAGCTTCTCGTTCAGGATCAATAGAGGCGCATTTTTCAGAAGCGCCCGCGCAACGGCGATGCGCAGCCGCTGGCTGACGGGAAGTTCCACGCCATCCTGCCCGACCACGGTCTGCAACCCATCCGGCAGCCTCCGGATGAACTCGGATGCGTGAGCGGCGCGAGCTGCCCACGTAATTCGTCCTTCGGTGGCACGCCCCATTGCACCATATGCAATATTCGCCGCGACAGTGTCATTGAACAGCGCCGTGTGCGGAGATACCAATGCAATGTTGGCTCGCAGGCTCGCCAGCGTGATGTTCCTGAGATCATGCCCATCCAGCAGAATTCTCCCGGATGTGGGATTGAGGAAACGCGGCACCATACACGTAAGTACATCCATGGTTTCCACGCAACCGACCACCGCCACTGTCTCACCCGGCTGAATGATCAAGGTGACGTCGCGCAAGCCGGGATGAAGTGCGCTCCCCTGTGCTGCCGCCGGATCGGAATCCGCCAGGGAATGAACCTTTAACGAGGTGCCAGGATTCCGCTCCGCACGCTCGCCGTAACCGACCTCCTCGAATTGCAGCTCTCCGCGCGCCCGCTGAATAACGATGGTTCCTGTCTCCGGCTCCACCTCCCCGTCAAGTAATGAAAACAGGCTTCCAGCGGCGAGCAGTCCGCGTTGGAGTATTTCTCCCACTTCAGCCATTCGCTTCGCGGGAGCAATCAGCAGCAGAATGGCCGCGATAAGAGAAGTAAAGCTTCCTGGCGTGATTTCACCGGCAACTGCCTCACTTGCGGCGAAATAGAGGGTGAGCACTACGGCAGCAGCACCAATGGTTTGTATCAAAGGAACATAAAGAGAGGCAACAGCAACTTGTTTCATGAAAAATCGGCGTGTCTCCTCCGCCTGCTCTCTCATGCGCCGGTTCTCATACTGCTCGCCGCCATAGAGCTTGACCACCGTGAAATTCACTGCAGAGCCTTTCAGAATCCGGGTGAGGCCCTCCATCGCTCGCCCGCTTTTTCGTCCCATCTCCCGCAGCTGTTCTCCAAGCAGTTGCGTGACCAGCAGAATCACGGATGACATCAACAAAACCAGCAAGGCAAGCGTCCAGTTAAGATAAAACATCCATGCAAGCAAACCAATGGCAGTGAACGTGTCTTTGATCATTACCGTCACCACGTTGACAAAAGCGCGTGCCACCTCCGGGGCATCGGATGTTATCCTGGAGACATGATCGACCGAAATGTGATTGCTGCCGGAGCAGGATTCGTAATACGAATGCGGCAATACAAGCAGCTTGTCGAATATCTCGCAGAGCAGATCCGCCACCAGTTTGCTGCCTGCCCAATAGAGTACGTAAGCCGCGAGGTGCCCGGCTACCGCGCGCACCGCAAACAAGCTGATGATTCCCAAGAGCACGAGTTGCAGCAACTCGGGATTCCTGTTCGCGATAACCTCGTCCATGGTCGGCTGCATCAATGCCGCCAGCATGGGAACGGTCGCCGCTGTCGCAATCATGCAAGCTGCTGCAAGGATGAGCGCGTCCCAGTACGGCGCGACGTATCTCATCAGGCGCAGGCATAATTGGCGGGTGCCGCTATTTTGTGTGTCTTGCATGAGACGTACAGGCCGAATCACGGAAGCAGATCGGCAGGTTCGGCAAAAGCCGTATTATGGCACTCGCCTTGGCGGCGGATAAAGTATGGAAAGCGACGAGAGTTCAGGAAATCTTTGTAAAATCCTCGCCTGACCCATTGCTGGCGAAATCAGAATGATCATGAAGCACGCGACAAACGTATAGGCCGATAATTTACATGGAGAGTGGCGCCATGAGGCGCAGAAAAGGCAGCCAAGTGGCGGCCAGGGCGCTAGCCGCGGGACCTGACGCTGCCGGGTCGGAGCTACTCAGGAGACTCAAGGGAGCTCAGTCGAATTGATACTTTACCGTGAGCCAGACGTTGCGTTCCCGGGCAGGCAGTGCGCTGAAGCTCGTGCCCGCCGAATTGCGAATGGCATAGGAAAAATACTTTTCATCAAACAGGTTGTTCACGGCCATGCTCAACAGCAGTTTCCTCATCTGATGAGTCACCTTGAGATCTACAGTGACATAATCCGGCATACGACGCGTGGCGGTGTTGGCTTGATCGTTATCGAAAACCTGTTCACCTACATAATTCATGACCACTGCCGCGCGGGTATTGGAGCCCAACCGGTATGTACCTCCAGCCGAAACCTTATGACGCGGCACTAGCGGGACGAGGTTGCCGGATACATCCATACCGCCAAAATCTCCCTTCCGAAAGCGTGCATCGATAAACGTATAGTTGCCGAATATATCGATTGCGTTCGTCACTGTCCACGAGCCTTCCAGCTCAAAACCCTGCCGCCGCGTGGGCGGCAGATTGACGTTGGCAAAGAACAGGAATGGGTCTATGTTTATGAAGCTGATTTCATTGTTGAGGTTGGTTCGGTAGAGCGAAGCGCGCGCCCGTAGAGACTTCTGCTTGTAATCCAGTCCGAGCTCCCCAGTATGGGCAGTTTGCGGTTCGAGAATCTTCACTATGGAATCGAACATTGGACCGCCAAACTGGTTGTAGTTTTCATCCACTGTAGCTATCCGGAAACTGCGGCCAAATCTGCCATAGACCGAAAAAGCTTTCCCCAGGGGCTGGCGAAGACCTGCATCATAGGCATAAACCGTACGGCTCTGCCGGCCGCTGGCGTAAGCAGCGGGATTGAAATGGTCATTCGCCCGGTTGTCTACCCATTGCAGCCGCCCCCCAAGGCTGATAACGGTACCTTTAGGTAAAGTGGAGGCTTGTTGAAAATAAATCGCACGGTTTAGCTGGGTCGCCACTACATCCGTTCGCGGGATATCTGCGGATGCCGAACCTGGCACTGTTTCCGGTCCGGTAAACCGTCTCGATCGATAATCCCACCATTCGAAATTCGCACCCAGTACTAGTTCATGCTCCATGCCGAAAGCCGTAAAGGGCAGCTTCATCCTCGGGTTGAACAGCCACTGGTCTGAGCGGGAATTGACGAATGTCTTGGCGTTGAAGCCATCCAGATTGTAATCGTCGAATAATGCGGTACGGTGGTTGTCCCGAAATGAAAGGTCCGCGGCAAGGTCACCGAATCCCGTCTCTTTCTCTCCTCTCAGCGTGACGTATGCACCTTGGCGAGTGCTGAAATCGCGCGGAGTCGAGGTGCCTTTCCGGTCGGTTTGCAACTGTGCTTCAGTGCGATTGGCAGGCAGTTCCAGTTTCTGATCATCCAATCCGAACTTCAGCAACGCCCTGCCGCTGTTGAACCGGTAACGCAGATCGCCCTGCAAATTCGATTGACGCAGCGCGTTATTCACGCGGTAGTTGTCTGTTCGCAACGCATTGGCCGTGAGCGCCAGCCCGATGTTGCTCCCTGCCGCGTTGAGTGTTCCGTTGAATTCCGTGCCGCTGTAGCTGCCGAAGGAAACTCCTCCCGTACCCGATATGCGACCGGGCTTGGCAGCGCGTGTTACGATATTGATGACACCCCCGGTAGCGCCTGCTCCATAAACTACGCTGCCGCTGCCGCGCAATACTTCGATGCGCTCGATGGTATCGAGAGGAATCGTCGACCAGCGGATACCGGTCAGTTCATTTTCGTTCATGCGTTGACCATCCAGCAAAACCAGAGTGTTCTCGTTGCCGGTGATGCCGAATCCGCGCATATCGATCTGCGGATCGGGACTGCCATCGACATTTCTGGTGTGTATGCCTGACAATTGTTGCAGCAACTCCGGTAAAGTCGAGGCGGCGCTATTTCTGATCTGTTCCGCATTGACGATGGAAACCCCGGTGGGCAGCTTGGCGATGGGCTCGCTGAAGCGGGTTGCTGTCACGACCACGTCCGGGAGCAATCGCTCCGCCGGATCGCCGGACACGGCAAGCGCCCCTGAAGGAATGGAAATGAAGACCAATGGCACGACATGCCTGCGAAACAAACCCATGATAATTTGCCTGGGAGATATGTATCCCGCCGTGAGAACAAGGAAACAGGAAAATATCGCGGGAGCTTCGAACGAAAGAAATATCGATCAGGATACCGCCCCACGCGATATGTCCATACGCATTCGAGGCCGGTATCCGGGCTCGCAGGATTTGACGCATCGCCTTCCCATGAACTGGAGAATTCACAGTGGCATTAGGAAACCCTGGAGGATTTCCCTGATACGTCCACGCCTGCTTACCGTTGCGGGGGCAGCCCAGGCATCCGGGAATCTTCATCGATCCCTGACCTGGTTCCCGTTTAACCTGACCGCGGGAAGCGGTCAGGCACCTCAAACGAGGCGGCATTCTACCAGAATCGTGGAATAGATCATGCGAAATGATTTAAAACCCTTGCTGTAAGCTGAGCTGTCTCATATATCCCACACCTTTCCTGAAGCCACATTCGAAAGACCGTGCTAGCAGTTGACTGACTGAGGATTTCCAAACTATAGTGCTTTGATGGAACCGGAACTGGATACTCTAGAAGAAAAAATCACCCAATTCGTACGCTTGTGCCAGCAACTGCGCACCGAGAATATTCAGTTGCGCCAGCAACTGGCAGTGACCACAAGCCATAACCGGATATTGGTGGAAAAAATAGGTGCAGCTACCTCACGGCTCGAGGTTCTTTTGGCGCGCATTCCTGAGAGCAAAGAATGAATACAGGCACGGGCAAGACCCTGGATGTCACTATCATGGGGCGGGAGTTCAGAGTGAGCTGCTCAGATGAAGAGCGCGAGGGGTTGCTGCAAGCGGTAGCCTATCTCAACAAGAAGATGCGTGAAATCAGGGACAGCGGCAAAGTACTCGGCTCTGAGCGCATCACCGTCATGGCAGCCCTGAATATCACCCATGAGTTGCTCAATGCGAGAAACAAGGAAGGCTTTGACACGGAAGAATTTAGGCGTAGAATCGATCACATGCAGGCAATGCTCGATGCTGCCATGCCGGAGCAGGACAAACTGTTTTAAACCGGAAATCAGCCTCTGAAGCAGCCGAACAGAGGGTCACATCTGCGGGTTGCGCTGAATACCGAGAGTGGCAAGGGTCGTTCCCTGCGGTGTTTGTCAAGGTCTATATTCTTTGAACCAACTTTTTGAGAAACGGTTGCGAACCAGAGCGATGCTGTTGTGCGCATCCCATGCGGAAGCGCCTGATGCATCCGGCAAGTGACCACCTTGAACCCTAAGGTTCAAGATAAAAGACCTGACGGCATTTGCGGGGACTTTATTCAGGAAAAGCAAAAAAAGCGGCAATGCCGCTTTTTTTGTTGGCCTCTCAACAATAGGGACCAAGTCTCTGATCCATCGGATCGTGCACTAATCGGACTTATTTCTTCTACCTCTGGCTAATCTTTTCATTATCTCGATCAGTAATTGAGCCCCTTTGTTCCCGGCACTGGGCGATCTTTGCTGGTCACGCGCATATCCAGACGCTGTTTTATTTCTGCGGGTTCGTGACTGGGTTTCTCGCCCCCCGTCAGTTGTACCCACCTGGCAACCGAGGGCACGCCCTGTTTGTTAACCAGAAACAGCATGTACCACCCAGGAGGCGCGATGTTCTGCTCGTTAAGAACGTTGACATGCAGGTGACAAAAATCGTGCGTTTTGAATTCAAGGTCTACTACACGCTGGCCTGTCTCCAACGAATGGGTGGTCGCCATTGGCCAGATCAGTTCGACCCATTGAATCTCCTCAGCCTGCGGTGTATGAATTTCAAAATTTCCGCCATAAGTGATCTGCTGCGGTACCGTCTCGATGAAAGGCCGAGGCCCGCGGAACAGATACGGCGGGTGGTAGATTTCCAGACGCAACTCATCGTCTCGCCTGTTCGGATTGGAACCCGCTGCGAGCACGCGGCCGTCGGGCAATAGAAGGGCAATGGAATGATACATCCGTGCGGCTTGCGCTGTAGCAGCCGCAGTCCAGGTATTAGTAGCGGGATTGTAGATCTCCGCCTCCAGAACCGCGGTGGCGGCAGCCTCAGACTGGCCGTTTCCACCCGAAATAAATACAGTCCGGTCCGGCAGCAAGACCGCGTTTATGTGAAAGCGCGCGTGTATCATGGGCGCGACCTCCTCAAAGGCAGGCGCCGGCGCCTTCAGGTCGATGATATGCGCGCTGTTTATTGCCGGGTCTCCTCCACCGACGATCAAGAATCGCTGGTCTTGCGCAGGCGCGAGGAGCGCGCTGCCGCAGTGATCTCTATGCTGACTGAACCCTTCCGGCAACGTGACGTTGGTCATGGTACTGGTAGATATATCCAGCAATCCTGGCAGCGGGGCGGCCGGATTGGGAAACATATTCCCACCGTCGTAAAATAATCGTCCGTCTGCCGTGAGGAACAGGTGAGGAAAAAGAGGCCACTCCTCCTGAGGAGGCATCTGAATCCATCCCCCCGTGCCCGAATAGATTTCGGCGCGCTTCGGTCCGCCGGAAACGTTAAATATCCTCCCGTCTCCGAGTGTTACCAATGTGGGGTACCAGCGCCCTTCCGCCATTGATGCGAGTCGAATCCATGACTCGGAGAGAGGATCGAACAGATAGCTGGTATCCAGTCCGATGAAAGGCTGGTCTTCGGTATCATATTCCTTGGTGCCACCGGCCACGAGCAGGCGGCCGTCGGCCAGAAACGCCTGGCCCGCGCAGAAAAAGTCGACCGGCGTGAAGGGGCAAACAAACTCTCCTTTTTCATAATCCCATACGGCACTGCGCAGGCCGGTTGTAAAAAGCTCATCATTGCCCGATCCTGCGAACAACAAGATTTTGCCTGTATGCAAGACGGCACCATGAACAGCAAGGAGCGGCGCGGGGCATGGAAGCAGTTCCCATAATCCTTTCGTAGCTGCTTCAAGCATCTCCGGCGATAGCACAGTCTTCATACCAACTCCGCCAGCCATACCATGCATACCCCCCATTCCAGCCATGCCGGCCATTCCAGCGCCGCCCATGCCCCTAACGGCACTGCCGATAACAGGCACCTCCTCGGCCGCCTCCCTCTCCCCGGCAGCCCCCGGCTGATCGGTCGCAGGCTCGGCATGAACATGCTCCGATGACGACGGCTTATTGTGGTCGCGCAGGCAGCGCAGCATGTCGACGTACGAGCAGTCATTCATGCCATCGTCAAACGGTAATTCCACGTCGCATACTTTGCTCACTTCGTCGGATATCCAGATGTGTTGACGGGCACGAACCAGGCCTGCCAAACCAGCCATCATGTGCTCCTCAATGTGGCAATGAAAAAGAAAATCGCCACGAATTCGCACGCGACATGCGTTTTCCGGCGGATCCCACTGGAACTGCTCGAGCGCGTGCGGAAGCCGGATGGCGGGAGGAACCTCGGTATCCGTAACAAAGGTTTCGAGAGAACTTAATCCGTGCACGTCGGATGCCCCGCCCTGTCCACCCGGAGTCGTCGGAAGCGCCCAGCGAGCGGAGTGAGGATGAAAGTTGTGCCAGACCCCCGAGACATCCAGATTGAATATATACCAGCGCACCCGTTCACCTGTTTCCCCCACAATTGTCGGCGTATTTCCGACAAACGCGCGGCCGTTGAGGCAGAAACTGGGAGTGGCGCCACCGGCAGAAAATACGGTGTGCTCATGATTGCCTTCATTGCGCCAGTCGACGGTCCCGCCCGGCCGGACCAGAACCAGCGGTGGAACGAACTTGTTATCCTGAATGCTTACGCTCGCGCTGGCAGGCCCATCGGGCACCACTTGAACCGTCCCGTTCATCGTAGGTCCATGAATTTCACAGTAATAATTAACAACTGCTTCGTTTGTAAAATCGAAGCTGAACGTTTCGTTACGAGTGAGCCGTCTGCTCTGGAAAGCAAAGCCCGAGCTACCGGCAAATTGGTGAACAAAGATCGGAACTTCATGATCCGGGCAGGCAACGGTTGGATTTCTGACGATCAAACCGCCGAATAACCCCAGGTTGACATTTCGCGCAACGTCATGCGCGTGGTCGTGAAATCCCCATGCACCGACCATATCTGGGGTTATGTCATACACATACGTCCATTTTTGACCTGGAAAAATTTCGTCGCTGCGCCGTCCATCCCGCATGGTCACGCCAAGCGGCCATGCTCCGTCGGACTCGATCCCAAAGCGCAGTCCATGAATGTGAAGGCTGTGACACTCTTTCGCATCTCCGTTTAAAACGTGTATGTATAGCCGTTCACCCGGTTTCGCATAGAGCACGCAGCCTGGAATTCTGCGGTCCCACGGAGGCTCATTGACGTCCGCCTCGATCAGCTTCGCCTTGTTGGGAACTGTGTAATGCGAATCAAGGTACTCGCGATAAACCATGCCATC
Organism: Nitrosospira sp. CT; assembly: GCF_059489795.1. Lineage (NCBI taxonomy): Bacteria > Pseudomonadati > Pseudomonadota > Betaproteobacteria > Nitrosomonadales > Nitrosomonadaceae > Nitrosospira > Nitrosospira sp. CT. Next base: position 11,578 of record NZ_JCAHZJ010000066.1, read on the forward strand.
GGCCGTGGTCGCCAGAATTTCCCGTGCGGGTATGCGACCAGAGTCGTGGTCCGGATTGAACATGCAATCGCGCCCATAATGGCGGGCGCACGCCACCGGCGCGAGTGGACTATAGCTCGGCAAGGGCTCGATTTTGAGAAAGATATCGCGGCGGCGAAAGTTCATATTACCCTCCAGCAATGCAGAATTGTTTACTTGAATGGATAGGCAAGTCCTCGTTGAATAGTGTCCACCACCCGGAATTCACAGAAAGATAGATTGGCGGCTAACAGCTTGGGTAGACCCGATCAGATCCGGCTCTCAGGTAAATGGGAAATCACCTTGCAGAAGACGGGGGGCAACATCGCCCGATTAAGGCAAGTGTAGATCACAGTCTCCGAAAAGCAAGGTGAGATACTTTTGCCAAATCCGATCTGACGTACTACCCTGAAGTTGAATCAGGCTGAATCATCTTGCGAAATTCCGGGTACTCCTTGCGTACTTCCCTTTTGAAGGAATTGTCCATATGAACCTGCCTAAACCCGCCATCGATCCCGATGGCAATCGTCTGCCAATCAAGCTCGACACGACATCCAACGGGGAATTTATGCCGGTCCCGTTATCGCCTGCAAATCTTGCTGCGAATCGTCTTGCCCACGAAACGGCTGACACAAACGCGAAACGCCTGGGAGTTTCACGGCGGCATTTTCTCATTTCCGCTTGTGGCGCCGCTTCCACCCTTCTTGCATTCAATGCCGTGAATGCTGCCGCAGGCAGGACAGGCGGATTTTTCGATCTGGCAAAGGAAGCTGCGCTCGAACCTGCGCTCGCCCAGGCAGGGATCGGTGATAAAGGCGAATTCATTTTTGACGTGCAAGGCCACTTCGTGAACCCGAAAGGCGCGTGGCTGCAAAAGCTTGTCCCCGGTGCAAAACCTTTGAGCCAAATGCCCAAGACCGGGTGCGCACTTGGATTGGAGCCAGGTTCACATAGCTATTTACAGTGCCTCGGACCGGATGAATTCATCAAGGACGTGTTCCTTGATTCGGATACGGACATGATGGTGCTCTCTTTCGTCCCATCGCGGCCCGATGCGGAGCCGCTTACCATCCAGGAGGCGGACGCAGTGCGCAGGATCGTCGACAGGATGGAAGGAACACACCGCCTGCTGCTGCATGGACGCGTCAATCCCAATCAGCAAGGTGACCTGGAGCGGATGGATGAGTTGAAGGATCGCTGGGGCGTATCCGCCTGGAAGACTTACACGCAGTTCGGGCCCGAAGGAAAAGGCTACTTTCTGTCGGATGAAACCGGAACGCACTTTATCGAAAAGGCGCGCAATCTCGGCGTGAAAGTAATCTGCGTGCACAAGGGCCTGCCCTTCGGCAAGCAATCCTACGAGCACAGTAAATGTACCGACATCGGTGTGGCGGCCAAAAGATTCCCTGACGTTGCATTTCTGGTCTATCACTCGGGTTTTGTAACGAGCTTCCCCGAAGGTCCCTTCCAGGGCCGAGGCGCAGATGACGGCGTCGATACCTTGATCCGCTCACTCATCGACAATGAGGTTCCTCCCAACAGCAATGTTTACGCGGAACTTGGCAGTACCTGGCGATACCTGATGCGCGACCCTGAAGCCGCAGCGCATGTGCTGGGGAAGCTACTGAAGTACTGCGGAGAGGACAACGTCCTGTGGGGAACGGATTCTATCTGGTATGGCTCGCCGCAAGACCAGATCCAGGCGTTTCGCGCCTTTCAGATCGCCCCTGAATTACGCGCAAAATACGATTATCCAGAAATTACTCCCCAGCTGCGGGCGAAGATTTTTGGTCTCAATGCTGCCAGGGTTTATTCGATCAGCCCGGAGGAAGTAAAAAAATATACCAGGCGCGACCGCATTGCGCACGAACGGCTTGCTTACCTCGAACACCCCCAACCGCATTTCCTCACCTACGGACCAAAGACGCGGCGCGAGTTCCTCAATCTATCTGGAACCGGCCAGCCTTGATCGCCAGAGATCCTTTGAATAAATCCCACTGGATTATTCCTTAATGCATTAATCATGAAGAGGGCGGAGAGACTTACCCGGCAAACTCAAGTCGGTCACTTCATCGCAAATTCATAATCCATAGTAGAAATGCATCTGAATGAGAAGTGAATTAAATAAGGGAGCCGCCATGAACCATCTTTTTTCCTCTGGAAGTAAAAAGCTTCAAACAATTGTTTTTATCCACACCCTGCTTCTGGGCTCCATAAGTATGGCATATGCTCAGTCGCAAAATATTAACGGTGAAAATACGCGAAAACCGGTAGTAACCGAAGAAAAGCTTTCGAATAAGAGTGATGCAACCAACGAAACAAAAAAAAAGGAAAAGAAGAAATCAAAGCAAGAGCTGATGAAGACCGAGAATTATAAAGGTGGCCAGCCGCCTGAAGGCGGTCGGGTAGGTCAAGGCGGTTTTGTTGATCCCGATTGAATCTAGTCTGATATAGTGCAGGTCCCTCTTCTCTGGAAGCCTGCACTTCAGGGAGTTACTGTATTCCTGCTTAGCTGCTACTTGAAATTATCCAGGAACAGCGCAGCCTCGGTATCGTACCGAGCCTCCATGTAATCATGGCTTGACGGTCCCCGTCTGGGGAAATCAAAGGCCAAGACAGATTAGACTCTAACCCATCGATAAGGTGGGGGAATTGCTATCAACAGAGGGAGAAGAAGGATTAATGAGGGCTAGGCCTACGCTGGGCCCGGTACTGTTTTCCCAGTACACTACCGATTCAGGGAAACCTACGAGCTCTTCTTCGGACACATAGGGGGCTAAAGAACCATAAGTTTCTTTCGGATCGCAGGCTAGATTAGAAATAATGTTATTCATGCGCTCGATATAGCCCTCTTTGGTCCTTATATACACAGCGTATTTAAACACTATTCACTCCTGTGCGGATTTGGTTCGCACATCGTACTGCAGGTTTATTACGATATTTTTAAGGGCTTGGGAACTAGCTCATGGGAGATAGCCGCTGTCGCCGCGAATGACGGGTGAGAACATGCTGGGGGCTTCAACAGGCAGCAATAAAAGGCCTTGGTATCGTATCGCTTCCCGGCTATATCTGCCGTGATGCGGTGCAAGCCGTTTAACGACTCCCGGAAAACAGTTCAATTTATCAAAACTGTCTACCGAAGTCGTTAAATTCATACTTAATCTCTAATGTAATCAAATCAAGTATGACAATTGAGCCGGACATAACGGAACGGGTCACGGCTAATTTTATGCGGATTTACTTTTGCGGCGAAAAACAAGAAGATTGGCTGTCAAGGTTTGTACGACGTCACCATTCTGGTTTTTGGTTTCAGTGCGAACCGTGACAATACCGCGATCATCATGCGACCGTGAAGGTTTGACGGCGCTGACTTCACCTTCGATGTGAATGACATCATTGGCGCGCACCGGATTGGGCCATGCCGCTTCGCCGCCAAGTCCGATCGTGCCATCCCCTATAGGGAAGGCTTCAAGCAGCAACCGCATCGTCATGGCTGCCGTGTGCCAGCCGCTGGCGATCAGGCCGCCAAACAAAGTTTGACTTGCCAGGCCGGGGTCAATATGGAAGGGTTGGGGATCGAATTGCCTGGCAAAAGCAATAATTTCTTGTTCCTGCACGACCCGTGGATCTCCAGCGAAGCGCAGCCCTACTTTCATATCGTCCAGATAGCGGGCAGGTGGTGCATCCCGAGGAAGGGGCATTACTGTCACCTCATTTTCTAGCTTATTCAATACTATTCTCCACTTAGCAACAATTTAGGGACGACCTCGACGATGCTGGCAGCCGTGAATATTTCCTCGCGGCTCATGCTTGCCACAGTGTGACGCCAGCTTTCCATCCAACGGGATCGCGTAAAGTCGACGGACAAATGGCCGTTATCGATCAGCCAGACCAGTCTTCGGATGACATCCTGAACCCGGAGCGTCCCACCGGGAATATCAAAATAATACAGGACGAGCTTCCCGCGAATAGCGCAGAAGTCGATTTCCTTGAATGTGCGAAGCGCAAGGATCGTATAGTCGATTAGCGATTGCCAATAGATGTCGTCGTATTTTTTCCAGGATGGAATCCGAAAGCGGTTATAGGCTGAATTGCATTTTCCTCTCTGCGGCAGATCGCGCTCGAGCAAGACCTGGACGGGCAGGAGTTGATCTTCCGAGACTTGCGACAGAATGACATATAAGCGTTCCCGCTGCTGAATCCTCACAATTTTTTCGATTTGCTCAAGCAGGTGGCCTTGCCCCGGTTCATGACTCACCGTTTCCAGAATATCCTGGAAGGTCAAATAAGACCGGGAAGAGTCTGTCTGCGCCGTTGAATCAGAATGTGTGTTCATGTGCACCTCCACAATGGTTGGTGAGCGGCCAGATGGATTGATATCTCTTATTGGAAATTTTAGTATCGTGTATTGCATTAAGCAGGGAATTTTGCCACCCTGCTTGCTGCGATTACACCAAAATTGCACTTGAAGCCGCCTAATCCGCAGTGCTCTACGTCAGCCAATTTTGACCAGTTTCTTCTCCCTGCCTGCATGCGCGCTCAGCTTGAATACAGCGTTTCGATTCCCAGCCCAATACCTGCACCCCCTCTCCAAAGCTTCCCGCTCACTTTTTCCACTCAATAGACCGACACGCGCCAGCATCGCCAGTCATTGGGCGTCGCCGACGTCGGTCTTGCGCGTTTTTGACGTGCCGCGCATTACACTGGTGGATGCGGTTAAGCTTATAATTTCAGTGCATTCAATTAGACATTTTCTCAACATTTACTATGCTTTAGTTCTATAGTCACTCGAATATTTAGTGCTGGAGCCGCCTGAGGCGAGAAATGATCATCTCCAGAAGCGTTATTTCTCCCGTTCTTATCCTGGTGGGGATACTCATTACGCTATCAAGCGCCGAAGTCAAAGCGGTGCCCAGCTTTGCGCGCCAGACCGGCATGCCGTGCAGCACGTGCCATGTGCAGGCTTTTGGACCGCTCCTTACATCTATCGGACGCAATTTCAAGCTATCCGGTTACACGATGTGAACCCCGATAGAACCAAATTCGTCCCGATCGCGGGCATGATACGGGGCTCGTTTACACATACCAACAACGGCCAGCCTGGCGGCGCGGCTGATCGCTTCGGCCCCAACAATAACGCAACTATCGACGAAGCCTCGATTTTTTATGCTGGCCGTATTACGTCCAAGATCGGCGCTTTCGCGCAGGGGACCTATGATGGCGTAAGCAATACGGGAGCGCTCGATAACACCGATATCCGTTTTGCGAATTCCGCCGACCTGGCCGGTAATCGCCTCGTTTATGGCGTTTCTGTGAATAATAACCCTACTGTTCAGGATCTCTGGAACACCGTCCCTGCCTGGGGTTTCCCTTGGGCATCATCCCCACTTGCCCCCACGCCTGCTGCGGGACTATTCATTGAATCTCTTGGCAGCCAAGTCGTCGGTGCAACGGTCTATACGATGTGGAATGATATGTTATACGTTGAGGGAGGAGGCTACACCAGCCTTCCGCGGAACGTTCAGCAAGGGATTGGAACGTTTGACGCGGGACAAAACCGGATCGATGGCGGTGCGCCTTACTGGCGGGTGGCGCTACAAAACAACTGGCAAGGCCATTACGGTGCCATCGGCTCCTTCGGCATGAGAGCGAATGCTAATCCACAGCGGATTCAAGGTGCGGGTACCGATCAGTACACCGATTTCGGGTTTGACGCCACCTACCAATATCTCGCGAATCCCAGGCATATCCTTGAACTCAACGCCACTTACATCCGGGAGCACCGCGACCTGAATGCCAGCGTGGGATTGGGATTTGCAGAAAAAAGACATGGCAGCCTGGACGGGGTTCGCGTCAGAAGCGGATATACCTTCCTCCAGACTTATTCGCTCAATTTGGCTTATGCCCAGACCTCGGGGACACGGGATAATGTCATATACTCTCCCGATCCTGTTAACGGCAGTTTATCAGGCAAGCCAAATAGTCAGGCATTTACGGTTGAGGTGAGCTATATCCCATTCGGCAAGAGTACTTCCGTCCTGTCCACATTTGCGAACCTCAAACTTACGGCGCAGTGCATTCATTACTTCCAGTTCAATGGAGGTTTTCGCAATTATGATGGCTTCTCCCGCAATGCGCCCGGTAACGATACGGTATATCTGAACGGCTGGATGGCGTTCTAAGAGAATTCCTGGATAAATCCTCCCGTGAACGGCAAGGGCTCGCATTTAACATCATCCCTACCGCAATAGGATGACTGAACCGCCTGCCTGATGGGAGGATGGTGTCAATCTGATCAGATGGAAAATCAAACTGAGTGGCGTCACCGGTGAAAATTGCGCGACCTCTTCCCGCTGCCTTCCACCCCATAGTTTCTTTCATTATCAGGGGTGGCGCGAATCGCAATGACGGTTAATCCCACAGCAGCGAGCTGCTTTCATAGATCATCTTTGACTTGCACTATCCTTGGAGCGTCCATCGGAGCATCAAGGTATTATCCGCCGCTAGTTCCGCCGACGTCCCCAGCTTCTTCCCCTCCCTGTTCAGGACATTCTTCAGCCAGGAAGCATCGACATCAGATGTCCGGTTCAATCTGAAATGCTTGACCTGCATGGGCACCATGGACAGACTGACCAGCTTGCCGGTTTGCGGTTCCGCGCTCACGAAATACATCAATGTCAGCTCACCCCGATAAGCCTCGTGCCCCGAGATGCCCTCATAATCGTTCAGGAAGTCGCCGCATCCATAAAGAATGAGTTTTCCCTTGTAAACCTCGATTCCCTTCACATGATGCGATGAATGGCCGTGGATGACATCAACACCCGCTTCATCGATCAGGCCATGTGCAAAATCCTGTTGCTCGGCCGGAATTGCATAACCCCAGTTATTGCCCCAATGAATCGAAGCAACCACAATGTCGCCGGGCAGGGGGACCTGTTTTATTCTGTCGCGAATTTCCCGAACCGTTTTTGCTGAAAAATTAGGCAACAAATTCACACCTGGTCGATCTGCCCGAGCTGCCCAATCCCAGGGTATGCCGCTTGTTTCCGATCCAAATGAAAAAACCAGGACCCTCCCCTTTCCAGAAACGGCGAACTCGGCAGGTTTCTGTGCCTCTTGAACACTCAGGCCGGTCCCAGCTATTTTTATATCGGCTCGTTTGAGCGTTTTCAACGTCTCGGCAAGACCTTCATACCCCCAGTCCAGGACATGGTTATTCGCCAGAACACAGCAATCGATTTGCGCAGCAGTGATACAGGGAATATTGTCGGGGTTCATGCGGTAGTTGACTACCTTGTCCTGTACGTCGTCACTGCGGGTAACCGCAGTTTCGAGGTTAATGATGCGAACATCGGGTTTTCTGCGTGCCAGTTCGGCAAGCGCATCCCCCCAGATATAGGAAAAGGAGACGGGTTGCGGAATCGGCCCGTTTGCCTCTTCGGCAAGCTCAACATAGCCTGTTGCACTTTTCATGTACCCCTCAAAAAGGATGGGATTGCCCGGATGAGGCAAGACCTGATCTATACCTCTGCCCGTCATGACATCGCCACAGAGAAATAACCTGATTGGAGTATTGCCGCCCGGCGATCGAGGTCCAGGAGCGGTCTGATCAGCATTCTTTACAGAAATCTGGAGGCCATTCGTCACGGCTTGGGCGTAAAGCGGACCTACCGCCATGGCGAGCCCCGCCGAAAGTGTAGAGACGATGAATTCACGTCGTTCCAGTTGATGTCTGGCGTTTTCAGTAGGCTTCATGACAGCAATCCACTTGGACTGTAAGCTCTATCACGGGGTAGTCGGAATACGTTTGTTAATGCCATTTTCCGCTCTCATTGCCATTAGAAGTTCAACAAACTGCAATGTCATGAGCTTGATCACTTACTCCAGTTTACTCAGTGTCCCTGATGGGTGCTGAGAAGCGAGCTTGTTCACACGGACACCTGATCTGCAGGAACAAATCCGAAAATACACTTTGCCAAATCAACATAGACATATACTACTAACACTACTAACCTTCATTATGAATGCGCCTCCCGTCTTTACGGTGGAATATTGGGATTTCCACCCGATACGAAACGCGTTTCAGGAACATATGACCGTTCCCCTGATATAGTGTTGACCAGAACATCTCTTCGGAGTAATAAATACCATGAAATTCCACACCGTCGGATTGCATGTCACTGTTCTCATTCTCCTGATGGTACTTGGCGGGTGTGCGCCGTTTGTACAGTATCGGACGGAGTATGATTTATGCGTTAACCCGACCCCGGAATTGTCTCAGGACTGCGAAAATCACGCGATCCTGGAATTTCCCACAGCAGATGGAGCCCGATATCTCTTAAATTTTATTGAGTTCGATGACCAGGGCCAGCTTTGGGATCGAAAGCAAATGTGGTCCGTTATCGATAAGCTTTCGGCTGAAGCCGCCAGCAAGGATTTGTTGATAACAGTATTCGTTCATGGCTGGAAGCATAATGCGGAGCATGCCGACAAGAATATCCAGACTTTTCGTAACGTTCTTGCCGGGTTGAGTGAGAACGAACTTCTTATCAGCCAGAAAACGGGGCGACCCGCACGACAGGTAGCCGGTATTTATTTAGCCTGGCGCGGTGAGTCCATTACCACGCCCGTGGTTGAGGATCTGACCTTCTGGGATCGGAAAAATACTGCACAGAAAGTGAGCCGGGGGGGCGTTACCGAGGTATTGAGCCGCCTCGAACTACTCAAGCGCGTTAAGGAAAATATCTCGGAGGGTAACAGCAACACTCGCCTGGTGATTGTCGGGCACAGCTTCGGCGGCGCTATCGTACATGCCTCATTGGTTCAAATACTCGAAAACCGGTTCGTTCGCACAATGGGGCCGGTGGGCGTGCAGAGCGACGTGGAAGGGTTTGGGAATCTGGTTGTGCTCATAAACCCCGCCTTCGAAGCCTTACAATTTGCATCGCTCAGTGATATGTCCACAGAGCGTGGCACTTACTTCAAGTCCCAATTGCCTGTCATGGCAATACTGACATCCGAGGCCGATAAGGCCCTTGGTAATTCGTTTCCCATTGGCCGCCATCTGTCTACCTTTTTTGAGAAGGATCGCGATATCAGGCGAACGAATGCCGTAACCCGGCAGGAAGAAATCATCGACGAGGGCGAGGCAAATGTAACCGCGGTTGGCCTCTTCCAACCGTATGAGACTCACAGGCTCTATCCGTCCCACGATCTGCCAAAGGGGGCTGCGGGCCAATCGAGCAGTAGTGAGAGTGTCAGTTCCGGTCTGGCAGCAAAGTCTGCATGGGAAGACGACAAACCTGGCAGCAAGATCCCTATTGCGAACCTTACACTGGAAAGGAGCAACATATCGGCTCCACGCAATCCCTACCTCGTTATTGGAGTCGATAAAAACCTGATTACGGATCATACCCACATCGATGACGGCCGCATTATCGAATTTATCAAGCAGCTTATTCTCATCTCGACCACCAGTCCCTGAATAAAGCGGCATGGTGCATAAGCTTCGCGTTTGAGAGGGAACCTGTTTTCAGGAAGAAGGCGTCCAGCCAGGCAAGGTCAAGCCGACGTATAAATCCCCGCGCTGATCGGAAGGCCTGTTCCTGTCCAGAACATCCCGAAATGTTCCCGTGCTCTGGATTGCGGCCCAACCCGGAGCGGAAAAGGTTTCTTCGTTATAAACGTACTGTGACAGCAAGGGATTGGTCAAAGCCTGGGAGAAAGCGTCCACCGCCACCATTCGGAGCATGAGTGATGGCAGGGGTGAATCTTCCACCAGATCCTCGGCAAACAAGCCGACGTAAAAATCGATATCCTCTACGCACCGGTACGTCTTTCTCAGAAAATCGACAACTCTTGGATCCGTGGAGATATCCGCGAAATCCTGGGGACGCTCCAGGGAAACATAATGACGATAATCGGTGTAGGGGGCCAGTTCTGCCAGACGACCCTGCTTTATTGCCCGGGTTTCGATTTCCCATAAGAACTCAGCTGTGTTGAAAGGGCCGAGACGACCGGCACGCTGGCTGCTCATGTCGGCAAAGGCGCATCGCAACCCTCCATCCACCAGCAGCTTGTTATTCATGGAAGTTTCTCCCAGGAGATACGAGTGTCCGTTCCAGGTGATGGCATCTGGAATGAGTGAATGCCAGCGATACAGCAAACTGAATTCGGTCGTGATCCAGTTCGGTTTGTTCCAGGGGGCATCCCAGGCCACTGAAGGGTCAGCCCGGTATGGCACCAAGGGAGAGATATGGCTGATGTACTCCTCCACGATAATCTTGATGAAGATCACGATGACGTTATTCCTGGCAGTCTGAAAAACACGTTCATCATCCCACTGGGGATGTGCGCGTTCTATTTCGCCTGCAAGCCGGTTATGTTCCCGCAGAAACAAGGTATTCAACATCGCCACCTGAGGAACGGCATTTGTTCGATCCCCTCCAAAGGCAAAAATATGCGCGCGCAACTCTTCCCGGCGTTCGGGTACCCTATCCAATGCTTCCTCCAATCCGAGGGGCTCATCGAGAATGGCAAATTCCTGCTTCAGTATTCCGTTATCGAAAAGGAAAGGCGAAAACTCCTCTCCGCCGATAAACTGGGACTTCAATCGGCCCCGTTCGCCTTTCGCTTCGCTTTTGACACGTAGGGCGGCCGTCTGCTCTGCCAGCCTTCCGTATAGCGGACACATGTCGATCTGGTGATTGGATGTATTTTGCAGTCGAACTGTCTCGGATTCTCCTGCCTTAGGCATGCGCGTACGGATAAAACCGTCAGTCAGATATTGGGCAATCGCGGGAAAGAGCAGGGTCGATTTGTCGGACAATCGCTGCTCTCCGCCTTGTTGCCTGAAAAGCCCAAGCAGTTCGCTGGGAGACGGAAGCTGTGCCGGCTGCTTCTTCGCCGGCAAATGGCGTGCGCTCCAGTGCTGATCTGTAAGCGCGGGCCAGGAGGTATAGGGGTGAACGGTGCTCCAGGGATGTGGGCGGTGGCGGCAAACATTTACCACCCGATTGATTGCGAATTCGTTTAATTTCCTGGCCAGCCACGGCCAGCTTTCACCTATTCGCCACAGGAGTTTCAGAAGACAATTCATTAACTTATTGTTTATCATTGCTCCTCCGTCTTGCTGTAATATTAATTGTTTATGTAAGAGTCTCCCACCCAGGAAATTTTGCCCAGGGGAATGCTGCTGAAAAGCCCGTTCAACTTCACAAGTACTGAATTCCGACCTATTGATCCGACCAGAAAACACTATGAATTTCGTCATTTCGGGCCTGACTCGAATTCAGCAAACCGGAATCCAGCTCAAACCAATAATGGCGTGCTTCGAACGTCACTGGATACCGGCTTCCGGCGGTATGACCTTTGTACTGTTTGCTCGCTGACTTCAATAAGTATAGTTAATGATGGAAATGCGTTACTGGCTGATGAAATCGGAACCTTCCGACGTAAGTATTGACGACCTCGCCTCGATGCCCGATCAGACGGTGGCGTGGTATGGGGTACGCAATTATCAGGCACGAAATTTCATGCGTGACCAGATGCGCGTTGGCGACGGGGTTTTTTTCTACCACTCGACCTGTGAGGAGCCGGGAATCGCCGGGATTGCGGAGGTGAGCAAGCTGGCCTACCCGGACGCCACCCAGTTCGACCGGGAGAACAAATATTTCGATCCGAAAGCCACGCCGGAAAATCCGCGCTGGTTCAATGTGGATGTGCGCCTGGTCAGGAAAACCCGCCTGGTCGGCATCAAGGAGTTACGCAGTTACTCCGAGCTTGGGAACATGCGTATCCTGCAAAAAGGCAACCGGCTGTCTATTACGCCGATCGATCCGGCAGAGTGGGACTTCATCATGGGAATTCTGTAATGACAGACTCCCGGAAGATTTCCAGGTTGAGCAGCCGTTGTATAATTTCGAATCCCGGTATCTGCGGCAGTATGGCTTGACGTGGAGTGGTGGCTAGCATACCTGGTATTGGGCACCGTGGTCGGCTTCTTTGCCGGCCTGCTGGGCATAGGGGGCGGACTGGTCATCGTCCCCGTGCTTACCTTTATTTTTACTGCCCAGGACTTCCCTCCGGACCGTATCCTTCACCTCGCCCTTGGCACCACCATGGCGGCTATCATTTTCTCCTCCGCCGCCAGCCTGCGCACTCATCATGTTCACGGTGCAGTGAACTGGCAAGTCGTGAAATTCATTACGCCGGGAATCATCCTGGGGACGCTTGGAGGCGCAACGGTGGTGAGCATGCTATCCAGCGGCTTTCTCAGCATCGTTTTTGTCGTCTTCATTTATTACGCGGCGACGCAGATGCTCCTCAACATCCGGCCCAGACCCAGCCGCACGCTTCCGGGAAGGCTCGGCATGCTTGCCGCGGGGAGCGTCATCGGCGCGATTTCAAGCTTTGTTGCAATCGGAGGAGGTCTGTTGACGATCCCGTTTCTCTCTCTATGCAACGTGAGGCTGCAACATGCCATCGGTACCGCTGCCGCGGTAGGTTTTCCCATCGCTGTGGCGGGGGCTATCGGCTACATGATCAATGGCATGGCGCAGCCCGAACCGCTGCCGGAATACAGCCTGGGATACGTTTACCTGCCGGCACTGGGGTGGATCGTCGTGGGCAGCACGCTGACCGCACCTATTGGTGCAAAAACGACGCATGGCATGCAAACGGCTACGCTCAGGAAAATTTTTGTGGTGCTGCTTTATCTGCTGGGAACAAGGATGTTGATCCGGCTTTTCTAGGTATTTAGCCCACCAGGCGATGCAGGGCTTCCCGGTATTTTTCAGTTGTTTTGGCGAGCACCTCGGGGGGCAAGGCTGGAGCGGGCGCTTTCTTGTTCCAGTTCTGCGTCTCAAGCCAGTCACGCACGAATTGTTTGTCATAGCTCGACGGGTTTTTCCCCGGCGCATACTGGTCAGCAGGCCAGAAGCGCGATGAATCGGGCGTAAGCGCTTCATCGATGAGATAGAGCCTGCCGGCCTGATCCTGACCGAATTCGAACTTTGTGTCGGCGATAATAATGCCTTTTGTGATCGCATAATCCGCCGCCTGAGTATACAAAGCCAGCGCTATATCACGCACCTGGCCAGCCAGCCCCTCGCCCCCTTCATTCAGCAGCTTTTCCGCCTCCGCAAACGGGATATTTTCATCATGCGCACCCTGCGCAGCTTTGGTCGAGGGGGTAAAGAGGGCTCCGCCCGGTATCCTGCCGGCTTCCTCCAGCCCGGCAGGGAGCGGAATACCGCAGATCATGCCGGTTTTTTTGTAATCCTTCCAGCCAGAGCCAACGACATAACCACGCACGATCGCCTCGATCGGAAGGGGCTTGAGCCGCTTTACTACAAACGCCCGCTCGGTCACCTGCTCGCGTTCGTCTTCCGTTACCACGGATTCGGGCGCGATGTGGGTGAGATGGTTGGGAACGATATGCCTCAGTTTTTCAAACCAGAAACTGGACAAGGCAGTCAGCAGCCTACCCTTGCCCGGTACGGGAGTAGGCAGGATCACATCGAATGCGGAAAGCCGGTCTGTCTGGACGATCAGAAGCTTGTCTTCATCCACGCCATAGATATCCCGTACCTTTCCGCGATGCAGAAGCGGCAGGCTCCGTATGCTCGTTTCAAACAGCGCGGACTGATCAGTTCCGGCTTTCGTTGGAGGGATGCTCATGTGTTTCAAGAGTGCTATGAGATAGTTGCAGCGATTGCTTGATTTCCAGCGCAAGCCGCAGTGCGGCGTCGGTCGTTTCTGCCAACACCGTGTAGTGTCCCATTTTCCGTCCGGGTCTGGCGTCGCGCTTGCCGTATAAATGCAATTTGACGTCGGGATGCCGCAGCACCTGTTCCCACTCCGGCTCTCCCTTCTGCCAGAGATCGCCCAAGAGGTTCACCATGACCGCCGCTCCATGCATGGAAGTACTGCCAAGGGGCATTCCGCAAAGTATGCGTACCTGCTGCTCGAATTGAGAGGTAACGCAGGCATTGATCGAGTAATGCCCGCTATTATGAGGACGAGGAGCGATCTCATTCACCAGCAACCGCCCATCCGCGAGCACAAAAAACTCGACGCACAGTACGCCGCGATAATCCAGCTTCCCGGCAATGCGAACTGCAATATCACAGGCGTTTCGGGCGATTTCGGGCGATACTCTGGCAGGAACGATGCTGATATCGAGGATGCCGTTGCAGTGCTGGTTCTCGGATACGGGAAAAGTAACCACTTCATCATCAAATCCCCGGGATACGATGACGGACACCTCGCGCTCCAGGGGCAGCAGTTTTTCCAGGACGCAGGATTCCCGGTTCAAACCTGCAAATGCGCTGTCAAGCTCTGATGCATTACTTACCCGCACCTGGCCTTTGCCGTCATATCCGAACCGGCTTACCTTGAGAATTCCGGGGAAGAGGCCAGGAAAAAATTCCGGTTGCTTTTGGAGTAATATTTCATCCGGATTGGCCGAACACTGCAAAGTGTCCGAATCCTGAATCACCGCATAGGGCGCGACCTCAAAGCCGTTGGCAGCGAGAAAATTCTTCTCCAGGATGCGATTCTGCGCGATGGCGACACTCCTGGCAGCCGGGCTGACGATGCAGCGTTCAGCCAGTATTCTGAGTGCCTCGGCAGGTACGTTTTCGAATTCGGTGGTGACGCCGGCGCAGGTGGAGGCGAGCTCATTCAATGCCTCGCTATCGAGGTAATCGGCGCGCAGGTGCCGCTCAGCGATGCTGCCCGCCGGGCTCCGCTCCTCGGGATCAAGAACGGTCACGCTGTAACCCAGGCTTTGGGCCGCCATCGTGAACATCCTGCCGAGCTGGCCACCGCCCAGCAATCCCAGCATCGCTCCCGGCCGGGTACTCATGACGATGGCAGGGTCATGGAAGCCACCGCTGCCGCCTGGGTTTCCCGGAACTCGGCAAGCTGCCTGGCCAGGCTTGCATCTTCCACTGCCAGCAGCGCAACGGCAAACAAGCCGGCGTTAGCCGCGCCCGCCTCGCCTATGGCGAAGGTGGCAACCGGTACTCCCCTCGGCATTTGTACTATGGACAAAAGCGAATCCAGCCCTTGAAGCTGGCGGGAAGTAACCGGCACCCCCAGCACGGGCAGGAGCGTTTTGGCGGCGATCATTCCCGGAAGATGCGCCGCGCCGCCTGCACCGGCAATAATGCATTTCAGTCCCCGCTTGTCGGCAGCTTCCGCATATTCGAACATGCGATCAGGGGTGCGATGGGCGGAAACCACTTCCGCTTCATAAGGCACATGGAATTTCTTCAACATCTCCGCAGCATGCTTCATGACCTCCCAGTCACTATTGCTGCCCATGATGACGCCTACCAAGGGCCTGTTGACCTGGTCTTCCATATCAATCGCGAATTTTTTGTTCTTTTTCCCTGGAAGCGGCCTCCGCCAGTTCCTCCAGGTCTTCCACGTAAGGATAACGTACATGTCCGTAACGGATGACGAGCACCCCGAGCGCAATCAGCACGATTGCGGCAGAAACACCCAACAGGCGGATGCTGTCCATCTCCTTAACGTCCACGGTTATGTAGCGCGCCAATGCTACCAAGGCGATATAGAGGGGAAATCTTACTGGCAGCTTGCCTGATTCAAAATAAAGCCCGACCATCGTCAGGATTTCGAGGTAGAGAAACATGAGCAGCAGATCCGCCAGGGTCACTCTGCCGTTGTGAATCATCAGCATGGTTTCCTGATACCCCGCAAATATGGTGGCAAGCGCAATCACGACGAGACCGATGCCTTCAAAAAATTGAAGTACGCGGCGTGAATGGTTGATTGTGCGGGTTTGCAGCATTTGTTCTTCTTGTCAGGATCGCCTGGGTAAGTCACTACTGACTTACTATACTACCTGTTCCAGGTGACAATTCCAATTTGGGATGATGCAAACCGATGATGAGAGTCCTCAGAATTGGACATAATTCTCTTCGAAATTCTCTTCGACCGCTTCCTCAAGGCGTTCACCCCTTAAGCTTCAACATCAGGTCCACATCCACCCAGCCGCTGCCGTTTATGCCCTTTGCCTCTCCTGCCTCTCCTTCCAGCACGCTGAACGGCTGTCCCGGTTCACCCAGGTCGGACAAAACAAGCTTGGCGCCCGTGAAATCCTGAAAGCGGGTATATCCATTTACTGTAACCACTGTATCAAGCCCCGCGGCGAGCGATGCTCTCAACCCATTTTCCGAATCTTCGACGGCAATGCACTGCTCTGCCGGCAGCCCCAGTTGGTCCAGCACCCAGTGATAGATGTCGGGCGCCGGTTTTTTTCCCGGAACGATGTCTCCTGCGCCAATGACATCGAACCATCCGGGAGAATCTTCCCCGAGGGTGGACTTTAAAAGCGCCGTCACATTTTCCGGGGTGGTGGTAGTTGCAATCGCGATTTTTATGTTTCTGTCACGCAGATGCTGGATCAGGCGGGCCACGCCCGGCCGCAACGGGATGCCGCCGCTTTCCAGCATCCTGACATAATGCCTGGTTTTAATCTTATGCAGGCGCGCGATCCAGTCACCCAGCCCGCTTCTGTTCAACTCCCGGGGAACATGATATTCCATGAAATGAAGGATGCGCTCCTTGCCACCTGTGATTGCCAGCAACTTGCCGTAAAGATCGACATCCCACTCCCAGTCGAGACCGAGTTCTTCAAATGCGGCATTAAAAGCGGGGCGATGACCATCACGCTCCGTGTCAGCCAAGGTGCCATCCACATCAAACAGTACTGCGCGAACTTTGCTATCCATAAAATCGTTA
The DNA here is from genome assembly GCF_059489795.1 of Nitrosospira sp. CT. Lineage (NCBI taxonomy): Bacteria > Pseudomonadati > Pseudomonadota > Betaproteobacteria > Nitrosomonadales > Nitrosomonadaceae > Nitrosospira > Nitrosospira sp. CT. The sequence goes on from NZ_JCAHZJ010000066.1 coordinate 28,369, forward strand.
TTTATCCAGTTTGCCCGTAAATGGTTTCATTTTCATCCTCCCGCGCCACGGATGAACTGCTTTGCTCACCCGTTAGGACTGCGTTCGCGCCGGAGCATGTCCTGCTGCTCGCGCGCCGCAGCCGGTCCGCGATTGCCACCCACGCCGCTGTCTCAGGAGGCGTCTCCACCAATAGCTGGTCGAAGTGCTGACGATCAAACCGGCGCAAGGTGGCGTACAACTGACGTGCATATTCCTCCGGTTCTTCAGGCATCGCAGAGAATACGATGGATTCATTTTCCGGGCGATACCCGGGCGGAGAATGCTGCTGGCGCCGCCAACCCATGACTGCTACCCGCATGCCTTTTGCTTCCAGCTCCAAAGCGTGCCGCCATAAGTGATCCGCCGGCAGGAGCTCGAGCGGCGTTGCGGGGGCGTAATGGGAAGGGAGGGCGCCCGGCACGCGTACAGAACGTTCTGTCCCTCGGGAAAGCACCACATTTCCATCCAATACTTCCGCCAGCGCCGCCAACTGGATGCCACCTGGCCGCAATATAATCGCAGTCTGGCCGTCAAAACCCACGATGGTACTTTCCAGGCCTACCTGGCACGCTCCGCCATCCAGAATCATGTCCAGCTCGTCGCCAAACTCCTCGCGCACATGCGCTGCCGTTGTCGGACTGACATGACCGAAACGATTCGCCGATGGAGCGGCCAGCGCTCCCGACCCTAACTCCCTCAGCAAGGCAAGTGCTACGGGGTGATCAGGAACACGCAATCCCACTGTATCCTGACCTCCGGTCACATTTTCCGGTACATGGCGACTACGTGGCAGTATCAGGGTCAAGGGACCCGGCCAGAAGCGCTCAGCCAGCCGCCACGCCTGCGGGGGCACCTCCCGCGCCCAATGCGACAACCGGGAAGCATCGGCGAAATGGACAATGAGAGGGTGATCTACAGGACGCTTCTTGATTTCAAATATGCGCGCGACTGCAGAGGGATTGGAAACCTCACCCCCCAGGCCATACACGGTTTCTGTCGGGAAAGCGACAACGCCTCCTTTTTTCAGGAGCGCTGCGGCGGCGGCGATCTCGCGGTGCGATGCAGGAGGCATTATCTGAGAATCATCTGCGCCGAAAGCACAGCGTGATCGGAGATTTTGGACCAGGGGTGCCCCTGGTGCACTTGCGCCCTCTCGATATGAAAGCCGCGAACGTAAATGCGGTCGAGCCGGAACAACGGCAACGTGGCGGGAAAGGTCCGCGCCGATCTCCCTTCGGTCAACTCGAAGACTTCCGCCAGGGCAAGCCGCTGGGCTAGGACACGACTGGCCATTTCGCGCCAATCGTTGAAATCTCCCGCGATAACCAGTGGCGCGTCTTTGGGTACCAGTTCCTCGATGTGCCTTTCCAGTAACTGTAACTGACGGGAACGGCCTCTTTTGAACAGGCCCAGGTGCACGCAGATGCAATGAAGATTTTCCCGCCATTGCGGAATGCCTATTTCACAGTGAAGCAAGCCTCGGCTTTCGAAACGATGCGCCGAAACATCCACATTGTCCCAGCGCACGATGGGATAGCGGCTCAGGATTGCGTTGCCGTGGTGACCCTCATCGTAGACCGCGTTTTTTCCGTAGGCAAAATCCGTCCAGATCGAATCAGCGAGGAATTCATACTGGGGACTCTCCGGCCAATTCTCGAAACGGGCTCCGTGACCTTTGTGCTCGCCGACCACTTCCTGCAGAAAAATGATATCGGCGTTGAGCGCGCGCAAGCTGTCGCGCAGCTGATGCACCATGACACGCCGATTGAAATGAGAAAACCCTTTGTGAATGTTGTAGGTAGCAATATGCAGCTTATTGAGCATATGACGAACGGGACGGAGCGCAATTGTATTTTTTCATTATCGCGAAACCTCCAGCATGCGCTCCAGGGCAAGTTTCGCCAGAACTGCATCGGCTGCCGCCACTTTGATCTGATTCACCACCTTTCCCGCAACCAGGTTTTCCAGCGCCCAGGCCAGGTGTTGCGGATCGATGCGCGCCATGGTGGAACACATGCAGATCGTCGATGCCATGAACTGGATGATTTTTCCCTGGGCCTTGAACTCCTCGGCAATACGATTGACCAGGTTCAACTCCGTACCCACCAGCCAGCGTGTTCCCGGCTCCGCTGCCCGGATGGTCCTGATGATATAGTCAGTGGAGCCTACGTAATCCGAGTTTTTACATACCTCGAAACTGCACTCGGGGTGCGAAATCACTTTCCCTTCAGGGTGCTGGTTGCGAAAACGAAGTATGTGCTGTGGCTGGAACATCTGGTGCACGGAGCAATGCCCCTTCCACAAGAGGATTTTCGCGTTCCTGATCTGCTCCGGTGAAAGCCCGCCCATAGGCTCATCGAAATCCCACACCGCCATCTGTTCGAGTGGGATGCCCAGTTTGTGACCGCTCCAGCGCCCCAGGTGCTGGTCCGGAAAAAACAGTACCTTTTCCCTGCGGGAAAAGGACCACTGCAAGATTTTCACTGCATTGCTGGACGTACAGACAATGCCGCCGTGCTCACCGCAGAAAGCTTTGAGATCAGCGGCAGAGTTGATGTAAGTTACCGGCGTGACCACTTCGTCAGGATCGAGCACTTCCGAGAGCTCATGCCACGCGCGCTGCACCTTGAGAAGACTTGCCATGTCCGCCATGGAGCAGCCGGCGGAAAGATCGGGCAGGATGGTGATCTGCTCGGGCTTGGAGAGAATATCGGCCACTTCAGCCATGAAATGCACCCCGCAGAACACTAGATAATCCGCATCTGTTCCTGACGCAAGGCGCGAGAGCTGCAGGGAATCCCCGGTAAGATCGGCGTGTTTGTAAACGTCCGGGCGCTGATAATGATGGGCGAGTATTACCGCGCCCTTTCCCAGGGCCGCTTTCGCCTGAACGATGCGTTGCTCGCAGTCATCGTCATTCAGATTGTCGAAACGTTCAAAGGCAATGGCTTCCGCTTTCATGGCCTACTCCGTTTTTCCTTTAAAAACCGCAGGTAATATAAGAAACTGCAGAGGTTCCAAAAGTATCATTGGACCAGCACGCCAGCCATCGGTTCGATCGGCTTGTCCCGTTCCTAATTTTCGTGGAGGTGCTTCCGCTGTTTGCTCCTGCTACCTTTTTGTGCCCTTTACTGCCCTTTATTACCTTTGTTAACTTTACCGCCAGCTGTTGCCAATCTCCTGATCGCTTCGGCATTGCTTGGGGAAAATACTTTTTCCGCCGCCTCCTGCCAGGGCAGCCAGGCATGACGCAAATGTTCTCTTTCCGCTACCGAAACTGGGACAGGTTGCGGCACAAGCAGGCCAAAGACATGCTCGGTGTTATGGGTTACTTCGGGCGCGTAACGCCAGCGCCATTCCTCGTAGAGCTCATATTCGTTCACAATATTCCAGTCGGTCAACTCGTAGCGACTGGCATCCAGCCCGGTCTCCTCGGCTACTTCCCGCACCGCCGTTTGCACGAGTGTTTCACCTTCGTCCTGACTGCCGGTAACAGACTGCCAATAGCCGGGATGATCCGCCCGTTCGAGCAACAGGATCTGCATACCAGGCGTATGGATGATTACCAGAACCGAAATCGGAATCTTGTAGATTCTCACCATGCACCAAGAGTAGGAACGGGATCAGAAAATCTTCGCTTTCGGAAAAATGGTTTTCCCAATCTCCACGCTTCTTTGTTTCTTTGTTACCCTTGTTTTATATCCTCCAGGGTTACGCGTGGCGGAGCTTGATGTGAAGTTCCCGCAACTGTTTTTCACCGACAGTACTGGGCGCATGCGTCAGCAGACATTGTGCGCGCTGTGTTTTCGGAAAAGCAATGACTTCCCGGATGGATTCGGCACCTGCCATCATGGCAACGATCCGATCGAGGCCGAACGCTATCCCGCCATGCGGCGGCGCTCCATATTGCAATGCTTCGAGCAAAAAGCCGAATTTTTCGTTTGCCTCATCTTCTCCAATATTCAAGGCGCGAAATACCTTCGACTGCACTTCCTGGCGATGAATACGCACCGAACCGCCGCCAATCTCGGAACCATTCAGCACCATATCGTAAGCCTTGGATAAGGCTTTTTCGGGATCGGTCTCCAGCAGGTCCTCGTGGCCCTCAGCAGGTGAAGTAAAGGGATGATGCAAGGCCTTCCAGCGGTTTTCCTCCTCGTCGCGCTCGAACATGGGGAAATCCACCACCCATAAAGGCTTCCATTCCGATTCTGCCAGGCCGCGATCATGCCCCACCCTCGCGCGCAATGCACCCAACGCCTCATTCACCACCTGTGCCTTGTCCGCGCCAAAGAAGATGAGATCGCCATCCTTCGCGCCCGTGCGCTCGAGAATGACCTGAATCACATTCTCAGGGAGGAATTTCAGTATGGGCGACTGGAGGCCCTCCACCCCTTTTTCCAGCGCATTGACCTTGATGTACGCGAGCCCCTTGGCGCCGTATATCGCGACAAAACTGGTGTAATCGTCGATCTCCTTGCGAGACAGTGCGCCGCCCTCAGGCACGCGCAATGCGGCTACACGTCCACCCGTTCTGAGCGCGGCTTCCCGGAACACCTTGAACTCCACCTCCTGCATCACATCGGTGAGTTCCGTCAGAACCAGCGGCACGCGCATATCAGGCTTGTCCGAGCCATATTTCGACATCGCGTCGGCATGCGTCAGGCGTGGAAACGGGCTGGGCAGATCAATATTCCTCACACTTTTGAACACCGTGCAGATCATCTCTTCCATCATCTGCATGATTTGCGCTTCATTCAGAAACGATGTCTCGATATCGATCTGGGTGAATTCGGGCTGGCGGTCAGCCCGCAGATCCTCGTCGCGGAAGCATTTGGTAATCTGATAATAGCGGTCGAATCCGGAAACCATCAGCAACTGCTTGAACAGTTGCGGCGATTGCGGCAGCGCAAAAAAATGCCCCATGTTGACCCGTGATGGCACAAGGTAATCGCGCGCACCCTCGGGGGTCGATTTGGTGAGCATCGGCGTTTCCACGTCGATGAATCCATGCTGGTCGAGAAACACTCGTACTGCCATCGCCACCTTGTAGCGCAGCCTCAGGTTTTCCTGCATCTGCGGACGCCGCAGATCGAGATAGCGGTGCTCCAGCCGCGTGGCTTCGCTGAGGTTTTCGTCGTCCATCAGAAATGGAGGTGTCAGGGAAGCGTTGAGGATATCGATTGAGCCTACCAACACCTCTATTTCCCCGCTAATGAGATTGGGGTTGACGGTTCCCTCCGGCCGATGCCGAACCCGCCCGGTGACTTTAACCACAAACTCGTTGCGGATTTTTTCCGCCACCTGGAAAGCAGTGGGGTTATCGGGATCGCACACCACCTGCACCAGGCCCTCGCGATCCCGCAGATCCACGAAAATCACACCCCCGTGGTCACGGCGTCGGTGCACCCAGCCGTACAGAATCACAGTCTGGTCCAGATATTGGACGTCGATAAGGCCGCAGTAATTGGTGCGCATGAAAGATCGGTAATCAGAAAAAAGAAGGAATCAGGGCTTGTCGCTGGATGCAGAACCGGCGGAACTTGCGGAACTGACGGAATCCTGGGGATGCAGCAGCACTGCCTGCGGCTCCGCCGGTTTCTTGCCGTTGGTGGGAGCAACAACGCCCATCGAGATTATATATTTCAATGCTGCGTCCACGCTCATGTCGAGCTCGATTACATCGCTGCGCGGCATCATCAGAAAGAAGCCCGAGGTCGGATTGGGCGTGGTTGGCACGTAGACGCTCACATACTCTCCTGTGAGGTGATTGGCTACATCTCCGCCTGGATATCCCGTCATGAAGGCGATGGTCCAGGCACCTTCGCGTGGGTACTGCACCAGCAGCGCCTTGCGAAAGGCTTCCCCCTGGCTTGAAAACAGCGTGTCGCTGACCTGCTTCACCCCGTAATAAATCGATTTCACCACCGGGATGCGCCATAACACGCCTTCCCAGAAAATAACCAGCCGTTGCCCGATGATATTGGTGGTGAAGATGCCGGTGAGGAAAACAACCAGCAGCGTCAGCACCGTGCCCACGCCGGGAATGTATATGCCTACGAAGTTTTCCGGACGCATGCTCGATGGCAGCAGCAACAGCGACTGGTCCATGGTGCTGATCAGGAATTTCAACGCCCAGGCAGTAATACCCAGAGGTACCCATATGAGCAGCCCGGTGATGAAATAACGTTTCATGTCAGTAGTGAGCCCGATTCGTCACCTGTCAATCGGTTGTGCAAGCGGGACATGCGCCATCCCCGGACGGCGCGCTCTCGCCCTTCGTCCCACATGTATCAGCATCAGCCTTGGGCTTGGTCTGCCCGCCATTCTTGTTCTTGAAATCGGTGACGTACCAGCCGCTGCCCTTCAATTGAAAGCCCGCAGCCGAAATAAGCTTGTTAAACGCATCGCTGCCACAGGCGGGACAAGCTGCCACCGGCGCATCACTCACCTTTTGCAGGTATTCCTTTTCGAAACCACAAGACCCACACCGGTATTCATAGATCGGCATGACCATCCTCCAACAAAGAAAGCTGAACGAAAAAAACGGGATTATACCTTAAGGAGCCTCCGAACAAGTTACTGCCCTGTCGCCCCCGCACGGCAACCTCCTTGCTCACCCCAACTCGATTAGATTCAAACGGAGGGGACAGAACGGACCTGCCCGGTGAATCGCTTGTGGCCAGGAAGAGCCGCTGTCATCCGTTCATCCGGTTATCCGGACCGGCGCCCTCTCGTTGACGGCACTTCTTACCCATCCCGCCTGCGAGGCAACCAACAAGCAACCAACTCTCGTTTGACTACGGCCAATACCCTGGCAACCTGAGGGATCCCCTTTCCGGGATTCCATGCCTCCTGTCAGGAAGATATGGGTGCCTGCGATAATTACAAGAGGATAATTACAAGAGCGCGTGATGCGCGCAGTATGAGTGGACAGTAGTCATTATCGTCGGGCGCAGCCCCCCCCTACTGCATCCGGGGCAATTTCGAAAGATCAAAAGAATCAAGCGCGGCACCATCCTTCTTGACAGGTCATCATCCCAAGATGGCGACGACGCAGCGTACTTATGAATTCGGTGCCTTCGAGGATTGTCTCAGTTCACACTGATCGTGTAGTCATCGCGATTGTGGGAGCGAAAAGGGCTCTGCTGGCAAAACCGGGTAAAGGCCACTTCTTCAGCTTCGGTCTCTGAACTGGCTTCAATTTCATAATCGGCAAGAAGGCCGCTGAAATTGGGGCGATCATCGATCGATGGCTCAACAGGCGTGATGAGAACTTTATATAACATTTCATCCCCCTTTTCGGCTTTGACATTGTTCGGGCATTTTTAATTCTAGGGTATATAGCCTGTTATTGCTGTTCAGGGACAAGGAAATGAATCAAGCCGATAACTCTATTTGGTTTGTAACCAAATAGATATTTCGAGAAGCGATAGCGGCACAAATGATTTCATTTGAGAAGCCCACAAACATCTTCGTCAAGCCACTTCAATTCGCCTTACTGTACCGGAAATTTGCAGCAGCCATCAAATCTGGGAAGTAGAGATCGAAATTGCTGAGAAAAATTGCTCGATTAGATGTCGGTGAAGTAAATTTTATCTTTGGAGAATAAGCTCAGTTCAATATCCAAAATTCGTGAATCGCCATACTTCCTCGTCCTACTGTTGTGCTAAAAATCTTGGGGCACAACGGGAGTCAGATCACCCATATCCGAAAAATCCTAAAGACTAGCAAGATATTTTGATAACTCTATGGACATACCACCTTCTCAAATTAATAAAAGGTTTGCCATTAAACTAGCCCGACTTACATGGGAGCGTAATGAGAAAGTCCCTATTGAATTAATACGCTTTGCGTCCGAGAACCATGACAATTGCACAAAATGCGGCCACATGTTCGAGGAGTCGGATACCTCGTATTGGGGGTTTGGTAGTGCCGGCGACCCAATGTACGTGTGCAAGAAATGCTCTCCTGATTTAGCGGAAACCGTGAGACGTGAATACTTCATGGCTCGCTGGTATAAAGTGCCAGAGGCAGAAAGCATCTTATGGAGATATATGGACTTCACAAAGTTTGTTAGTCTCCTCTCCACGAAAACCCTATATTTTCCAAGCGCAGTTTGTTTTGATGATATTTGGGAGGGGGCAAAAGGGCTACGAAAGAACAAATGGTTATGGGATGAATTCTTTCTGGATTCGTTCCGGAATTCACTTCGCACTATCCCTACTAATATCCGTCCACCCCTGTCTGATGAGGAGATCGAGTCGGAGGCAATAAGAATGCTGCGTGAGCTTGAAGAAGGTGGAGAACTTGATCGAAAGAGAACGTTTATAAGTTGTTGGCACGAGAACGAGTTTGAATCTGAAGCGATGTGGAAGCTCTATTCATCGTCCGTGAATAATGCAATTGCTATAAAAACTACATACGAACGCCTGTACCAAGCTCTCGGGAGGGATCCAGAAATTAAAATTGGCAGAGTTGAGTATGTCGATTTGCACAGTGATTTTGTGGATCTGAACGCTGCCTTTTGGCGAAAGCAGAAATCATTCGAACATGAACGAGAGGTACGTGCGCTGCTGATGAAGCCGGAGCATATCGAGTTAGGTTTGGCAATCCCATGTAACGTTGAGAAACTTATAGAGCGAGTAATTGTTTCACCCCTTGCTCCAAAATGGTTTTTTGAGTTGGTTGATGACGTAAGTACAACCTATGGGTTCAAACTGACAATAGAAAAATCATCATTGATTCAAGATGTATTCTTCTAGAAGAATGGTTGTTGCCCGCCTAAGTCCAGCAAAATCCAAAGCTAGACGTTAAACCTAAAATGCATCACGTCCCCATCCTTGACGACATACTCCTTGCCTTCCAGCCGCATCTTGCCTGCTTCCTTGGCGCCCTGCTCGCCTTTGCAGGCGACGAAGTCGTCATAACTGATGACCTCGGCGCGGATAAAGCCCTTCTCGAAATCGGTATGGATGACGGCAGCGGCCTGGGGCGCGGTATCGCCTTTTGATATCGTCCAGGCGCGCACCTCTTTCACTCCGGCGGTAAAGTAGGTCTGCAGCCCCAGCAGTTGATAGGCTGCGCGCACCAGCCGGTTAAGCCCTGGTTCTTCCAGGTTCATGTCGGCGAGAAAAACCTGCTTGTCCTCATCCGGCATCTCGGCAATTTCGGATTCGAGAGCGGCACAGATGGCAACGACAGGCGCGCCCTCGCCTGCCGCGTACTCTTCCACACGCGTGAGCAGCGGATTGTCGGTGAATCCTTTTTCATCCACGTTAGCCACATAAATGGCGGGTTTGGCTGTGAGCAGGCATAGCGGCTTGAGCAGTTCCTGTTGTTCTTTATCCAATCCAAGGCTTCTGACCGGCTTGCCCTGGTCGAGATGCTCCCTTACCTTTTCGAGCAGCGCCACGAACTTGACCGCTTCCTTGTCACCGGACCTGGCGAGTTTGGTTTCCCGTTGCAGCGCCTTTTCGACGGTTGCCAGATCGGCGAGTGCCAGTTCAGTCTGAATGGTTTCGATATCCGAGATGGGATCGACCTTGCCGGAGACGTGCACTACGTTGTCATTCTTGAAGCAGCGCACCATGTTGATGATGCCGTCGGTTTCACGAATGGTGGCAAGAAACTTGTTGCCGAGCCCCTCTCCCTTCGAGGCACCTGCGACAAGACCGGCAATATCGACAAATTCAACCACTGCCGACTGCACCTTTTGCGGCTTGACGATCGCAGCAAGTTCAGTCAGACGAGAGTCGGGAACTTCGACGATGCCGACATTCGGTTCGATGGTGCAGAAGGGGTAGTTCTCGGCAGCGATGCCAGCCTTGGTGAGGGCATTGAAGAGGGTGGATTTTCCGACGTTGGGCAAGCCAACGATACCGCATTTCAGGCTCATGGTTTGATTTGGTTACTCGTTCGAGGAGGCTGTAATGGTAATGGTTAGAAGAGTATCAGGGCGAGATTTCAATCATTCTCAAGGTACAGGTTAAATACGTTCCAGATAATCAACTTTCGGTGGGTTTATCCCGAATGCATTCGACCCTTCGACAGGCTCAGGGCGAACGGTGGAGAAGATAGAATCAAGAGGAACGAAACTGCCCAACTCAATGTCAGCCTTGAAATATCAGCCTTGCTTCTGGGTATGCAGCTTCATCATTGCGGCCTGATAATTGCCTTCCGCGATGAGCGGCCAGACTTCCAGGCTGTCGTTTATGGCCGTGTCGATCAGCGTCGCTTCTTCCTTGCGCGGGGGCTGCAATACGTAATTCACGACGGCATGCTTTTCTCCCGGATGGCCGATGCCGATCCGCAGGCGCCAGAATTCCCTGGTACCGAGATGCGCGACAATGTCTTTCAAGCCATTGTGACCGCCCAGTCCGCCGTCGAGCTTCAGCCTGGAAACGCCCGGTGGCAAATCCAGTTCGTCGTGCACTACGAGCATCTGTTCAGGCTGAATCCGGTAGAAACGGCACAATGCAGCCACTGCCCTTCCGCTGGCATTCATGTAGGTCTGGGGATTGAGCAGCCAGGACTCAGAATCACCCCGGCCGATACGCGCGCACAAGCCGTGAAACTTCGCATCGGCCTTCAGCGTGACGCCCAATTGATCCGCCAGACGGGCTACCCACCAGGCACCGGCATTATGGCGTGTTGCCGCATATTCCCTACCCGGATTGCCAAGGCCGACGATGAGCTTCACTGGATAAGACCCGAATCATTAAAACGAAAAGCCCGCGAAGCCAGAATGACCCCGACGGGCTGAAAAACTGATGTGATACCGGTAAATGCTGCACTGAGCGGATGCCGTGATTCCACTCGCACCTTCCTGCGGAAGGCACTGCTCCGCCCTCCGCGGTCTTACTTTTTCTTTCCGGCGTCTTTTTTCTCGCCTTCCTTGGCGACGCCTTCTTTCTTCTGTACGGAGGTGGGTACGTCTCCCGCTGCTATGCCTCCGGCCGCTTCCTCAGCCGCTACCGCACGCGGAATGGCGATGGTCGCCACAGGGAGGTCTTCACCTTTTATCAGCGACGGAATTTCAACTCCTTCCGGCAACTGCAGGTTGCTCAGGTGTATGGTATTTCCGGCTGCAAGTTCACCCACATCTACAGAAATGAATTCAGGCAGATCCTTGGGCAGGCAGGAAACATCCAGTTCGGTAAGCACGCGGCTCACCAGTCCTCCGGCCAGTTTCACCCCTGGGGCAATATCTTCGTTGATGAAGTGCAAGGGCACTTTCATATGGATTTTCTTGTTCGAAGCGACACGCTGAAAGTCGATATGCAGCACCTGGAGCTTGAAGGGGTGCATCTGTATATCCCGCAGCAGCACCTTTTCTTTCTGTCCCTCCACGCTCATCGTCAGGATGGAAGCATGAAAGGCTTCCAGTTTGAGCTGGTGATAAAGATCGTTGTGATCGAGTTCGATCGGTTGCGCCGGGTTTTCTCCACCATAGATGATTCCCGGTACCTTGCCGGAACCCCGCAGGCGGCGGCTCGCACCTTTGCCCTGCAATTCGCGCTTTTCGGCGCTGACTTCAATTTGCATCTACTTTCTCCAGAATGTGGATCATCCGCGACCAGATGAATCCGATTAATAAACCTGTATATTGGGCTATCCTGCTCAAATCTCGGGCTATTCGCTGTCAGCTTGCTTCCCGTTTTGCTTCTTCATGCCGATATGTAATGTGTAATGCCTGGAACTCGCGTTACTCCATGAAAAGCGAACTCACGGAATCTTCGTTACTGATCCTGAGCATCGTTTCCGCGAGCAGGCTTGCCACGCTCAGCTGCTCTATGCGGACACATGCCCTGGCATCCTCCCGCAGCGGAATGGTATCGGTGACAACGAGCTTGTCTAGGGCGGAATTCTCGATCCGCTCCACGGCACTGCCCGACAGCACCGGATGCGTGCAATAAGCCAGCACGCGTTCCGCTCCCTGCTCCTTGAGCGCGTGCGCTGCTTCGCACAGGGTGTTGGCGGTATCCACCATGTCGTCCATGATCACACAGGTGCGCCCGTCCACCTCGCCGATGATGTTCATGACCTTTGCTACATTCGCTTTGGGACGCCGCTTGTCTATGATGGCAAGGTCGCATTCGAGCCGTTTGGCCATCTGGCGCGCGCGTACTACTCCACCGACATCAGGGGAAACCACCACCAGATTCTTGAAACCATTTTTCCAGAGATCGCCCAGCAAGATAGGCATGCTGTAGATGTTATCCACGGGTATGTCAAAAAAACCCTGGATCTGGTCCGAATGCAGATCCATCGTCAGCAACCGGTCTATGCCGACACTGGTGAGCATATTTGCCACTACCTTGGCCGTAATGGGTACCCGCACCGAGCGCGGGCGCCTGTCCTGGCGGGCATACCCGAAATAAGGCATCGCGGCGGTGATGCGCGACGCGGAGGCCCGTTTTAGCGCATCCACCAGCACCAGCAATTCCATCAGCGTATCGTTGGTGGGCATGCAGGTGGATTGCAGGACGAATACATCCTTGCCGCGGACATTCTCAAGGATTTCCACCATTACTTCGCCATCGCTGAAACGGCCCACCGTGGCACGGCCGATGCGAAGATTGAGATGCCGCACGACATCCTGCGCCAGCTTGGGATTGGCGTTGCCCGTAAAAACCATCAAGCTATCGTAGGCCATGAGGAAACCTAAAAGTCCGAAAATGCGGAACCGGTGCAACCGATGGAACCGGCAGATGGGGAATTCATGGGAGCGAACAGGGACTGGCGGCAGGCCCACCCGGACGAATCATGGAGCTTAAAACTGGCTGGGGAGGTAGGGATCGAACCTACGAATGCCGGAATCAAAATCCGGTGCCTTACCACTTGGCGACTCCCCAATTATTGTTCTGCAAAATCATGCAAGGGGTGGCGATCAAGTCCCTGCGCCACAAAACCCTTCATACCGTATGGAACCTTCCCCAGCGCCGCTCTGGCCCCGGATTCGGTCGCAAACTCGGCAAAAACGCACGCGCCTGAACCCGTCATGGCGGCCATCCTTGCACCCTCGAGCTGCCGCAACCACTCAAGATGGCGTGCTACCTCTGGGTATGAGGCACATACCACCGGCTCGAGATCATTATGCCCCTGCTCGGTGGAAAAGGGCGGTATTTTGATCGGAATCGTGTTTCGTGTCAATTCCTTACTCGAAAAAACCTGTGCCGTTGATACGTGCACAGGGGGCGTGAGTACCAGGTACCATGCCGGGGGCAGCGCGATCGGCAGGAGTTTTTCGCCGATGCCTTCGGCAAAGGCATTTCCACCGAAAACGAATACGGGAACGTCCGCCCCCAGCGCCGGAGCCAGTTTCAAAAGCTGGTTCCGGCGCCAGCCCAGCTTCCACAAGCGGTTGAGCGCCAGCAAGGTGGTAGCTGCATCCGAACTGCCGCCCCCCAGGCCGCCTCCCATCGGGATGCGTTTTTCCAGAAAAATGTCCACCCCCCAGAGAGCACCGCTTTCCCGTTGCAGCAGCTTTGCCGCGCGCACGCACAAATCCTGCTCTTCCGGCACCCCCGGAGTGGGCGTATGCAACCTGATCACACCGTCCGCGCGTAGCCCGAAATGGAGCTGGTCGGCGAAATCCACCAGGCGGAAAACGGTTTGCAGAAGATGGTACCCATCCTCCCTGCGTCCCACCACGTGCAGGAACAGATTGAGCTTGGCAGGCGCAGGACAGCTCAGTTCCGCCTGCGAATCCGCTTCAGTCGTCGACAGTATTCCATTCATCTATTACCAGCCTTATCCGCAGACCGTCACGGTTAAGTGTCAGCAGTCTGGCACGCGCAGCTTCTGACTGTGGAGTTTCAGCAGCTACCACCGGCGAGTAGCCTGCATAAGTGATTTCCCATCCGTTCTGGCGAACGGCTGCCACGCGGCCCGCAATATCAAGGTCGATTTCGGAGGGCGTGTCCGGCGAATTCGTGCCTTGCACCCAGTACTGCAAACCCGAGAGTGGCAAGCGCCAGCCCAATACCCGTTCTGTGAGTTCTTCCACATTATCGGCGTAATAATGTTCCTGCTCGGCAGTTATCAAAGACACCCCATCGGCTGTGCGCTCAATCTGCCCGACAGCCTGACCTATGGGGGAGAGAAGGAGAATCTGATCGCTGTCCTGCAAGTGGCGCCACTGAACTCCACCGGAAAAACCGTCTCTGCCTTCTTTCACCGATACCCTGCCAATCAGCCGGAAGCCCGCGCTTTTCGCTTCCATCGCGCCGGGTTCCATGATAACAGTGCTGGCTACATTCTTTTCTTCTGGAGCAAGGGTCGCACAAGCGGAAAAAAAAGCAGGCGCCAGAAAAACAAGATGCCATGAACGCAAGGAACCAAGGGAGGGCAGGGAAAATCTTCCGAAATTTTTCAACTTCGGACAAGCCGGGTTCACAAAGCGAACAGGCTGCGAATCAACGCAGGGCATTCTCTATTCCACCCTCACCGCTACTTCATGAACTTCTTCATCACGCCAATCAACGCTTCGTTGCCGGGATGATTCTTGAGCGCCGTCTGCCAGATCTCTTTCGCTTCGTCCTTCATTCCCTGCATCCACAACACTTCCCCCAGGTGAGCAGCGATTTCCGGATCGGGATTCATTGCAAACGCCTGTCGCAGGTAGCTTAAACCCTGGTTGATGTCCCCCATGCGATAGTGCACCCATCCCAGACTGTCGATGATGTAGGGATCGACAGGAGAAAGCTTGATCGCTTTCTCGATCAGTTCCAGCGCCTCCGGCAGGCGCCGGCTGGAGTGCTCGGCAATACCGTAACCCAGGGCGTTGTAGGCGTGGGCATGGTCGGGCCTCAGTTGGATCAGTTTGCGCAGATCCTGCTCCATGATATCCGCCTTGCCTATTTTCTCCGCAGCCAGGGCACGGTCATAAAGCAGCTCGGGAGAATCGGGAAGGTTTTCAAGACCGCTGCTCAGGAGCTGAAAAGCTTTCCTGTAAGCCCCCGACTCGCGCAACAATTGCGCCTCGGCGATGATCACCTGTGCGCGCTGCTGGTCATTGGCCACCGGCAGTTGCTGCAAGTGCTGGAGACCCTCCTTCATTCTGCCCGTTCTGCTCAACAGGATGGCATATTTGATCTGTGCCGGGATAAACTGGGTTCCATCCGTAACCGAACGATACCAGTTCAGCGCCTGGGGGATCTGCTGTTTTTTTTCACTGATGCCGCCGAGATAAAAGCGCACCATTCCCGGGTCCCGATACCCCAGTTCCAGCGCTCTTTTGAAATTCGACTCGGCTACATCGTAGTTCTGTAACTCCAGGGATAACAGGCCGACGGCAACGGCAACATCCGGGTTATCCGGATTTTCTGTCAGCAATTTCTGGAACTGCTCCCGGGCTTTGCTATAATCCCTTTCAGCCAGCAGCAGGCGTGCATAGGTGATGCGTGTATCGTTGGCCTTGGGATAGCGCTTGAGATAATCGTCGAAAAACTCGATTGCCCGGGCGTTGGATTCGCGTGCCAGGATACGTCCTTCGTAAATTGCCGCCATCTCCCACTCCGGCCGCAACGCCAGCGCTTTTTTCATTTCTTCCAGAGCGGTATCGAAACGCTCGGCAAACCACGCTGCCTGGGACTCGGCAAAATGCGCTTCCGGCAGATCGGGATAAGGTTGCGCGAGCTGCTGTACCAGTTCGAAGATTGCACTTTTGTTGGGACTGCGCACCAGCAGGCTGTTCAGTTGCATGAAAGCATCATCGATCTTGTCTCCCGCAACTGCCAGCAATTTTTCCAGATGGGGACGGGCTTCATCCAATCTGTCAAAATGCACCAGCAATGCTGCCATCATCTGACGGGCTGGAATCGATTCCGGATCGAATTCTGTCCAGATTTTTGCCGCTTCGAGGGCGAATGCCGGCTGGCGCGCCTGGAGCGCGGCTTCCGTGGCGCGCTGGGCCACGCGCGGATCCTGAGTGCTTTTTGCAAGCTTGAGATAAGTACGAAGACCGATTTCCGTGTCGCCCCGCTGCAGCGCTGTCTCCGCCAGCAGAAAATCGAACAGCATGGAGGGAGTCAAATCCTGATTGGGTAATCTTGACTGCTCTGATTCCTTCTTCTCTGCCGGTTTTTCCGCCTTGAGAGGAGTCTTGGCAGGAAGATGTGAGCAGGCGGCAAGAAAGAGCAGCGATAATGCGCCGGGAACTTTAAGACTCATGCGGAAATCCGGAAGATTCGAAAAAGAGGCTGCAAATGGATGGGTTCCTTCAGCACAGCCCACATATTAGGTATATTTTACGCTTATCACAAGTAGACACCTGAGCCGTAATATCTGCCCGCAAGGATTTACCGGAGGCGCCAGCTCCACCGTTGCGCGCTGCCTTCCACTGAAATGGAAAAATGAACTTCGATCCATCCGCCAACCTGAATCATTGATCTTGTCATGTCTGCAAAAACAGAACAGAAAACCGTTTCAGCACATGGCCTGAGTCGTTATTTTGGCGCTCGCATTGCCGTTGACCAGGTCAGCCTGGAACTGGGACAAGGGGAAGTGCTTGGTCTCCTCGGACCCAATGGCGCGGGCAAGACGACGATCATGCGCCTTCTTACCGGAAATCTTGCTCCCAACAATGGCAAGGTCGAAATCTGCGGCATGGATTTGCAGAAACAAACACTCAAGGCGAAAGCCTGTATCGGCTATCTGCCGGAGATACCCCCCCTCTACCGGGAGTTAACGATAGATGAGTATTTACGGCTTGCGGTGAAATTGCGTCGTCTCGCCCGTTCGAAAACAGACGATGCAATCAGGAAGGCAGTGGAACGTTGCGGGCTGGAGAATGTGCGCCGGCGACTGATCGGCTCCCTGTCAAAAGGCTACCAGCAGCGCGCGGGTATAGCTCAGGCCATCATTCACGATCCGGCAGTCATCATTCTCGACGAACCGACCTCGGGGCTGGATCCCAACCAGATGCGCGAGGTCCGGTCACTCATCCGTGAACTTGGCGCAATGAGAAGCGTGATTTTTTCAACACACGCCTTATCGGAGGTTGAGAGCGTGTGCGACCGTGTGCAGATCATCAACCACGGACGACAGGTGTTCGAGGGCTCGGTGGATATGATGAAGCTGGAAGGAACCCGGCTCGAAGAGATATTCACGCAATCCACCATGGAGAAAATTGAAACTTGATTACGATCATTGCCCGGAAGGAGCTGGGAGTATTGTTCGGGTCCCCTTTGGCATGGGTAATACTTGCGCTGGCGCAACTGGTATTCGCCTGGTTTTACCTGGCGAATCTTGAAAGTTTCCTGCAGGTTCAACCGCAGCTGATAAGAATTGCCCACCCGCCAGGAGCAACCGAAGCAATCGCGGCTCCGTTATTCTCCATAGGTGCAGTCGTGCTGCTGATGATAACGCCGCTTTTGACCTCCCGTCTCATTGCCGAGGAGCGCCGCAATCACACCTTGCCTTTCCTGATTTCCGCACCTGTTTCAATGACGGAAATTGTCCTGGGAAAGTTTCTCGGCCTGATGACTTTTCTCTCGGCCATCATCGCCCTGATTGTCGCATTGGCGGTTTCCCTGCTTGCGGGAGGCAAACTGGATTTCGGCCTGTTGCTGAGCAACGCTGCTGGCCTGTGGCTTCTCTCAGCCTGTTTCGTTGCGCTCGGGCTATATATCTCCTGCCTCAGTACCCAACCTGCCATCGCTGGAGCAGCGGCGCTCTGCATACTTTTCGCGTTATGGATCATGGATAACGCTGAAAGCGGAGAAAACGGCATAACGCGCAGCTTGTCCCCGTTCGCTCATTTTGAAAATTTCAACCGGGGAATGATCGATACATTCGATCTTGCTTATTTTGCTCTTTTCATTTTCTTTTTTCTGGCCTTATCCGTTAGCTGGCTAAAACTGTACAGGTAGGTATGCTACTCAAGAGGAAAAAACTGCGCTTGCGCTGGACACAAAGCGCAACATTTTTGATATCGCTCATACTGCTGGTAGCGTTGCCCGGTTACCTGGCCTGGGAGAATCGCATCCAGTGGGATGTCACCCAGAACGAACGCAACAGCCTGAGCCCGACCAGCCTGGAGGTGCTGAAGCAAATGGAGGGCCCCCTGCTGGGGAGTGTCTACATATCTCCCCAGGATCCTCAACTTGGCAATATATCCAAGATCATCCGTGACTTTCTGACACCTTATCAGCATGCCAAGCCTGATTTCGCTGTCACCTTTATCGACCCCTCCGAGCATCCCGAGCTTGCACGGGAGGCAGGTGTCGAGGGCAGCGGCGAAATGATCATCGAATATAACGGCAGGGTGGAACGGCTTACTACATTCAATGAGCATACGCTGATCAACTTGCTGATGCGGTTGATGCGCCCCGGCAGCAGACCGGTAGTAACGCTCAGCGGCCATGGTGAACGCAGGCTGGACGGTATTGGCAATCGTGACCTCGGGGAATTTGGGCAGCAACTGACGGCAAAAGGCTTCAGGATTCAACCGCTCAACCTGGTGACCACCCCTGAAGTGCCCGCAGATACGAGCCTGCTCGTCATTGCTTCGCCTCAGGCCGATCTGTCCGAGGGCGAGGTCGATCGAATACTCGCGTATATCGAGCGCGGCGGCAATCTTTTATGGCTGCTGGACCAGCAACCTTTGCACGGGTTGCAGCCACTGGCGGAAAAACTCGAACTGACGCTGACGCCCGGCGTGGTGATCGACCCCCAGGCGGGACAGTTGAAAGCACCCGTTACTTTTTCTGTAGGCGCAACCTACGGCGAACATCCCATCACTCGCAACTTTGATTACCTCACGGTATTTCCTTTTGCGCGCCAGATCACAATCAACGAAAACGATACATGGCACAGCCTCTCGCTGGTGGAGGCCGGAGAAAACGGATGGGTGGAAACAGGCGATCTGAAGGCCGGCATCGCATTCGATGCGATGTATGACGTATCCGGTCCGGTCAGTATCGCAGCTGTGCTGAGCCGCACGGTCAATGACCAGGAGCAGCGGGTCGCCGTTATCGGAAGCGGTTATTTTCTCGCCAACGCTTACCTCGGCTACGGCAGGAATCTTGATTTTGGCGTCAATCTCGTCAACTGGCTTGCCGGCGATGAAGACCTCATCGCTATCCAGCCACGAGCGACCATCGACAACAGCTTGACCTTGAAGGAACCAACGTTGACGATAATGGCCTGGGGATTCCTCATTGTGATGCCGCTGATTTTCCTTGGAAGCGGGATGATGATATGGTGGCGGCGCAAAAGAAGATAAAGAATGCTTCTCGCTGCTTCTCGCTCAGGATACGGAGTAACCGATCAGTCGGTGAATCCAGAATCCTGGACAACGTTCCCCATATCCTGAGCATACCCTGACCATACCGGCGATCTCTTTATCCCAACATTCCATCCCGACATTCGAATTGCCTGAACTGCCTGAAGTCGAAGTTGTCCGCCGCGGCATCGCCTCTGAACTCGAGAGGCGCAAGATCGCCAGCTTGACGGTCCGAAACCCGAATCTGCGCTGGCCGGTGCCAGACCTTGAGCGAACGCTTCGCGGCCTGGAAATCAGAACGGTAACGCGTCGCGGAAAATACCTTTTGCTCGACTGCGGTGCTGGCACGCTGATCCTGCATCTCGGCATGTCTGGCAGCTTGAGATTGCTTCCCCTTGCAGCTAATATCGCCCCACAAAAGCACGACCATGTCGATCTGCTCCTGGATAACGGCATGGTTCTCCGTTTTCGGGATCCTCGCCGCTTTGGGGCTGTGCTGTGGACTGCGGGAAATGCCGCCGACCACCCGTTACTGTCTCAGCTGGGACCCGAGCCTCTTACCGAAACATTCGACGGAAAGCTGCTGTACAGAAAAACCCGGAACCGTAGCGCCAGCATTAAAGAGGTATTGATGAACAGCCGCATTGTCGTCGGTGTCGGAAACATTTACGCAAACGAAGCGCTCTTTCTTGCCGGTATTCATCCCGCCATCGCTGCCGGCCGGATTGGAGCGAGGAGATGCGCGGGATTGGCGCAGGCGGTCAAGGAAACCCTCGGGCGCGCGATAGAAGCAGGTGGCAGCAGCTTGCGCGATTTCGTTGGCAGCGATGGCAATCCCGGATATTTCCAGCAGCAGTATTGGGTTTATGGCCGGACCGGGCAGCCTTGCCGAAAATGTGGTACAAATATCGAACAGATCAGGCAGGGGCAGCGTTCGAGTTTTTATTGCCCGCGTTGCCAGAAATAAATTTACTGGAATACATGAATATTACATTCATTGGTGGCGGCAACATGGCTTGCGCTTTGATTGGCGGGCTGCTGCAACAGGATTATTCACCGGCACAGATACGGGTAGCAGAGATCAACGCTGAAACACGCGAGAGAGTCCGGCGTGAGTTTGGCGTGGAGACAGTCGCGGAACTTGCGCGGGGGATGACCGACAACAGGGAGATAATCGTGCTCGCCGTAAAGCCGCAGCAGCTCTCCATCGTGGCGCGCGGGCTCGCGCCGCTGCTCAAGCAGAACCTTGTCATCTCGATTGCCGCCGGTATTCGGGCAGAGGCCCTTTCGCAGTGGTTCGGCGGGCGTGCCCGCGTCGTGCGAGCCATGCCCAATACGCCTGCGCTGGTTGGCTCCGGCGTTACCGGACTTTATGCAATGGCAGGCGTGAACGATGAGGAAAAACGTGAGGCGGAGGCCATACTCCGTGCGGTCGGCACTGTGCTGTGGGTTGAAAGCGAAGAACTGCTGGATGCAGTGACTGCCACCTCGGGCAGCGGTCCTGCTTATGTATTCTACTTCATCGAGGCCATGCAAAAAGCAGGACAGGAATTGGGGCTGGATGCGGACCAGATGCGCAAACTGAGCATTGAAACCTTTCTTGGCGCCGCCAGGCTCGCAAGTGAGAGCACGGATGAGGCGAGTGTTCTGCGTGCGCGGGTCACATCGCCCGGCGGCACGACGGAACGCGCGATAAGGTCGCTGGAAAATGACGATGTCAAAAACGGAATCATCCGGGCAATCCGTGTCGCATATCAGCGGTCACGCGAAATGGGCGACGAACTCGGCCGGACATGACAGAGTAGAATAAAGAATAACCCATGCGCGCAAGCCGCGCAGTAAAAAACGGATAATATTTTCATGATCAGTCAGATGCTCATATTTCTGCTCGATACCCTGCTGGGATTGTTTTCCCTGGCGCTGCTGCTGCGCTTTTATATGCAACTGGTGCGCGCGCCGTATGGAAACCCGCTCTCGCCGTTTCTGATTGCAATAACCGATTTTCTGGTCAAGCCCGCAAGGCGCGTCATTCCCGGTTATCGCGGCATGGATCTTTCAACGCTTTTGCTGGCATGGATTGCTCAAGTCATGTTGCTGGGGAGCGTGTTAATGCTGAAGGGTTACGACTTCAGCTCCACGATGGGCACTGCCGCGGGGGGACTGGCGCTCCTGGGGTTGGTGGAAATCATCAAGACGACGCTTTACATCATCATGGTGGCGATCATCATCCAGGCTGTGCTTTCGTGGATTAATCCCTACAACTCGCTGGCCCCGCTGCTCGACAGCTTTACCCGGCCGTTTCTAGGCGTTATCCGCGAGCACATTCCTCCCATCGGGAATATCGATCTCTCGCCGCTGTTCGTACTGATCGTCATTCAGTTGCTTCTTTTTGTAACGGCGGGAATGGAGCGGGAAGTCAGTCGCTTGTTCTGATCGTGGAAATCGCTTCAAGCGACGAATGGTATCGCCGCGATGATACCGGGAAGCGCCTGATTCTCACTCTGCACATACAGCCCGGTGCGAGGCGTACTGAAGTCGTCGGCCCGCACGGCGATGCCCTGAAAATCAAACTTGCCGCCCCACCGGTAGAAGGTGCCGCGAATGCTGCTTTGCTTGCATTCCTCGCTGGGGTTTTTGGAGTGCCTCAGCGTCAGGTAATACTCAGGCAAGGAGCCAGATCGCGACGCAAAATCATTGAAATCGAGGGGATGACCTGCGGAGCCGATATGCTATTGAAGCAGGCTGCCAGTTAATACTTCGGCTATCCGCTACTGTTGCAAGTTTCCCAATCAGCATTCCATGAGCAAGCGCTTTCAAAAAACTGCCGTTATTTTGCGATCGTGATGCTCGGCACTCCCGAGCGCGGCAGATCCGTAACCGTCATCTGGAACAGGAGATACAGCAGCTGGAAGGCGCTTCGGTTCCAGCGAGCCAGGGGTCCCCGGGTGCGTACCGAGTAATACTGATCATAGGCGTGCACCCACAGATCGGCTTCCGGGGGAGCCGAGTCTGTCACCAGCAGTTCCATGGTAGCAACAGGATTTTCATCATCCTCGAGGGGCGGTGTACGGAAGTCTTTCTCCACATGATATTCCGGCTCGTCGCCCAGGGTGCGTCCGAGGAAATTGAGAATGGCATGGAAGCTGCGGAGACGAAAAGTCCCTTTCATGGGCCACTCCCCGCCATAATGATTGGGGCGAATATCGAAAGCGACATCATTGGGGCTCCATTCACGCGCCTCATTGCTCAAGCGCTTGCGCTCCTCCGGTGAGAGGATGTTGGGGTCATAATTGGTGATGAGAATAGGTCCCGCTGCCTGCTTGACCAGGATGTAGGTGTTTTCTCGCGCGTCATAGCGTACGGAAAACTCTTTCTGCAGAGCCTGAAAACCTTCTGCCGTCACCGAGCCGGCGGGAATGGTCCAGGTCTGCTCCAGAATCAAAGGCTCCGCGTGGAGGTGGTTATTATCCTGTATGGCGGACAAATGCAGCACCACGCGCCTGAACATGCCGTAGCCGGGCGAATCAAAGGGGCGGTTGCGATAGGAAACCTGCCGGCCTTGGTTATCATTAATGCGCACTTCCTGGGCCATCAGCCGCATCAGGAGATCGATATCGAAACGCTGACGGAGCAAAAGCGTGAGTTTGTTTTCCTGAAATGGGGTAAGCAGACGCCGGGCAAACTCCTCTCCCTCTACGGGAACAATGGTGATCGTAGGATTTTCCGCCACGCTTCCCCCAAACACAGGCATCAGTATGCCGCCAGCATTTCCCGTCAACGCTGGGGTGGCGCCGGCACTGACACGGAAATCGAATGTTGCTGCAACGTTCGATACGCCGGTAAAGTGCACCGGCTGATTATGATAAGCACGCGCTATATTCACCAGCAGTTGCCTGGAGGCGGCGTTGGTCGTAGCCTCGTCATAAGCGCCTACAGCACGATTGAGTGCAATGGGGGATGCGCAACCACCCAGCAGAAACAGGGGCAGGAGCAGGAGCAGGCATGGGGGCTGCGGCAAGGTGTCCGCTTGTCCGGTAGGGAAAAAGGCCATTCGTCTTGTTCTCTTTTTTGCCGGATCATTTCCGGAATCTTTCAAAGCGCCAGATTTTTGCTCGCCTCAAGCAGGACCGCGATACCGATAAGGGCAAACACGGCTGCTGCAATTCCACGCACGAGGCGCGCCGGAATCCGATTCGCCAAGCGTTCGCCCAGATAGACTGCGGGAACATTCGCGATCATCATCCCGAGCGTGGTGCCTGCCACCACCGCAGAAAACATCTGATACTGCGCTGCCAATGCCGCAGTCGCTATTTGTGTCTTGTCGCCCATTTCCGCAAGGAAAAAAACCAGAAGCGTCGCGCTGAAAACATCGGCCCCGTCGCCCCCGGTTCCGGACTGCGCTTCATCAAGCTGATCGGGAATGAGCGTCCAGATCGCCATGCCGACAAACAGCAGGCCAAGTGTCCAGTTCAGGGTTTCGGGACCAAGTTGCGTGATGATCCACGAACCGATTGCGGCAGCGAAGGCATGGTTCAACAGGGTAGCGACGAGTATACCGAGCACGATGGGAACCGGCTGGCGAAATTTTGCCGCGAGGATAAAGGCGAGAAGCTGCGTTTTGTCGCCAATCTCTGCGAGTGCGACAACGCCAGCCGAAACAAGGAAAGCTTCCACGTTCTTACGCTCCAGACCGGACAAGAATCGAGACCACGCTTCTCCCCGGCCTTCCGGAGACAATGTGGTCAAAGGTCTTGCCAGGCACGGAACTGCTTGCACTATGACCGGACGGATCAAGTATGTTGATGCAAGCCCTTCAATTCGACGGAAGGAGGCTACTCCCCGATGACCGGAATATTCTACTTGCCGAATAAAACCCTGTCCATGCCTCAGGATCTGTTAACAAGCCCTGGTCAAGCCGATGCTCATGTGCTGTGGAACGCAAGATGTCCGAGGTCCTGTTCCGCGAGAATTACACGACCGTCAAAGGTGGGGTGGACCTCGCGAGCGTGTTCTTCGATGCCTTCAGCCCCGTGGGGCAGGGGGGTTCCGCACTGCAACTCGCTGCGCCCACGGTGGTCGATCCGTTCATCCAGTGGGCGGAAAACCGGAATTTCGCGGGAAATCCGCTGCGGCGCGAGCAGCATCCATTCGGGGTACCGAAGCCCGAGTACCAGATGGGCTTCCGCTCCACGAGCGCCCCTGCGAAGGGGCTGGCCGAGACCCTGAACGAGCTGTCAGGCGGCAACGCTGGTGAGTACGAATTGAAATGATGGTGTTACTTATCATTGACACTGCTACCGCTTTCTTCGCAACCAGCAAGGAAAAGCAACGTGAATACGACAATGATGTATTTCATACATGATCCTGAGTTTATAGCGCATCCATCGTCCAGCTAACCTTCCTCCTCATATCGAATCAGCAAAACGGATTCTGTATTCGTAATTGCCCGTCTATCAGCAGGCCGTGTTGCATATCCTCGGAGTACAACGTGTCGCACTGCGAGACCAGAGCAGCTGCCACGATCATTCCATCATAAACACTCAAGCCGTAACGCTCGGCTACCAGTCGCCCCCGATCATGTATCTCCAGGGTCAATGGTTCAGAGGGGCACATCGAACGAACCAGGGTGAGCACTTCGTTGACCTCGCGCCATGGCATGGAGAGTTTGCGTCGCATTACGTTAGCCATTTCATTCAGGACTTGTACGCTGATCGTGCCGCCAGTACGCACAACCTCTTCGGCGCAGGCTGCCTTGACTGTGTCTGCGGAGAGCAGATATAGCAGGACATTGGTATCGATGAAGCTAGTCACGCTCATTCGCTTCTTCGCGGTCAAACTTGAAATCTGCCGGTAGCTTGCCGCGATACTTGCGTAACCGCTCAAGGAGCGCTTCTGTGTCGGGCTTCTTCTTGATCTCGAATATCCTGTCGCCAGCGATGATGACCTCGATGTCATCTCCCTCACGCAGGCTCAACGCTTCAACAACGGAAGCAGGCAGACGAATCGCCAGACTGTTGCCCCATTTCGAGACTTGCATGGAACCCCTCATATGGATATACACGGAAAAAGTATATCTCATAACAGGAGCAATTTGTCGCCTCAACTAGCACTGAGATTCCTGCCTGGCAGGATCCTTCTGTTGGTTTTGTTTAATCCGCATAGGTCATCTGTCAAGGTTTGTAGATGTGTGCGTTCTTGCTTTCTCATTTTGCTGGTTCCCGAACAACGCCTGAATATTTTGTGCGTGACGAAGTGCAATGCGTCTTAGATGTTCACATTCGGATTCTTCCTCTTCTCCGAATGCTTGAATGAATCCGTTATCGTCCAGCTTCATACGGCCTTGGATAGTCATATCGCCTCTTCCTCGAATGTCATCCTTCCCTCCCCGCTGTTGATATACTCGAGCCTTGTGTCTCGGAAGCCGTGCCTCTAGCCTTCAATTTGCGGGATGACCCGCTGTACGATTACGTTGTCACCCTTGAAGCTGTATCCCTGTAGGAATCCGATAGCGACGAGATTATCCAACGCATTGCGACAATTCCGTTTGAAGCCGGCAGGCTAGGTACCGACTCTACCGGAAACCCACCGTGATTCTGCTAATCTGGATTTATATCGTCCATGAACCATGGTTTGCAGGAGAAAGCCATTTTGCATTAAATATTTACCAATGAGATGGACGAGGAGTACCCATGTTCAGAAAGAATCTCCCACAGCGTGACAGCAGGAGCCTCGAGAACGAGGTCATCCTGGCTGTGATCGCGCTGTACCTGTTGCTCGCACTCGTCATGACCGTCGTGCACTACATACAGCCGTCGGAACAGACCGCGACCACATCTTCCATGTCGCCTTCCCATCGGGGAAAAGCCGAAGCAAAAAAATAAACTGAAACCTGCGGTCGTACCACACCATAAAAGGAGAGTTCACCATGATTCGCAGTGTTGTGAGGGATAATCACTCACTCTGCGTCATTCACGGCCTGCCGCGGCGGGAGGGCGACGAGCATGTCGTCTGGCTGGAGATCAACGCGCCAACACCCGAGGACATTGTGTGTCTGAAGCAGCGCTTCGGCATCGATACGACGCCGCAGGCAGGCAGCGTCTCCGATGATGGGGCCTTCATGTACATGCGCGCCAAACTCCTCCGTCTGGGCAGCAACGGGACGCCGAGCTTTGGCGATGTAACTTTCATGCTGGGCGAGCAACTGGTCGCGATTCTCTGCCAGGACCCCGACTTCCACCCGTTCGACACTGCATTGCAGCGCATGAATCGCAGGCCGAATCATGCCCGGAATCCGAAATGGATACTTCGACTATTGTTGCAAGTGGCCAATGACAGTGCAGATACGGTAATAGATCGTCTCGCGGATGAACTGGAGCGAAGCGCAGAAGAGATTTCCGAAATATCGGATGGATATAACGCGCAGGGCAGGGAACTGGGTGTGCCTGACCTGATAGAGACCATGCAAGATCTGAATGAAAAGGAAGATATTATTTCGCGCTGCCTGGAAGCACAGTTGTCGCTGGCGCGTACCGTGCGTTACTTGAGTGGCGAGATCGATAATGTGGCGGAGGCAGAGCTGCAGGTATTGACCACGGAACTGGCCGAAGACGTGGCCGGCGTAAAGGAGCATGCCTACTTCGAGCACGAGAAGGTGCGATATCTGCAGAATGCGGTTACGAATATTCTCAACATCAAGCAGAACCAGATCGTCAAGGTCTTCACCATCATCACCGCGGTTTTCCTGCCGCCCACGCTGGTGGGCACCTTCTACGGGATGAACTTCGCCGTAATGCCGGAACTCGCATGGGAATACGGATTCATTTACTCGATGGGGTTGACGGTATCGGCTGCGCTGCTGCCACTTATATACATAAAACGCAAGGGATGGTTGCGATAAGATTGCGACCGTATGCAAAGCGGAGAACAGGTGCGGCGTGGAACTCCAAAACCGCATTTTCAGTCTATCGCGGCAAGTGGACATTTCTTTGCTATATTGGACTTGCAAAAAGAATAAAAAGACGACTGCTTGAAGAGGGCTAAGCGGGACCTCACATAGAAAGGAGAAAATCTCATGAAGAAGCTTCTGATCGCATCTGCTTTAAGCTTCGGCCTGGTTTCAATCGGCGCCCTTGCTCAGGAGGAAACGGAAGCCATAGGGAAGCCGGGCGACCCCAATCAGGTTTCCCGGATCGTTGAAATAATTGCGGTGGACAACCGCTTCAAACCTGACGAGATCAAGGTGAAACAAGGTGAAACCATAAAATTTCTGATCACGAACCTAGGCAAGAAAAAGCACGAGATGATGATCGGCACTGCGGAAGAAATTGATAAGCATGGTAAAATGCTGAAAAAACACCCTGACCATGCGCATCCGGACCAGCCGGATATGGTCTCGATCAAGCCGGGTAAGACCGGAGAGCTGGTGTGGCATTTCACGGAAGCAGGCGTAGTGGATTTTGCCTGCCCGCTGCCCGGCCACTTCAAAGGTATGAATTTCCCAGGTATGAAAGGCACAATCACAGTAGGAGCGAAATGAAAATATCGAGACATGCAGTATTAGCTGGAATCATGTTTGCTGCCTTTGGGGGCGGCGCTTATGCTTCCGCAACAGTTGACGTTTACAAAAGTTCCACCTGCAAGTGCTGCGCGAAGTGGGTCGATCATATGCGTGCCAATGGATTTACCGTGAATACACATGATGTGGGCAACAAGGAAGCCCGTGAGCAGGCGGGCATCGCCCCTGTACTCGGTTCATGTCACACCGCGCTGGTCGACGGCTATGCAATTGAAGGACACGTGCCTGCACAAGATGTCAAACGGCTTCTCAAGGAGCGTCCCAGCGCCATCGGTCTGACCGCTCCCGGCATGCCGCATGGTTCCCCTGGAATGGAAGGCGAGCGTAACGATCCATACGATGTACTTCTGATTAACAAACAGGGGGTCACATCGATTTATAGCCGTCATCTTCCTTCTGATCCGAAAGCATCTGTGATGAGACTCAAATGAGAAACTTCAGATCATCGCGCGATAGCGAGGTATGCGATAAAAAGCTTGCGGGTCCCGGCATTCTGGGCAGTAACTGTGGCGGTAACTGGAAAAATGACAGGCATGAGAGCCGGACAATCATGAATATGCGGTTATTGCTCCTGGCAAGTATGACGGTTGGACTGATCGCGGGATGCGGCGAGCCGAAGCAGCTCGCCTCGCCATCCGCAACCACTCCACCTTCCGCCACGGAGACTGCGCCACCCGAGGCGCCACCGGCGTCTTCTGCACCTCCTGCCGCGGAGTCCAGTACGGTTCCGGCTGAACCAACTCCACCTGCCGCTGCTCAGGTGGAGCAGCCTAAAAACCTCGCCGCACGCAAGTTGGCACCGGAAAAAATCAAGCGCGGTGAAGAGACTTATCGAAAGAATTGTGCAAGTTGTCACGGACCGAACGGTGAAGCTACACCAGGTTGGCGTACTCCGGGACCGGACGGGCGGTATCCTCCACCGCCATTGGATGGCAGTGCTCACGCCTGGCATCACTCAACGGAAACGTTGGAAAAGATGATTCAGGATGGCAGCGTGGATGGAGCTATGCCTGCCTGGAAGGGAAAACTGACAGACCAGCAGATCGGGGACGTGATCGTCTGGATCAAATCGCTCTGGCCCGATGAGGTTTATGATATCTGGTACAAGGAAATCGAAAACAAGCCGCAGCCGAAGCAGAATTAAGGGCTGACCAGCGAAGAGTGGGGTTAGGGTGAGGGCAGAAAGCCTTAACCCTAACCCCACAACACATGATCTGAATCGATGGCCTAATTCGCTGGATTGCTATGCTACAGTCCGTCCTGCCTTGACTGTCTCTTACCTTCGCTACCTTTGCGGATCCCGGACCAATCCTGAGTGAGTCGACGCCGAGTGACGAACGTGCGTAGCGCACAAGAGCATGAACGAGAGTAACGTGCACAAAGGTGCCCCCCTGTGCAGAAAGGAACCGCTGAGGACCTGCTCCGCGGTTCCTTGAAGCCGGTTTAATGCCGGCTTAATGGTTTAGGCCTGCTCGGTCTTTTGCGTTCCGTTTTCTGCTTTCCTGGCTGAAGCGCGAGCCGGCAGTTTTTCGCGAATGCGAGCAGATTTTCCGGAGCGATCACGCAGATAATAAAGCTTGGCGCGCCGGACCGCCCCACGGCGCTTGATCTCTATGCTTGCGATCAAGGGAGAATAGGTCTGAAACGTTCTTTCCACTCCCTCGCCGCTCGATACCTTGCGCACGGTAAAGGCAGAATTGAGACCACGGTTACGCTTGGCAATGACGGTACCCTCGTACGCTTGAATGCGTTTTCGGTCCCCTTCCACCACCTTGACGTTGACGACAACCGTATCTCCAGGGGCAAAATCGGGAATTGTCTTGCCCAGGCGGTTGATTTCTTCGCTTTCAAGTTGCTCGATCAGATTCATTTCGTGACTCCTTGCCTTATATTCCTTACGTTTCGGTAACTTTCAATTTGGCACTCAATTCGCTTCGTATGCGTGCTGGAATTCTTCCAGCAACTTCCGCTCTTCCGCGGTGAGGCCTTTCTCCATTTTCAATGACAGCAGGTCAGGCCGCCGCAACCATGTTCTTCCCAGGGACTGCTGTAGCCGCCAGCGTTCGATCCTCGCGTGATTTCCGGACAATAAGACCTCGGGCACTACGCTTCCCCGATAGACCTCCGGCCGGGTGTAGTGGGGAAAATCCAGCAAACCTGCTGTAAAGGAATCCTGATTCGCGGATTCCGGATCTCCCAATACGCCGGGCAACTGCCGCACCAGACAATCCATGAGCACCATCGCCGCCAGTTCACCGCCGGATACGACATAATCCCCAATGGAAATCTCATAGTCCACCTGACGTTCGATCAGCCGCTCATCCACTCCTTCATAACGGCCTGCCAGCAACACCAATGCAGACAATTCGCTTAACTCCGTCACCATGTTCTGGTTCAGCGGTCTTCCCTGAGGTGACAGATAAATTACTTTCGTGCTGCTGATACCACAGGCTCTTTGCCTTTCCCTGGCAGCAGTTATCGCTTTTTCCAGGGGCTCCGCCAGCATTACCATGCCGGGTCCGCCCCCGTAGGGCCGGTCGTCCACCCTGCGATAATTGTCCTCGGTAAATTCCCGCGGATTCCAGGTATACAGGCGATAAATGGCATTTTCATTCGCCCGCCCGGTTACCCCGAACCTGGTTACAGCGTTGAACATTTCGGGGAACAGGGTGATAACGTCGAAATCGAACGTCATAATCAGTAGTCCAGACCCCAATCCACCGTAATCCGACCCGCCGCCAGATCGACTTTGAGGATTACCTGGTCAATGAAAGGTATCAGTCTTTCGGTTTCTCCCGGATTTTGCACCTGAAGCACATCGTTCGCTCCGGTTTCCAGTAGCCCTGTCACCTTACCCAGCGCCTCACCCTGCAGATTGATGACTGCAAGCCCGATGAGATCCGACCAGTAATAACCCTCTTCACCGCTCTCCGGCAATGCCGGCAGCAGCCTGCGGGGAATGGCGATCTTCAGTCCCTTCAGCCGCGCAGCCGCATCACGGTCCGCACATCGTTCAAGTGAGGCCAGCAATACGCTCCCGTGAACCTCGCCCTCGATCACCTTGAATTTGTGCCATTTGCCACCCTCGCTGCCCAGCCACCAGTCCGGGTAATCCAGCAAGCCATCCACATATTCAGTATAGGGAAAAACCTTGATCCAGCCGCCTACCGCATATGGACCGGTAACGCGGCCCATTATCACCATTGGTTCGGTGGATTGGTCCGGCTCAGCTTCCTGCGACTTCTTGCCTGGAATCAAATTGCTTGATCAGCTTTTTCACGGTATCTGACGGCTGCGCACCTTTTGATTGCCAATAGGTGACGCGATCCAGCTTGACGCGAAGCGATTCCTCACCCTCGGCTGCCCGCGGGTTATAAAAACCGACGCGCTCGATAAACTTGCCATCACGCGCATTGCGTGAATCTGCTACGACCATATTGAAAAACGGGCGTTTTTTTGCGCCGCCTCGCGCCAGTCGAATAATGACCATGTAAATTGCCTATGGAGGTCCAAAACCGAAAAGGGGGTGATTTTACGGCAATTTTCAGCAGTTTAGCAAGCAATACTTCTCCCCTTCCCGCTCTTTTCACCCCTGTGTTCAGTGCGCCTGCTCCCAGTTTGGCCCGATGCCTACCTCCACCAATAACGGGACCTGAAGTTGCGCCACGTTGCCCATGAGCAGCGGCAGCTCGCGCTTTATCGTCTCGATTTCATTTTCCGGCACTTCCAATACCAGCTCGTCATGGACCTGCATGATGAGTTTGCTGCCCAGGTCATTCCGCCGCAGCCAGTCATGCACTTCTATCATCGCAAGCTTGATGATATCCGCGGCAGTACCCTGCATGGGCGCATTGATCGCTGCGCGTTCTGCCGCCTGTCTGCGCATGCCGTTGGCACTGTTGATCTCCGTCAACCAAAGCCGCCGCCCCAGGACAGTCTCCACATAGCGGTTTTCCCTTGCGGTTTTTCGCGTCCGCTGCATGTAGTCCGCCACTCCGGGATAGCGGGCAAAGTAGCGGTCCATATAAGCTCTGGCCGCCGCCCGCTCGATGCCGAGCTGCGTAGAGAGCCCGAATTCGGACATCCCGTAGATCAGGCCAAAATTAATGATCTTTGCATATCTGCGCTGTTCGCTGCTCACTGCCTCCAGAGGAACGCCGAATATCTCGGAACCCGTGGCGCGATGGATGTCTTCCCCTTGTGCGAAGGCCTTGAGCAGTCCGGCATCCTGTGAAATGTGCGCCATGATGCGTAATTCGATCTGTGAATAATCCGCGGAAACGATCCTGTATCCGCTCGGGGCGATGAATGCTTCCCGGATACGCCGCCCTTCGGCAGTGCGAATGGGTATGTTCTGCAGGTTCGGTTCGTTACTGGCGAGCCTGCCCGTTACCGCGACGGCCTGGGCATAATTCGTGTGCACTCTTCCAGTGACGGGATGCACCATGCGCGGCAGCTTGTCGGTGTAAGTCGACTTGAGTTTGGCAAGACCGCGATAATCCAGCAGAGCCTTGGCGAGCGGATAATCGAGTGCGAGTTTTTGCAGCACATCTTCGTCGGTGGAAGGAACGCCGGTCGGTGTTTTTTTTATGACAGGCAGCTTGAGTCTGTCAAACAGGATTTCCTGAATCTGTTTGGGTGAATTCAGGTTGAATGACAGCCCGGCAATGGTGCAGGCGCGCTCCTCCAGCGCCAGCATTTTCTCGCCGAGCTCGCGGCTTTGCGTTTCCAGCAATTTGAGGTCCAGCAGCACGCCGTTACGCTCCATCTCGAACAAGACATCCATCACGGGCATTTCCAGCGTGCGATAGATATGATCGAGCTTTGCATCGTTGCCAACTTCAGCATACAGATGCTGGTGCAGCTGCAGCGTGATATCCGCATCCTCGGCCGCATATTGCGCAGCGCGTTCGATATCCACCTGCTCGAAACCTATTCGGGCCGCTCCCTTGCCGGTGACTTCATCATAGCTGATGGTTTTGATCCCCAGATGCCGCAGCGCAAGGTTGTCCATATCGTGCGGGCGATGGGATTCAAAGACATAGGATTGCAGCAGCGTGTCGTGAACGATTCCTTTCAACCCGATACCGTAGTTGGCGAACACGTGCCTGTCAAACTTCAGGTTCTGTCCCAGTTTCGGAGCGGCGGCGTCTGTCAGCCAGGGTTTGAGCTTTTCGAGTACGAAGTCGAGCGACAACTGGCTGGGAGCGCCGGCATAACGATGCCCCAGCGGTACATATCCCCCTTGATGCGGTTCCACGGAAAACGAGATACCCACCAGCTCGGCACGCATCGGATCGAGCCCGGTCGTTTCGGTGTCGAGCGAAACAAGCTGCGCGGCGGCGATTCGCATCATCCACTCATCAAGCTGCTCCGGGGTAAGAATGGCCTGATAATCGGCCTGCACCAGACTCGAGCCTGCCTGGGCTGAACCTGCAGAAAGCGCATCAGTACCTCCTCCCGCCTGGGATTCCTGTTGCAGCTCGCGCAACCAGCTCTTGAAATCCAGCCGCTCGTACAACTCCGCGAGCTTTACTGTATTTAGGGGCTGGGGTCCGAGATCATGCAGGCTGACCGGCAACGAAACATCGCACTTGATGGAGAGCAGCTGCCGTGATCTGCTCAACCAGTCCAGTGCATTGCGCAGATTCTCCCCGATCACACCGCCTATTTCGTGAGCGTGGACAATCAGGTTGTCGAGCGTCCCATATTGGTTGAGCCACTTCACCGCGGTTTTCGGTCCCACTTTCGCCACGCCGGGAATGTTGTCGACCGCGTCGCCCACCAGCGCCAGATAGTCGAGCATGCGTTCCGGGGATACGCCGAAACGGCCGAGCACACCGGCTTCGTCGAGTGTTTCATTCGTCATGGTATTGACGAGAGTCACCCGTGGGTTCACCAGTTGTGCAATATCCTTGTCGCCAGTCGAAATGATGCAGCGCATGTTCTCGCATTCCGCCTGCTTGACCAGCGTACCGATCACATCGTCCGCCTCTACCCCTTCCACAGAGAGCATCGGCCATCCCATCGCATTGATGCATTCCAGGAGCGGCGCGATCTGGGTGGCAAGCTCGTCGGGCATGGGTGGCCGGTTCGCCTTGTACTCGGCATAGAGCTCGTCGCGGAAAGTCTTGCCTTTTGCATCAAATACGCAAGCGCTATAATCGGCCTGATAATCCTTGTGCAAGCGACGCAGCATATTCAGCACGCCATAGACTGCACCGGTCGGCTCGTTATTGCGGTTGCGAAAATCGGGCAGCGCGTGGAAAGCGCGATACAGATAAGATGAACCATCGACCAGCAGTAGTGTTTTCATTTAACTTCCAAAGGTTTTCAGATGAGCCTGAAAAACAAAGCAGCCCGTACCATGACAAACGATTTCCGGGAGAAGGCATGGTCAGGGCGTGAATCCTGGCGCGTGTTCGGGATTATGGCAGAATTTGTCGAGGCAACGGAACGCCTCCACGCCGTCATGCCCGCGGTCAGCATTTTCGGCAGTGCCCGCACCCTTCCTGATCATCCCTACTATGAGTTAACTGAACAGATTGCACGGCAACTCTCTGATGCAGGCTTTTCCGTCATTTCCGGTGGAGGCCCGGGCATCATGGAAGCCGCGAACAAGGGAGCCTATTATGGCGAATCCCCCAGTATCGGACTGAATATCCAGCTGCCGCACGAACAGCACCGGAATGTTTATCAGGACGTCAGCCAGACGTTTCGCCATTTTTTTGCGCGCAAATACATGTTCGTCAAACTCGCAACAGCCTATGTGGTGCTGCCCGGCGGATTCGGCACGCTGGACGAACTGATGGAGGCGCTGACACTGGTCCAGACCGGGAAGACGCGCAGAATGCCCATTATCCTGGTTCGTTCGGATTTCTGGCGCGGCATGCTCGAGTGGCTGCAGAATGTGCTCGTTGCGGAGGGCATGATCGCCCCTGAAGATATGGACCTGATCCAGGTAATCGACGAGCCGGCGGAGGTGGTGGACGCGATATTCAAGTATTACGAGACGCGCGGTTTCGAGCCTTCCGCCGCGGAACGGGAAATTCAACTCAATCTATAACAGCCAGGGCATTTCGGATAGAATGACGTATTGACCTGACCCGCCGGGAGGCGCCATGCGTCGTATCGTTGTTGCACTGTTATTGAGTTCTGCACTACCGGCGGCGGCGCAATCCAATCAACCCAAGGATCTGCGGCCCATACCGGAAGTGCCGGAACCCCCGGAATTATCGCTGCCCTCGCCCGGCATCGAGGACGAGGAAGAATCGCTTGAACCGCAGGTTACCATCACCAAGCGGGGGGAGGACCAGATCGAGGAATATCGCCTCAATGGACGCCTCTACATGATCAAGGTCATACCGCGTATAGGGCTTCCGTATTACCTGATCGACAATCGCGGCGATGGCACTTTTTCCACCCACGACACAGGTGGTCTGGATCAGCGTATTCGCCCTCCGATGTGGGTGATACGAGAGTTCTGATTTCCCAGGACAGCCATTGCGCCTGATTAAACTGCTTCTGCCTTACTTTCCCGCTCCATGTCTGTCTTCACCACTGTTACCCATGAGCAGCTTTCCGCATGGCTGAGAAATTATTCCATCGGCAAACTGATCAATCTGCAGGGCATCTCTTCCGGCATTGAAAATACGAATTATTTTGTCACCACCAGCCACGGCAAATATGTTCTGACACTGTTTGAGAAATTGGCTCCGGCGGAGCTGCCCTACTATTTGAACCTGATGGCCTACCTGGCGCGCCACGGCCTTCCCTGCCCCAGCCCTGTGGCGGATCTCGCCAATAAATTCCTGGGAGAGCTCAACGGCAAGCCGGCGAGCATTGTCACCTGCCTTCCCGGAAAGTCGCAGGAATCTCCCACGGCGGCGCACTGTGCCGAGGTTGGCGAACTCCTGGCGAACATGCATTTATCCGGCTTATCCTATCCGGAAAAAATGGAGAACTCGCGAGGACCCAGGTGGTGGAAAGCTGCGGCGCAGGAAGTCATGCCGTTTCTTTCAGAGGATGAGGCGGCAATTCTCAGGGAGGAATTACGCTTCCAATCATCGCATCGGGCGGAAAGTCTTCCGCGCGGCGTGATTCATGCCGACCTGTTTCGTGACAACGTGCTTTTCAACGACGGCGCAATGGGCGGAGTAATCGATTTCTACTTTGCCTGCAACGACGTGCTGCTATACGACCTGGCGATTACGGCGAACGACTGGTGCCTCAACGAAAACGCGGAACTGGACACGGAGCGAACCTCATCACTGCTCGAAGCCTATCATCGCACCCGGCCGCTGCTGGAGGTCGAGCGTGACGCCTGGCCGGTGATGCTGCGCGGCGGCGCGTTGCGCTTCTGGCTCTCACGCCTGCAGGATTATCACCTGCCGCGGGCCGGAGAACTTACGCATGTGAAGGATCCCGCTCACTTCAAGCGTATACTGAAAAACCATGCAGCAGCACGCTCCAAGCTCGCCGAGGTGTGGATCTGACCGTCAGTTGAACAGCCAGCGGCATGCCAAAGCATGGAAGGCGTTTACCGGAGAAAAAACAAGATGGATATCAGGCAGGTAGATGGGAGAAGGGGATGGGAGTGGATAGCGGAAGGTTTTCAGTTGTTCCGCAAGGTCCCCATGGTATGGATTCTTCTTTGCACCACCCTTCTGCTGATCGCAGCCACCCTGGGGCTTATCCCGACAGCGGGTCAATTCATTTTCACGCTCCTCTCGCCGGTATTCCTGGCGGGACTGATGATTGGCTGCAGAACGCTGGAACGCGGGGGACAACTGGAAATAGCGCATCTCTTTGCGGGCTTTCGCAACGCCGGACCGCTGGTTACGATAGGAGGAATTTATCTGGTGGGCCAGGTGCTCATCGTTGGCATATTCATGCTGGTCGGTGGCGACGTGCTCATGAGCCTGCTGCTGGAAGGAAAACGGGTCGATGAAAACGAATTGAAAAACGTATCAGGCGATATGCTATCCGCTTCCCTGGTAGCGCTGACCCTGTCCATCCCTCTCCTGATGGCGACCTGGTTCGCACCCCTGCTCACGGTATTCAATGAAATGCCTCCAGTGGAAGCAATGCGAACGAGCTTTTTCGCGTGCGTGAAAAATATCGTGGCATTCCAGATTTACCTGGTGGTACTCGTGGGGCTTACAATCACCGCCATGATTCCTTACGGCCTGGGATTTTTTGTGCTGGTCCCGACCGTTTTTGCTTCGATCTATACCAGCTACATGGATATCTTTCAGGAAACAGCAAACTCCGGGGATGTCACGGAAGCCGCGTGAATCCGCCTGGGAATTCCCAGCGGGAAATGCCGGCGGGAACTGCCGGCGGAAAACTACGGGGAGATGCGAAAGTGCAACGTTTCCAGCTCACACCGGGCACATGGACTCACGAACTCACACCGCCGTCAGTTTTGCGTATTCCAGTAACAGCCACTTGGTGCCATTTCGGCCGAATTTAACCTCAACCCGCGCGTCTGCACCGCGGCCTTCGCAGCTGACGATCACCCCTGCCCCGAACTTTGCGTGAACCACGTTCTGGCCCACCCGCCAAGGCGATGCCGCCGTCTCCCGGGTACCCGTTTCCCGGATTTGCGGGCGCGGCGCAAACTCCCGACCAGGGGAAACCGGCTCTGGTCGCCAGGGCGCTGTCTTCTGCACGGGTTGCAGCCATTTGAGCACGCTCTGGGGTATTTCCTCCAGGAATCGGGTGGGAATGTTGTAGCGGGTCTGGCCATGCAACATGCGGCTTTGGGCAAAGCTCAAATACAAGCGGCGCCGCGCGCGCGTCACGGCTACATACATCAGGCGTCGCTCCTCTTCCAGTCCCCCTGCCTCGTTACGGCTGTTATCGTGGGGAAACAGACCTTCTTCGAGACCGCTTAGAAATACGCTGTGAAATTCCAGTCCTTTGGCGGAGTGCACGGTCATCAGCTGCAAAGCGTCCTCCCCTCCGCCAGCCTGGTGCTCGCCTGCTTCCAGGGAAGCGTGATTGAGAAAAACGGCCAGGCCGTCATCTTCGGTTTCATGCACGAAGGCAGTAGCCGCATTGATCAACTCGTTCAGATTCTCCAGCCGGTCGGTACCCTCGCGCTCGGCGCGGTAATGCCCAATCAATCCGCTCTGCTCCAGCATGTGTCCGACGATTTCCGGGAGCGGCAGGGTTTCACAAACCTGCCGCATCGATTCGATCAGCGCGACGAAGCCCTCGATGCCTCTTCTGGGCCTGTCCGGCTCTTTATTCTCTCCCGTTCCTACTGGCGGCTTATTCGGCAAGCCTGACGTGGAAGGCTCTCTGCCCCTGCATTTTTTCAGCATCGCGTCCCAGAGACTTCCCCCTTGTTGCCTGGCTTCGTCCTGCAATTGCTCCAGGCTCCGCAGGCCGATGCCACGCGCGGGGAAGTTGACGATTCTCAGTAGCGCGTTGTCATCCTCCGGATTGGCTATCATCCGCAGGTAAGCCAATGCGTGCTTGATTTCCTGCCGCTCGAAGAAGCGCATGCCCCCGTACACCCGATAAGGCAGCGAGGCATTGAACAAGGCGTGCTCCAGAACGCGTGATTGCGCGTTGGAACGATAAAGGAGTGCGATCTGGGACAATGCGACACCCTCCGCACGCAGGGATCTGACCTCATCCACAATAAACGCCGCTTCATCGAAATCAGTCGGAGCATTGTATACGCGTATCGGCTCGCCACGTCCTTCCGAAGTCCAGAGATTCTTGCCGAGCCGTCCATTGTTATTGCGTATCAATGTATTGGCTGCATCCAGGATATTGCCATGTGAACGGTAGTTCTGCTCCAGCTTGATGATCCTGGGGATGCGAAAGTCCTGTTCGAACTCTCTCATGTTGCCGGTATTGGCGCCGCGAAAGGCATAAATGCTCTGATCGTCATCGCCCACGGCTAAGACAGCGGTTTTCGGACCGGCGAGCAGCCGCAGCCATTTGTATTGCAGCCGGCTCGTATCCTGAAACTCGTCCACCAGGATGTGCAGGAAACGACCGCGATAATGTTCGCGTACGATTTCGTTGCGCATCAGCAACTCATAGCTGCGCAGCAGCAGCTCGGCAAAATCAACCACCCCTTCCTTGTTGCATTGCTGCTCGTAAGATGCATAAAACTCGACCATCTTGCGCGTGTAGTCATCGTACGCTTCCACCTGCGATGCGCGCAGCCCCTCCTCCTTGGCATTATTGATGAACCATTGGACCTGGCGCGGAGGAAATTTCTCATCATCCGCGCCCAGATTTTTCAGGATGCGCTTGATGACCGCCAGTTGATCGGCGGAATCCAGAATCTGAAAGGTCTGCGGCAAGCCGGCATCCTGGTGGTGAGCGCGAAGCAGGCGGTTGCATAAGCCGTGGAAGGTACCTATCCACATGCCGCGGATATTGATGGGCAACATGGCGGCAATGCGAGTGAGCATTTCCTTGGCCGCCTTGTTGGTAAAAGTGACGGCCAATATTCCGTGAGGACTGACATCGCCCGACTGGATCAGATAGGCGATGCGAGTTGTAAGCACCTTGGTCTTGCCGCTGCCCGCGCCGGCAAGCACCAACGCCGACTGATGGGGTAACGTAACGGCTTCGAGTTGTTCCGGGTTTAGTGCGGTGAGTAGAGAAGACATACAGCAAAGGTTTTTTCGGTCCGGGCAGGGCCCGGAATCGTTCAGGCCGTGCAAAATCGGATTAAAAGCAATGTAGAACAGCTTGATGCTCCTGCATCCCGGCACCTCCCTCCGATATATGGAATCTGCGCAAATCCGCGAGGTGCGGGCAGAAAGGGACGAAGGGACGCCGGGTTTGCAGGAGGTTTTACTATAACGCCTCGGCGCTATTGCGCGCGACTACTTTTTGCGGCTCGCTACCACGAGATCGAGAATGAGCGGCGTCAATATGAGCTCTATGGCCAGACCCATTTTCCCGCCGGGAACGACGATAGTGTTTGGGCGAGACATGAATGAGTTGTGAATCATGGCAAGCAGATACGGAAAGTCCACATTCTTTGGATCGCGGAACCGGATCACGACGAAACTTTCGTCCAGTGTCGGAATATCCCGGGCGATGAAGGGATTGGAGGTATCCACTGTCGGTACCCGTTGGAAATTGATATGCGTCAGGGAAAATTGCGGAGTAATGTAATGCACGTAATCGTGCATGCGGCGCAGTATCGTGTGCGTCACCGCTTCAGCCGAATAGCCACGCGCATTCATGTCGCGGTGGATTTTCTGAATCCACTCCAGATTCACGATGGGCACAACCCCAACCAGCAGGTCGACATATCTGGCCGCGTCCACCGTGTCGCTCTGGACTCCTCCATGCAGCCCTTCGTAAAACAGCAGATCCGAGCCGGGCTTTATCGGCGCCCAGGGCGTGAAGGTGCCCGCCTTCTGCTGGTAGGGCGCCGCTTCCTCGTCATTGTGCAGATACAGGCGCGTCTCCCCGCCGCCAGTCTCGCCGTATTCCTTGAACAACGCTTCCAGCCTCTCGAACTCGTTGGCCTCCGGACCGAAATGACTGATGGGGCGTCCTCCGTCCTTTTCGGATTCGGCTACGGCTTTTTTCATGGCATCGCGATCATAACGATGGAAGCTATCCCCCTCCACCACCGCAGCAGTCAGTTTCTCGCGCCGGAAAATGTGCTCGAAACTATTCTTGACCGTCGACGTACCGGCGCCGGATGATCCGGTAACGGCGATGACAGGGTGTTTTTGCGACATACAACTTCTCCTCGAACAAATAAGATAATAAGATGATGTTATGGAATCTTCTAACTCGTTGCCAGGCGAGCATGGAGCCCCTGTTCAGAGGCTTCCTGCAGTTCTTGTCTCAATAATTCGCTGTAATCTTCCGCCGGCAATTTTAAGGTGCGTTATGATAACCGTTTTCTCAATTATTTTGGTGGGAACAGAAGTCGCCGGCATTCTCCGTCTTGCAAAACGAAAGTCAACGAAGAAAGCGGTGTTTGTGGCAGGCGAATGCGTCCACTGCCTGCGGATGCCGGTTTGACATTTGCGCATCTCTGACATAGAATGCGCGGCTTTCAGTAAATAAGCAGGGGTAGGTTTGTGAAAACCTTTTCAGCCAAGCCACATGAAGTGAATCGGGAATGGTTCGTGATTGATGCGGCGGACAAGGTACTTGGACGTCTCGCGGCCGAGATTGCCCATCGTCTTCGCGGCAAGCATAAGCCCATCTATACGCCGCATGTGGATACCGGTGATTTCATTGTCGTGATCAACGTGGACAAGATGCGCGTTACCGGCAACAAGGCTGAAAACAAGATGTACTATCGCCACAGCGGTTACCCTGGTGGTATATACGAAACGAGTTTCGCGAAAATGCATGCGCGTTTTCCCGGCAGACCGCTGGAAAAAGCGGTAAAAGGCATGCTGCCGAAGGGTCCTCTCGGCTATGCAATGTTAAAGAAGCTAAAAATATATGCCGGTGCAGCACACCCACACGCCGCGCAACAGCCGCGGCAACTTGAAGTCAGGGCTTGATCATCATGAATGGAATCTACAGTTACGGTACGGGGCGGCGCAAAAGCGCCGTAGCGCGCGTGTTCATCAAGCCGGGTAGCGGCGTGATAACAGTCAACAACAAACCCGT
The DNA here is from genome assembly GCF_059489795.1 of Nitrosospira sp. CT. Classification (NCBI taxonomy): domain Bacteria; kingdom Pseudomonadati; phylum Pseudomonadota; class Betaproteobacteria; order Nitrosomonadales; family Nitrosomonadaceae; genus Nitrosospira; species Nitrosospira sp. CT. The sequence continues at coordinate 69,822 of NZ_JCAHZJ010000066.1, forward strand.
GGATGAATTTTTTTCCCGGGAAACGGGACGCATGGTGGTGCGCCAGCCGCTGGAATTGACCGGAAATCTCGATCGCTTTGACATCCTGGTGAATATTCATGGCGGAGGCGAATCCGGACAGGCAGGCGCAGTGAGGCATGGAATTACCAGGGCGCTGATTGACTTCGATGCAACCCTGAAACCCGTATTGAGCAATGCCGGGTTGGTTACGCGTGACGCGCGTGAAGTGGAGCGCAAAAAAGTTGGTCTGCGCAAGGCACGACGCCGGAAGCAGTTCTCCAAGCGATAAGCTTTTATCTATTTAAAAAGCCGCCTGTCCGCTGCTTCTGGCGGACAGGCGGCTTTTTTCTTTTTTTAGCGCCTGTAATCGTAAACCTTCCTGCCACAGACATCATCCGGATCTCAATGTGAGGTAGATGCGGCGTGACAACGAATTTTAACCACACGAAAATCTCGAAGAACCATGCTTAAGATTGGCATCGTAGGTGGAACCGGATATACCGGAGTGGAGTTACTGCGTATTTTGTCTCAACATCCTCAGGTGAGTATCGAGGCAATTACATCGCGCAAGGAAGCTGGGATGGATGTCGCCCAGTTGTTTCCAAGCCTGCGTGGACGGATAGAGTTAAAATTTTCCGATCCCGCGGAGGCAAACCTCGATAAATGCGACGTGGTATTCTTTGCCACCCCGAATGGCATTGCCATGAAGCAGGTTCCATCCCTGCTCGATGCAGGCGTACGGATAATTGATCTTGCCGCCGATTTTCGCATCAAGGATATCGCCGTCTGGGAAAAATGGTATGGAATGTCCCATGCCTGCCCCGAACTGGTTGCGGAGGCGGTCTACGGCCTGCCGGAAATCAATCGCGACAGGATAAAGACAGCGCGGCTCATAGCCAACCCCGGCTGCTATCCCACGGCCGTGCAACTGGGTTTCCTTCCTCTAGTAGAATCAGGCGCCGTGGATCTGGATCATCTCGTCGCAGACGCGAAATCAGGCGTGTCAGGCGCAGGACGCAACGCGGAAATTCATACCCTTTTTGCTGAAGCAGCGGATAATTTCAGGGCCTATGGGGTAGCCGGGCATCGCCATCTTCCCGAGATCAGGCAGGGCTTGTCACAAGCGGCAAAACACCCCATCGGCCTGACATTCGTACCGCACCTTACCCCGATGATTCGCGGCATCCATGCCACGCTTTATGCAAAACTCCTTAAAGAAGTCGATTTACAGGCGTTATACGAAAACCGCTACGTGAATGAACCGTTTGTCGACGTACTTCCGGCAGGCTCTCATCCGGAAACTCGCTCTGTGCGAGGTTCGAATCTCTGCCGCATCGCCGTCCATCGCCCCCAGGGGGGGGATACAGCCGTCATACTCTCGGTTACGGATAACCTTGTCAAGGGGGCGGCCGGGCAGGCAGTGCAGAATATGAACCTCATGTTCGGCTTGCCGGAAACTCTTGCTATCACCCACGTCCCCTTGTTTCCGTAAGGAAAATCGTAAATAAGCGGAATGACGAGATTCATAGTATTTTCTGGCCGGATTAATAGTCTTTGTCAAGATCGAAGTTCATCGTTAGAATATCCATAGTCGGCTGCGGGTTTCTCTCGGCACGGCTCCTGGTAGTGATCGAGAACCCGGCCTGCAAGAGAAACTTTCCATTATTCCGATCTGATGCTCTTTTGCGATGTTTCGGATACGCGTGGCTGCCGCTTCAAAGGGCATGACCTGCGCTTATGATAAAGTCGCGTAACAGAAGGCAAAAAATAGCTGCGGCGCCAGCCGCGGTCCGATTACAGACTCCCGCTCATGTCCGCTGGGCGACTCTTGCCATCCTGCTCGTGGCTGCGCTGATTCTTTCTTGGGGTATGTACGATGCCGGGCGCAAAGCGGGTATTCCCGACAGAATCGAACTTCCACGTGAAGAAAAAACTGAGACAGGACCGGAGATGGAGCGGTTGTCGCAGTCGAATGCGCGATTGCAACACGAGAATGACGAACTGCGCATAAAGATGGCGGGGCTCGATCAGCAGTTGCAAATGGATCAGGCCGCCCGTCAGGATATTGCAAGCCAGGTCAAGACCCTTCAGGCCGAGAATACGCGCCTCAAGGAAGAACTGGCCTTTTTCCAGAATCTTGGTTCTGCTCCCGGCAAGACCGGGCAGCGTGTTTCCATCGGGGGCCTGAAGCTTGAAAAAGGTAAACTGCCCGGCGAATACCGGTACAGCCTGCTTCTGGTTCAGTCGGGAGTGCGGGGCAAGGATTTTCACGGAAACCTGGAATTTGCCGTCAACTTTCAGCAAAACGGGGAAAAAATGGTTCAGTCATTGACCTCCAACGAGACCAGCGACGACGACCCATCGAAGAAGTTTGATGTCAGCTTCCGATTTTATCGGCGGGTGGAAAGCACTTTCTGGCTGGCTCCGGATGCCATTGTCGACAGCTTGCAGGTGAAAGTGTTCGAGAAGGGCGAAACGCAGGCCAGACTCATGCAAACGGTGAATCTGTCTTTGTAAGGAGAGAAAATGTTTGAGAAAATAGGCAAACCGCACAACCAGATCGATTCGCTTATCGGCGTTGATACTCACATTGAAGGAAATATCATCTTCAGCGGGGGAGTACGGATAGACGGTCGTGTTACGGGAAACATTACCGGGTTGAGCGACATGCCGAGCACTCTGGTTTTAAGCGATCAGGCGGTCGTAGAGGGTGTCATCCACGTTTCCCATGCGGTGATCAATGGCACGGTAGTCGGCACGATAAAGGTTACCGAGTATGTGGAACTCCAGCCAAAAGCAAAGGTCTGTGGCGATGTACACTATAAGGGCATGGAAATACATCTCGGCGCATCTGTTCAGGGCATGCTGCTCCATACGGAAATCCTGGAACGCGGAAGCAATGTCGTTACATTATTGCCGGCAGCCCAGATCAACGATTTGAAGCACGTGTAACACTGCAATCTCTTACCAGGTAATTCGGAAACGCTTATGAACGCCCCTTTCAACGACGGTTCAAGTCAGACTGATTCGATGACGAACATCCCGACGCCATTGATCTTTACCGACAGCGCGGCAAACAAGGTCAGAGAGCTGATCGAAGAGGAAGGAAACAACGATCTCAAGCTGCGGGTATTCGTGGCAGGAGGCGGATGCTCCGGCTTCAAGTACGGATTCACCTTCGATGAACTGATAAGTGAAGACGACACAGTAATGGAAAAAAACGGTGTCAAACTCCTGGTGGACGCAATGAGTTTCCAGTATCTGGCAGGAGCGGAAATCGATTATCAGGAAAACACAGAGGGCGCCCAGTTCGTTATCAAGAATCCGGGCGCTGCAAGTACCTGCGGTTGCGGCTCTTCATTCTCCGTTTAAACCCTGCGGGTTAACTCTGCGACAGGTCCTAAGCAGGGTAGATGGCTCCGAGAAGGCGTTTCCCCTTCGCGCCGGTAACCGAGGGAATATTACCAGGCATGCCATGGATGACTTGTCGCGCAAGCCAGCCAAAGGCGAAAGCTTCCAGCCAGTCCGCGTCCACGCCCAGGCTGTCCGTCAATCCAACTTTCCTGCCGGACAATGCCACCTGAAGGGAGGCGACGAGCTGAGTGTTCCGTGCGCCCCCGCCGCACACATAAATTTCAGCTGCATCCCCGCAGTAATCGAGTATACAACGGGCAATTCCGGTGACGGTCAGCTCCAGCAGGGTGGCCTGGACATCGGCCGGACTCTCATTTCCCTTCAGATAGCCTTCCAGCCAGGTTGTACTGAATAATTCCCTGCTGACGCTTTTAGGTGGGAGAAGGGAAAAAAACGGCAGTGCCAGCAGCTTTTCCAGCAGCAGTGGGATCGCTTTTCCGGTTGCCGCCCACCTTCCATCCTCATCATACGCTTGCCCGGTATATCGCGCACACCACTCGTCCATCATTGCATTGCCCGGACCGCAATCGAATCCTGTCACGTTTCCACTTCGCGGCAGATCAGTGAGATTGCTGATTCCCCCGATGTTGACGATCACGCGATGAACGTGCGGGTCCGCGAACAAAGCCTGATGAAATGCCGGCACCAGGGGCGCGCCCTGTCCTCCTGCAGCGATATCGCGACTCCTGAAATCGGAAACCACCCTGATTCCGGTGAGTTCTACCAGCAACGGGGAATTGCATAACTGGATGGTGTAACCCGCTTCTGCCTGGGGACAATGACGTACGGTTTGTCCGTGACATCCGATGGCAGCGACTTCGTAGGGCGCAACGCCGCTTTTGCGGAGCAGGCCCGCCACTGCTTCAGCGTAATGACGGGCAAGCTGATTACCAAGCGTCGCGGCGCGGTGCAACTCGTCATGGCCGGGAAAGTGGAGTTCCTTGAGCTGTTCGCGGAGCTTTCCTGGGTATGGCAGATAGAAGTTGTTCAGTAATACCGGCGGGGAGGCTTCAAAATCGGCAAGTACTGCGTCGATCCCATCAAGGCTGGTGCCCGACATGATGCCGATATAATACTCCGCTTTCAAATCTCTCCCGCTGACATAACCTTTATCCAGTCGATCCGGTCGACCACCCCGTTAATCCAGCAGTGCGAGATTGATGCCGCGCAGCATATCGAGCCTCGCCATCGACGATTTCGTTGATTCGTAAAATGCCGCGAGGTGTGTGGGAGCGATCGGTTTTCCTTCCGGCATGGGCTCCTTCAGAGGATCGCGTTGAATGCCGTCGACACGGAATTCAAAGTGCAGATGGGGCCCGCTCGCTAGGCCAGTGGCTCCAACCCGGCCAATGGTATACCCCTGGCGGACACGCTGACCCTTGCGCAACCCTTTGGCGAAAGCAGACAGGTGGCCGTAAACCGTAGCATACGACCCTTCATGCTCGAGGATGATCACATTTCCATATCCCCCTTTCCATCCCGCCACCGCCACGACGCCATCGGCCACTGCCTTTACCCCTGTGCCGGTGGGGGCCACGTAGTCGATGCCCTTATGAGCCCGCCATTTTTTCAGGACGGGATGGAAGCGGCCGGTGGAAAAACCGGAACTGATGCGAGAGAATTCCAGCGGCGAGCGCAGAAACACCCTGCGCAGGTTCTTGCCATCCGGCGTGTAATAACCGCCTTCTCCACCGTCACTCCCCGGGAAGTACACTCCCCGATAAGGCACTCCCTGGTTGACGAACTCCACCGCCAGCACCCGGCCTGCTCTCGTCGGTTCCCCGTTGCCGTAGAGGGAATCGTACACCACCGTAAAACGGTCACCCTTGCGCAGATCGCGGTGAAAATCTATTTGGGAAGCCAGGATATCGACAATCTGGGAAGCCACGCTGTCTGGAATGCCCGCGCGGTCGATCGCAGAAAAAAGCGAGCTTTCGATCACGCCGGATTTCATCTGGATATGTGTTTCCAGCAATGCCGGCCTATCGCTCACCACATAGCTGCCATCGCGCTTTTCCAGCACCACCTGTTCGCTGCCACCGGGAAAGTAGCGCAGCAGCAGCAATTCACCCACGGCGCTGGTTTCGGCATGCACCATTCTGCCCGCGGCCAGTGGATGCAAGGCCTTCAGATCCGAGGTATCCCGAATGAGACGCGCCACATCCTGATTATTCACTTCAAGCCGGGAAAGCAGGCTCCCGATGGTATCGCCCTGCTGGATACGTTCATGACGCCAGAAAGTCATGCCCTCCGCCGAGCTGGCGCGAATTTCCGGAATCTCCAGGCCGAGGACGACCTGCTCGACCGCCGGCACGTCTTCCACCGCCGTATCGGGGGCAATACCGAAGGCTGCCACCATTCCAAACAATGGAATGCTCGATAACAGTATCAGGCCGCGCAGTGTTTTTCTTGTAAGTGTAAGAGCCTGGCTGTTGCTCACTATCTCAAGTCCCTGGTAAATGAGCCAATATAATCTGTTTCTTATGCGCGCCCATGTCTGCCTGCCGCTTGCCATCTCCCATGCCCGGGAAATCAGCTGGACGAATCTCTTTTTTATGGTTGCCAATATCCAGCTATTGGCCACTCTCCCCAACTCTCGTTGCCCGTGCCGAAACAGCCGGCACAATACATCCTTGGTGAGCGTCAGCAGACTGTGCGCGGAACCCCTATTCCTATATCCTCGCATAGGTTCCTCTTGACGTCATGGCTTCAGAATATGAGTCTAGCACAAAATCAGCAGCCCATATCAAGGCCACCCGCAAGCCCCCCTTAAAAGGCAAGGGCCCTGCCTCAGATCAACCTGAGATTGAAAGATATCGCTCCCCGACTTCATCTCCCAATTTGGCAGTAAAATAGCGCTCTCCAAACCCTCAGTTTTTCAGAACTTATGTCTATAGCCGGCCCCACTCTGGACCTGCTGGCATATCATGCGTTTCCTCACCTCGCCTCCGCCCTGCGCGTACGCAAGGAGGCCATCCTTCGGGAGTGGGAGAAGTCTGTCGCTTGCACCCTGCCCGCGGCTGACGCGCTTACGCTAAGAAACCTCCGCGACTCCGTGCCTCTTATCCTGGAAGAGGTGATCGAAGCGTTTTCCTCCAGCCATCCCGTCACTACCCAGGCGCTGGTGGAAGGCAGCAAACTGCATGGCGAGTCGCGCTTTCAGGAAAATTACAACATGCGCGAACTGGTGGTCGAGTACCAGCTTCTGCGGCGCGTAATGATCGAACAGATTTCCGAAGAATTGAATGGCGAACTGGACGAGACAAGCAATGTTGCCCTGAACATGGCAGTGGATGCGGCGCTGCAAAGCGGAATCGTCATATTCGTCGAGAATCTGCAGCGGCAGCTCAAGTCTGCAACGCAAATCCAGTCTAAGTATCTCTCTTTTCTTTCTCATGATCTTCGCAATCACCTCAGTCACATGACACTGTACATCCAGATGCTTGCCACGAAGCTCGCAAAAATTCCCGAGCTTGCTGGCAACGTCGCGGACCTGGAGTCGGTCAGGAGCATCATACTCAAGACCACTGCTGGAATGGATCGCTTGCTGCAATCCGAGCAACTGCGAAAAGGGTACTTTCACCTGGCGATGGAAGCGGTGGATCTGAATTCACTGGTATCTGAATCAGTCAGGCAGATCACACCGGAAGCGCAATTGAAGGGAATAAAGTTACGCATCGATGTGCCGGAAGGCGCGAAAGTGATCAGTGAAGAAGCGTTGCTGGTGCCTATATTGCAGAATCTGCTGGGAAACGCGGTAAAATACAGTTCGGATGGCCGGATAGAAGTCACAGCCCGTCATAACGCCAGCAGGGAAAATAGCGCCTGGATCCTCAGCGTGAGCGATCAGGGTCCGGGCATTGCGCCGGAAAACCTGACCCACCTGTTCGATGCTTTCCAGCGCGCCGATACCTACGGCAAACCGGGCGTTGGGCTGGGCTTGTCCATCGCTTCAGAAGCGACACGGCTTTTGGGAGGCAAACTGGAAGTAGAGTCGGCGGTAGGGGTCGGTTCGACTTTCCGATTATTGCTGCCCTGCCACATACTGGAAGACGAGGTTTCTGATCAAGGCGCGTGATCCTGGCGTCTTTTTGGGGATAAGCACTCGCTCCGCCGGGCATACGGGAGCTCGGCACGCTCTGTTGCTGATTATCAGCGCTCCTCTTCGTATAAGGCCGGTATGGCGCATCTTCTCAAGCAAGCGGGTTATGAAGATCGGATCCCGGACGGATTGATTTGAAGATGGTTTTCTGTCGTTCGGTTCCAAAGAAGAGGTAGCACAGGTGGGCGCACTATCGCCCAGGCGCGAATCATTGAAGCACATTGAATAAAATAATCCGTTCGGAACTGCTGGTCTGTTTTCTGCTCGGCGCACTTACCGTTCCCGGTTTTGCGCCGTTTTATCTTTTTCCGATCCCGCTTGTGACCCTCGCGCTGTTGTGTCATTTCTGGCGCAACAGCGCGCGACCTCGCGCAGCCGGGTTGCTCGGCTTCTCGTTCGGCATGGGAATGTTCAGTGCGGGTGTCACCTGGCTGTATATTTCCCTGCATGATTTCGGCGCAATGCCAATGCCGGTGGCCGTGCTTGCGCTCATTTTTCTGTGCGGCTACCTCGCGCTGTTTCCGGCAATGACAGGCTGGACACTGAAAAAACTGGATATCGCGTCCCCTATCGTATGGGCTCTGGCTGCCGGGTCGCTGTGGGCCTTGTCTGACTGGCTGCGCAGCGTATTGTTCACCGGCTTTCCATGGCTGACCCTGGGTTACTCCCAAGCGCCGCTCAGCCCCCTGGCTGGTTTCGCGCCCATTATCGGCGTATACGGCGTTTCCCTGCTGGTGGTGCTGAGTGCCGCGCTGCTGTGTTTGCTCGTTCAGAAGAAATTTCGCAAGCCCCTCTATTTTTTACCCCTGCTGACGCTCTGGCTTGCCGGTTTAGGCCTCCAGCAGATTCACTGGACTGAACCCGAAGGCGAACCGGTGACCGTAAGCCTGCTACAGGGGAATATTCCGCAGGATATGAAGTGGCGTGAAGACCAGCTCATCAGTTCCATGGAAAACTACACGCGGCTTGCACTGCAAAGCGACAGCCGCCTGATCATCACACCCGAAATTTCGATCCCGCTCTACCGGAATGAGGTATCGCCCATCTATCTTGCCCAGCTAGCCGCCCATGCAAGGCGGAATAATGGCGACATTCTGGTTGGCCTGGTGGAAGCACCGGGTGGCCGCAGCGAATACTATAATTCCATGTTCAGCTTCGGCACCTCCCCTGAACAGAGTTACCGCAAGTATCACCTCGTACCGTTTGGCGAATTCATCCCATTGAAGCCGGTGTTCGGGTGGATCATCAACGTCCTGAAAATTCCGTTATCCGATTTTTCACGGGGCGCACTCGGACAGCAGCCCATGAATATCGCGGGGCAGCGGGTCGCAGTGAATATCTGCTATGAAGACGTGTTCGGCGAGGAGATCATCCAGCAGCTGCCGCAAGCCACCCTGCTTGCCAACGTTAGCAACGATGCCTGGTTTGGCCGCTCCATCGGTCCCCGTCAGCACTTGCAGATCTCCCAGATGCGCGCCCTTGAGACGGGACGCTATATGGTGCGGGCAACCAATACAGGGGTCACGGCAATCATCGACGAGCGCGGCCGGGTGTTGCAGGAGGCGGAAATATTCACCACCACCGCGCTGCATGGCACAGCACAGGGATTTGCCGGCGCCACCCCTTACGTGCGGTTCGGCAACAGCCTGATTCTCGGGCTTTGCGGAATATTGCTGGGGTTTGCCGTGTTATCCGCTTTTCGCGAAACCCGCAAAAAACGGTAAAATCGCATTCTCACGCAGTTTTACGGCGCCCGGTATCTCTTGCTGCCTCTTGCTTTTGCGCCTTTTTGTCAATTACGGTCCGGCTCAGAGTCTTACATGCGCACATTTCAGGAAATCATTCTCGCCCTGCAACACTACTGGGCCAGGCAGGGCTGCGCGCTGCTTCAACCGTACGATATGGAAGTGGGTGCGGGAACATCCCACACCGCCACATTCCTGCGCGCGCTCGGCCCCGAGCCGTGGAAAGCGGCGTATGTGCAGCCCACCCGCCGTCCAAAAGACGGGCGTTATGGCGAGAATCCCAACAGGTTGCAGCACTACTACCAGTTTCAGGCGGTGCTGAAGCCCGCCCCTGCCAATATCCTTGAACTGTACCTCGGCTCGCTCGAAGAACTCGGTTTCGATCTCCGCCAGAACGATATTCGTTTCGTCGAGGATGACTGGGAAAATCCCACTCTCGGCGCGTGGGGGCTGGGCTGGGAAGTGTGGCTGAACGGCATGGAGGTGACGCAGTTCACCTATTTCCAGCAGGTGGGCGGCATGAACTGCAAGCCCATCACGGGTGAAATCACTTATGGCCTGGAGCGACTGGCCATGTACCTGCAAAGCGTGGACAACGTTTTCGACCTCACCTGGACAGAGGGGCTTTCCTATCGCGATGTTTACCATCAGAACGAGGTCGAGCAATCCTCCTACAACTTCGAGCACAGTGACGCAGATTTCCTGTTCCAAGCCTTTGCAAGCCATGAAGCACAAGCCCGGCATCTGGTAAAACAGGGACTGTCCCTGCCGGCCTATGAGCAGGTGCTGAAAGCCGCGCACACTTTCAATCTTCTCGATGCGCGCGGCGCGATTTCGGTCACGGAGCGCGCCGCCTATATCGGACGTATCCGGGAGCTCGCACGCAGCGTGGCCCACGCCTATTACGAAAGCCGGAAGCGTCTGGGCTTTCCCCTGGCGCCAGTGGAATGGGCACAGGAATTGCTGGAGAAAGCCGCTTGACTGAAACAACGCAAGCAACACAAGGTTTGGCAACCCGAAATCTTCTGGTTGAACTGCTGGTAGAGGAACTGCCCCCCAAGTCGCTGAAGAAACTGGGTGACAGTTTCGCGCAGGGAATAGCCGCAGGCCTGAAAAGACAGGGCTTGGCGTGGGAAGACTCGACCGTTACCCCTTTTGCCTCTCCACGGCGCCTTGCCGTACATCTCACACGCATAGCAGCACAGGCGCCGGACACATCCTCCCTGAAAAAACTGATGCCGGTAGCGGTGGGTCTGGACGCAAGTGGCCAGCCCACTCCTGCCCTCCTCAAGAAGCTGCGCAGTCTTTGCGGCGATGCTGATCCTCTCCCTCTCCTCCCTCTGCTCAAGCGCGCCCAGGATGGAAAAAGTGAAACTTTATTCCTGGACAGCGCGGTGACGGGCGCGACGCTGGCGGAAGGCCTGCAGGCAGCACTCGACGAAACGCTGCAGAAATTACCCATTGCCAGAATGATGGCGTATCAACTGGCCGATGGCTGGAATACTGTCAATTTCGTCCGCCCGGCACATGCGCTAGTTGCCCTGCATGGGGAAGAAGTCGTGGACGTATCCATATTGGGCCTGACAGCCGACCGGCAAACGCAAGGTCATCGTTTCGAAGCGATGACGAATCCGCTGACGGTGAAAGATGCCGACAGTTACGAACAACAGCTGCGGGAAGAAGGCGCGGTGATTGCGAGTTTCTCCCATCGTCGCGCCGAGATCGAGCGCCAGTTGCTGGGGGCCGCCAGCAAGGAAGACCTCGGATTGACCCAATATGACGGTCTGCTGGATGAGGTTACCGCGCTGGTCGAACGCCCCAATGTGCTGATGGGTAAATTTGAAACGGCATTCCTGGAGGTGCCACAAGAGTGCCTGATCCTGACGATGCAGGCCAACCAGAAGTATTTTCCCCTGCTCGATGCCGCTGGCAGGCTTTCGCACAAGTTTCTGATCGTATCCAATATCTGCCCCGTGGACGCGGGTGCAGTGATTGCCGGCAACGAGCGCGTGCTACGCTCACGCCTTGCAGACGCAAAATTCTTTTTCGACCAGGATCGGAGGAAGACGTTGGCCTCGCGGGTGGAAGGCCTGCAGAGGGTGGTATACCACAACAAGCTGGGCACGCAGGCGGAACGGGTGGAAAGGATCTGGGCCATTGCACAAACCATCGGCTTACAGCTCGGAGGCAATGAACTCGCAGCCAGGGCGGGCGAAGCAGCCATGCTTGCCAAAGCGGACCTGCTCACCGACATGGTCGGCGAGTTCCCAGAGTTGCAGGGCATCATGGGACGCTATTATGCCAAGCATGACGGCGTGGCCGAAGAGGTCGCCGACGCGATCGAAGACCACTACAAACCGCGCTTTGCCGGCGACGAATTGCCGCGCAATCCAGTGGGCGTGTGTGTCGCGCTCGCCGACAAGCTCGAAACACTTGTCGGCCTGTTCGGCATTAGCCAGATACCCACTGGAGACAAAGACCCCTTCGCCTTGCGCCGTCACGCGCTGGGCGTCATCCGGATACTGATCGAAAAAGAAGCGCCACTTTCACTTGATGACCTGCTTGAGCAAACCGAGGGTATTTTTGGAAAAAGGATTAATGGCGCAACGGAAATCCTGAGCGATTTCATTTATGAACGGCTGCGCCATTACTTCAGCATAGAGTCATTTGATGACCAAGCTATTGAGTCAGGCAAGCGTGTTTACGTAGCATCTGCCGAGGACCGCCTCGCTTATTCGCCGCAGCAGATCGAGGCAGTACTCGCTCTGCGACCCCAGTTGCTGAATGATGTCAAAAAACGCCTGATCGCGGTGCGCGCTTTCGCGGCCCTACCGGAAGCCGAAAGCCTCGCGGCGACCAACAAGCGGGTGGGCAACATTCTCAGAAAAGCGGAAGTCGATACAGGCGGGGAAATCGACCCCGCCCTGTTGCAGGCGCCCGCGGAACAGGCGCTGCATCAGGCATTAAACCGTATAATGCCGGAAGCCGATGCAGCCTTTGCTGCCGGCGACTATACCGCTTCGCTGCAGGCGCTGGCCGCACTGAAAGCCCCAGTGGATCAGTTTTTCGATACGGTGATGGTCAATACGGAGGATGCAGCGCTGCGCCACAACCGGCTTGCCCTGCTTGCGCAAATGCAGAAGACAATGAACCGGATCGCAGATATTTCCCGGCTGGCGATCTGATACGGTAACTGCTCATGAAACTTGTCATTCTCGATCGGGACGGCGTCATCAATTATGACAGCGCCGCCTTTATCAAGACGCCGGATGAATGGAAGCCGATTCCGGGCAGCCTGGAAGCAATCGCGCACCTCACGCAGGCGGGCTATCGGGTGGTGGTCGCCACCAACCAGTCCGGCATTGGCAGGGGTTTGCTGGATATGGTGTCATTCAATGCCATCAACGACAAGATGTGCAAAGCCGTCATCCAGGCCGGGGGACGCATCGATGCGATGTTTTTCTGCCCCCATGCCAACACCGACAACTGCGGGTGCCGCAAGCCCGCTACCGGGATGTTCAAGGAAATTTCCGAACGCTTCGGGCTGGACTTGAAAGGTGTGCCTGCGATCGGCGACTCCCTGCGTGATTTGCAGTGCGCCGCCGCCGTCGGGGCGCTTCCCGTCCTGGTGCTGACCGGAAAAGGAAAAAAGACCGAAGCCGAGGATGGCCTGCCCGAAAACACAAAAATATTCGCCGATCTCTCGGCGGCGGTCAATGCCCTGACGCAATGAACTGGATTCCGGTCGTGCTGCGCTCCATACTTTACGCGCTCCTGCAGCTCATCATCACCCCTTTTTACTTCCTGATCGTCTTTGCCGCATTCCCGCTTTCGCGCCTCAACCGCTATCGCATCACCTCCGGCTGGGCGCACCTGATGCTGTTTCTGCTGACTGTGGTCTGCGGCATTCGTTATCGCGTCATAGGGAAGGAAAATATTCTCTCTACTCCGAGCATCATTCTGTCGAAACACCAATCGGCATGGGAAACAATCGCCTTCCAGCAGATCTTTCCGCCGCAGGTGTGGGTGCTAAAGAAAGAACTGCTGCTGGTCCCTTTTTTCGGCTGGGGCCTCGCTATGACTAATCCAATTGCCATTGATCGCAGTTCAAGAAAAGCTGCGTTGAAACAGATCGTCGAGCAGGGAAAAGACCGGCTCAGGCAGGGATTCTGCATCGTCATTTTTCCGGAGGGCACCCGCATTGCCCCCGGCAAAAAAGGTAAATATGGCATTGGCGGCGCATGGCTCGGCACCCATACCGGCGCCCCGGTCATACCGGTGGCGCACAATGCGGGCCGCTTCTGGGGCAAGAACGCCTTTATCAAGCGTCCCGGCACGATCACCGTCAGTATCGGCGCGCCCATCGACCCCAGCGGCATGGAACCGGGCGAACTCAATGCAAAAGTGGAAGCCTGGATAGAAGCAGAGGTGGCGCGGATCGATAGCCTGCACCCGGACGAAAACCCCAATCCGGACCAGACGCAAGAGGAACCTGCGGCGTGAAGAAGATTGCATTCCAAAGGACGAAGACGAGCAAACTCGCGGCAAACGAACTGCGCCGCATAAACCTGAACGGCAGCGAAGTCCCCTACACGCTCATGCGTTGCAGGCGCAAGACCATCGGCATGAGAGTGAGCAGCCAGGGCTTGACGGTGCGCATCCCGATGCGGGAATCATTGAGCTGGGTCGAATCCGTACTGCAAAAAAGAGCCGACTGGATCGTCACCAAGCTCGACGAATGGAAAAACAGGAAGCCCATCCGCCCCGCGTGGGAAGCAGGCGCCATTTTCCCCCTGCTCGGAGAACCGTGGCAGGTGACGGTTACCTCCGCCGGAGCGGTACAGATGGTGGCGGCAAGTGCGAACGGCGAAGTTAAAAAAATGAAAGGCGAGCAGCAGTTTCCACTATCCCCGTCACCTGTGGTTGCTGCCGAGCACATCGAAAGCGCCGTGATGAAGTGGTACCGTCAGCACGCGCTGACCTGCTTTACCGAACGCATCACCCTTTACGCAAATAAACTTAATGTGGCCCTGCCGCAACTGCGCCTCTCCAATGCACGCACGCTCTGGGGCAGCTGCAACTCACGCGGCATCATCCGCCTCAACTGGAGGCTGATCCAGAAGCCGCTCGATCTGGTGGATTACGTCGTCGTGCATGAACTCTCCCACCTCATCGAAATGAACCATTCGAAGGCGTTCTGGCAGACGGTGGGAAGCGTGTATCCCGATTATGCGACGGCGAGGAAGAAGTTGAGGGGGATTGGGTGATGTGGCGGAGACGATGTATTGGAATCTGTCTACCTGACTCGAATCTTACGGAAATGCGAAACCTTCAAGTGAAATTGGTTAAGTGGACCCAACGCATAAAACTGTGTTTCTTCCAACTCGACACGCAATCCCATAGATAACTACCAAAATCCGCAGCTTGGAAAAACTTTATATTAGCCCGCGCCTTGATTCGTTCGGCAACCCCCAACGGAAGGTGCGCATCGTTAGAAAGCTTATCGCGCAGCCAGAGACATTGCTTTCGCACAGCTTAAGGGTGAGCTTGTTCTACGACACAGGGAAGACGCGAAGCCCTCATCACTACAAAGGTTTTTGAAGACAACGGCGGAATCTTCATTCTTAATATCCAACCCATTAAGCTTACCTTTTCCAATCTTTCCAAGGATTAGCTTACTCATCTAATTTGCTTCATAAGGTACAGCTATGGATTTAAGAATGTCTGTAACTTGCTCGTAATCTTCAATGAACCAAGGGGTTACACCCAAGCTCTTCAGATCAAGTTCAATCATTTGTCGTATGCGCAACTGCTGCGAACGCTCTGAAACTGGAACGTGTTTCGTCGGATCGCAAAAGACGGCGAAGTGTTGATTGCGAAAACCTTTGCTCCGAGACAAATCAATTAGTCTACGCAAGTTTGGATCTTGCATAGAGAGGCCGATGAATAAAACAGAGAAGCTGGTTAACAGTGAAAGTTGAACAATGTTAGCCCATGAGTAAGGGTCGGAGTAAAGGTTATGATAGTCATCTTCCGAGAAGACTATCCTACTGTTATCAAGTTCTAAGTCTCGATCAAAACGAGGGAGCATGCCATGCGGATGGAAGACAGTAACTCCATTATGCTTGGGCTGACAATTCTCAATCGGGGTAGCAACAGCAGGTTCGACTCCGATTGTAAGGAAAGCTTCTTCAACTAGATCATCGAAGTTAAAGTTACAAATTTGTCGAATGCCAGACGTAGCGATCGCTTTAATACACGGTGAGATTGCAATGTCTCCGGCATAGAGGCACTCGTGCATGATTCGATTGAATTGGATGCCAGCTTTTTGCTTTGCGTATCGCATTGCCAATACTCGACGTTCTGCCATTAACACCTCGACCATCTCTGGGTCTCGCCGCCAGACCTTATTTAGGACACGCAGAACAAGCTCTTCCCAGCTTGGTAATCCGCACCCCATAGAAATGCCAGCTCCCATAAATAGAGCTAATTTTCCATGAGCATTAATATTTTTCAACGTGGCTCGGAGAGACCGTTGAGACCGTAAAGGTTTCTTGCTTTTTTTCAATTCGATCAAAGCTTTCTCTCGTCATGACATCGGATATCGACGAGTGAAGAAGCGTTCAACTACATCCCCTTACGAGTCCGGAGATTATTATATTTGATGAGCTCTACAAACGGACGTGCTTCATCGTTCGCCAATATGAAAATGACCGATCGCCACTGAGCTCAAAACTAAGAGCTGAATGAGAGCTGTGGTACGATGTCAAATTTACTGTCCGCCTTACCCATGCGCACCCTCACCGCTCTTGCCCTGACCGCCCTGCTGCTCAACGCCTGCGGCCTCAAGGGACCCCTCTATCTCCCGCAGGAGCCTGCTCCTGTGCAGCCACAAAAATCCCCGGATACAGAGAAAAAGAAGTGAGCGGCTTCCCCTCGTTCAGCTACCACAATGGGCGTTTGTGGGCAGAGTCGGTTCAACTGGAGCGCGTCGCCCTTGAATTCGGCACGCCCTGCTACGCCTATTCGCGTGCAGCGCTGACAACAGCATACCGGGAATTCGACGATGCCTTTGCGGGACGAAATCATCTGGTCTGTTATGCCGTCAAGGCCAATTCCAATCTTGCCATTCTCAACCTGCTGGCCCGCCTGGGGAGCGGCTTCGACATCGTCTCCGGGGGAGAGCTTCAGCGGGTATTGAAGGCGGGGGGCGATCCGCAAAAAATCGTTTTTTCGGGTGTGGGCAAGCAGCCTGCGGAAATGAAAGCGGCGCTCGAAGCGGACATACTGTGCTTCAACGTGGAATCGGAAGCGGAGCTGCATGTGCTGAACCGCATGGCCGGGGAAATGGGCAAGGTTGCGCCGGTGAGCCTGCGGGTGAATCCGGATGTGGATGCGAAAACGCATCCGTATATTTCCACCGGACTCAAGGAAAACAAGTTCGGCATTCCTTTCGATGAGGCAGAGGCGCTTTATGCTTCTGCGCAGGAGTTCGGCAATGTACAGGTGGCTGGTCTCGATTGCCATATCGGCTCGCAATTGACGGAACTGGCGCCTTTCATCGAAACCTGCAAGAAGATGCTGGGGCTGCTCGACCGGCTGGAGGCGCAAGGGTTGGAGATCGAGCATCTCGATCTGGGTGGCGGCCTGGGGATACGTTATGCCGGAGAAAATCCCCCCTCGGCACGGGAATATGTCGAGGCGTTACGCAGCGTGGTAGGCAGTCGCAGGCAGAAAATCCTGATCGAACCGGGAAGGTCGCTGGTGGGCAATGCGGGTGTACTGCTTACAGCCGTCGAGTATCTCAAGCCTACGCCGCATCGCGATTTCGCCATTGTCGATGCGGCCATGAACGATCTGATGCGCCCGGCATTATACAAGGCTTACCATGAAATCCTTCCGGTGGTTGCGCGCAGCGAGATGGATGCAAAAACCTATCAGGTTGTCGGCCCGGTGTGTGAAACCGGCGATTTTCTCGGACATGACCGCCATCTGGCGCTGGCTCAGGGTGATCTGCTCGCTGTGATGTCCGCCGGCGCTTATGGCATGAGCATGAGCTCCAATTACAATACGCGCCCACGCGCTGGCGAGGTGATGATCGACGGCGACCGTATCCATCTCATCCGCGAGCGGGAATCGATCGAGCAATTGATGGCGGGCGAGAGAATCCTCCCGTAGCCATTACGCGAGTCACAGCAGAAAAAGAGTCGCAAGCCCGAGGAAGATAAAAAAACCTCCGCTATCGGTCACGGCGGTGATCATCACGCTGGAGCCCGCGGCAGGGTCGCGCCCCAGGCTGTGCAGGGTCAGCGGTATGAGCACGCCCATGAGCGCAGCCAGCAACAGGTTGAGCATCATTGCCATCATCATTACCAGGCTGAGCGAAAAACTGCGGTAAATGATGTAAGCAAACCCGCCGACCACCGCGCCCCACACCAAGCCGTTTACGGCGCTCACGCCGATTTCCTTGGTGATCAGCGTGCGGGCGTTCCCGCCATTCAATTGCCCCAGAGCGAGCGCCCGCACGATCATGGTAATGGTCTGATTGCCGGAGTTGCCGCCTATTCCGGCAATGATCGGCATGAGCGCGGCCAGGGCAACAAGTTTTTCGATCGAATCTTCAAACAGACCGATCACCCGCGAGGCGACGAACGCTGTAACGAGGTTGATGGCAAGCCAGGTCCAGCGGTTCTTGAGACTCTTCCAGATGGGTGCGAACAGGTCTTCTTCCTGACTCAAGCCGCCTACGCTCAGGGCTTCGCTGGCTGATTCTTCCCGGATAAAATCCATCACGGCATCGATCGTGACGCGCCCCACCAGTTTTCCTTCCGCATTCACCACCGCGGCGGTAACGAGGTCGTAGCGCTCGAACGCCTGCGCTGCCTGTTGCGCCCTTTCGTCAGGATAGAACACGATGGTTTCCTTGCTCATGACCGAACTTACCAGCACCGCCGGGTCGCTTACCAGCAGGCGATTCAAGGGCAGCACGCCCTTGAAATACTCGTTCCGGTCCACCACGAACAACAGATCGGTCTGATCCGGCAATTCGTTCAGGCGGCGCAGGTAGCGAAGCACTACTTCCAGCGTTACATCCTCACGAATGGTGACCACATCGAAATCCATGAGCGCGCCCACCGCGTCTTCCGGATAGGACATGGCCGCCCGCAGCTTCTCTCGCTCTTCCATGGGAAGCGACTGGAACACATCTTCGAGAACGTCGCGGGGAAGATCAGGCGCGATGTCCGCAATTTCATCGGCATCGAGCTGCTCTGCAGCAGCACGCATCTCGCCGCGTTCCATCGAGGCGATCAGGGTTTCACGGACGGCGTCCGACACCTCCAGCAGGATTTCGCCGTCACGCTCCGCCTTGACCAAGTCCCAGATCAACAAGCGGTCTTCGAGCGGCATCACCTCGAGGATGTGGGCGACGTCAGCGGGATGAAGCTCGTCAAGGAACTTTTGCAACTCAGCCAGGCTTTGCCCGTGCAGCAGCCCATCCATGAGCGCCTGCTCGGGCATAGGCTGCGGGGGCAGTAGCCCTTCCGCGAGCTTGTGCTCGTACAGTAGCTGGATCACCCGCTGCAGATGTTCTTGCAGGTTTTCTGTTTCCCTGAGGTTATTTGCCATTAGGGAGATTCCTGGAACAGGTTTTACCTGATTGTAGGGAAAAAAACGTCGAATATTATGACAAGGCGAGCGAAGACGCAAACCCGGCCATAAAAGCACGGAGAAGCCAATCGGCAGTCAGCAACCAGCGCCGGCAGTCAACGGGATGGAACTTCTCCCACAACCCGAGGCTCTGCCCGAAAAGCAGAGCCCATCGGCCACCTCGACCTCTGCTATTTTATCTCAGGGAATGGAAGCCGACGCCATGCGGCGCAGAATCATGCGCGTTTTCTTCGACAGCCAGGCCGTATTGCGATTTTCGTCGTAGAACCGGGGACTGGGAACCATGGCAGCGAGCCGGGCTGCCTGCTCCCTTGAAACAGAAGAAGCGGAAATACCGTAGTAATGGCGAGCCGCAGCCTCGGCCCCGAACACCACATTGCCCCATTCGATCACATTCAGGTAAATCTCCAGGATACGGCGTTTGGACATCACCTTTTCGAGCATCAGCGTAATGAACGCTTCCTGGAGTTTGCGCCATGGGGTCTTGTCACCGGAAAGAAACAGGTTTTTTGCCAGTTGCTGACTGATGGTGGAGCCCCCCATGATCAACCTGCCCTTTTTCAGGTTTTTCTCGTACGCTTTCTGGATAGCGTCGAAATCGAATCCTTCATGCTCCAGAAATTTTGCGTCCTCGGCTGCAATGATTGCACGCTTGAGATGTGGAGAAATCTGTTCGTAAGGAATCCAGCGGGTACGCAGTGCAGCCTTCGTATTTTTTTCCCGCAGTGTTTCCAGCCGGGTTTGCATGAAAGCGCTGGAAGAAGGATTGAAATAGTTCCAGTAGACAACCTTGCTGAAAATCCACAATTGATAGGTAAATATGGCGGTAATAAAAAACAGGAATATCCGCCAGAACCAGCGCTTGAAAAACATTCTTATTATTCCCACTGTTGTTTCCAGGTTGCGCAGTTGCGCCACCCTCACCGGTGGATGACGCTATCGCTGCTCCGCCTATCTACGGACTGCCGAGGCTTGACCTTAACATTTCAATGACCGGTTCCGTTTCCGGCCTTGTCCCGCGCCAGAGAAAGAAGGATTCGGCCGCCTGCTCCACCAGCATGCCGATTCCATCGGCCAGCCGTGCTGCCCCCTGCTGCTGCGCGAATTGCAGAAAAGGAGTGTGCCCCTTGCCGTACATCATATCGTAGGCCAGCGAAGCGGCAGCAAAAATACCTTTGGGCTGAGGCGGCAGGTCGCCGTGCAGGCTGGCGGAGGTGGCATTGATGACAAGGTCGAATTCCTGCCCGCGGAGATCCCCGTACGCTGTGGAGACAACGTTCCCCGAGGACGCAAACAACTGCTGCAAGTCATCTGCTTTTTGCCGGGTGCGATTGGCAATTGTAAGCACCGCAGGCTCGTGCTCGAGCACGGGTCTGATTACACCGCGCGCTGCCCCACCCGCGCCCATGAGCAAGACCCGCTGCCCACCGAGCGGATATCCGAGATTGACGACGATGTCCCGCACCAACCCCGCACCGTCCGTATTATCTCCCAGGATGTCATCCGCCTCGAACACAAGCGTGTTCACTGCCCCAGCCGCCTTCGCCCGCTTCGTGAGCCGGCTTGATAGCGCGCACGCTTCCAGCTTGAATGGTACGGTTACATTCGCTCCTTTGCCACCACGCTGCCTGAAGGCAACTACCGTTTCCACGAATCCATCCAATGGCGCAAGTATCGCTTCATAATGGATATCCTGCCCGGTTTGACGGGCAAACCGGGCATGAATCAGGGGCGACTTGCTATGAGCAACAGGATTACCGATGACGGCATAAAGATCACTCATGGTCACTCCCGGTGTAAGTCATGGAATCAGACTCCGACTGGAGCCGACCGGGAGGAGGAAACAGGGAGACATGCGATTGTGAGCAATACCTGCGGGCAAATCGGTACGCCCGCATGATCACTCACTTGTCAACTCATCGGCGCTGGTGAATACCCAGGAGCGGGTAATATGCAGAATATCAGTATCCCGGCTAAGCTCCGGAGGAAAAGGAGCGAAGCCGTTTTGCCCCGCCAGCTTCACGATACGGACGGCTGCCTGATCCAGAATTTTCTTTCCGGAAGAGCGGTTTATTTCGACCGACTCCAGACTGCCATCGGAACGGATGCCAACGGTAAGCTGCAAGCTACCATACAGCTGTTCACGTTTTGCCGCCTCGGGGTAATTGAGGTTCCCGATTCGCTCCACCTTGAGGCGCCAGTCTTCGGCATAACGAGCAAAACGATAGTCCCGGGTACGGCTTCCGATAAACTTTCGTTTCAGTGGCTTTTGATTGGTTTCGAAACCCCCGTCGTTGCGGGCTGCCACACGCGCGAGCGCCAGTCCTCGTTGAACGAGGTCTGCAGTATCGAAGATGCCGCTCTCGTTTTGCTGGGTCTGCGGCGGTGCGGGGGCAGCGAAGAGATCAGTTGGATAAACGCTCTGGTCGCTACCGTTATCAGCTGTCATCAAAGGCTGTGTCTCGGGTTCACGAGGCGCCAGTTCCCCTCCTGGAACAGCAGGAGCGGAACCGGCAATTGTATTCAGGGGAATATTCGTTGCCTCCTCCTGCTTCGGCAAGGGAGGAATGGGTTGGGTTGGATGACGGTTGGCGTTGCCTTTTACAGCTGGAGTGTCGCGCGCCACGCGCGGCAACGCTTCTTTCCTGTCCACCTTGTCCGCCTTGTCCGGATGGGGAGCGGGCTCCCTGTTCACCAGCATCACTTCCAGCGGCGCGTTCACTGCACGGATTTGCGAAAGAGGAAACTTGAAAGTAACGCCGGACAGAACCACGACATGGAGAATAACCGAGACCAGTATCGCAGTTTTCAGGCGCGATACTCCATTCAGCGGCGAGCTGTAACCCCCGGCCGGATTAAACTCGTTTAAGGTCGGTATTGTCGGATTGGCGCTCAAATCTGCCGAAGACCGAAGAATAGTGAGGCTGAAAGGCCGTAAACCGTAACGGCCTGCTATGTTACAGGATATATCTCAAGCTTGCAGTTTTCTCAGGAATTTTATGCTGAAGGTAAGTTCCAGCAGATCGATATTCGAGATTTCAACCTCGACAGCCGTTTCCGGCGGCAGCTCCGGCAACGATGCAACACGCGCCACAAGCGGCAGGCGATCGAACTTCACCAGGTTTTCCTTCAGCACCTGGGCGCCTGTTGTCACGACATTTTCCTGCAATAACCAGCGCAGACACCAGTAGCGTTCCATCGAGCGTTGAAAATCGCCGTACACTTCATAAGTGGACTCGAAATTCCGCATGAATATGTGCAGGCTCTCGCTCTCCCTCGTATAAGAAGGCTCTTCTCCACGCAACAACGCAACCAGTTGCCGCTGATTGATGAAATCCACGTAGCGGCGCATGGGCGAACTGATCCAGGCGTACTGGGAAACACCGAGACCCTGGTGCGGCGCCGGTGACGTGCTCATCCTGACCTTGCCATTGCCCTGACTGCGATAGATGCCGGTGACTCCGCTATCCGCAAGCAGCCGGCCCCATTCGGCGTTCACGTAAATCATCAGCTCAGCCACTACCTTATCCATGGGCGAGCCGCGGCGGCGCTCAGTAATCATGATATGGTCGCCATGAAGATTGAAGCTGTAATCGATGCGTTCGTTATTGCTGTCGTTGGTCTTGCCCCGGAGTGTTTCCATCTTGCAGGCAAAATTCCATAGTGCACCCAGTTCCCTGCCGAAGGGATGATCGATGTTTCCTCCAGCCAGGGTAGATTCATTGAATTGCTCCTCCAATGTGTCGTGTCGGAGGTTGGCCGCAACCTTTACTTGCTCGATGCGCGTGCTGGTGGCGGTCACCGTGAAATCATCGGCCACGTCCAGATACATCGAGACAGCGGGACGCAATTGTTTTTCGTTCAATGTGTACTGCTGTATCACCGGTTCCGGCAACATGGTGATCTTATTGCCCGGAATATACACGGTTGAGGCCCGCTGTTCCGCCACTCTGTCCAGGGGCGAACCTGGCGCAATGCCCAGCGTGGGTACGGCAATGTGAATGCCGATGCGGAAACTTCCCAGCGTTAGCGGTGTAACGGAAAAGGCATCGTCAATTTCAGTGGTGGTGACATCATCGATGCTGAAAGCGGCCACATCGGCTACCGGCAGATCGGGCAGCACCGCCAACTGATCTGCGTCCAGTTCTCCGAAGCCCGTACCCTCGGGAAAATGCTCCAGCAGGAAACGGTTGAGATGGTAGTCATGTGTGGAAGGAATCGCGCCGCATTTTTGCAGCAACTGGGAAACACTCAGTTTCGTTGCGGCACAGACGGCATCCAGCGCTTTCCACTCGACCGAATTTTTTTCCGGACGATAGAGCAGATTGAACAGTGACGGCTTGAATTCTTCCGGGAGGATAAACTCGCTCAGCGATTGCATATAACGAGCCTGCTGTTCCGCCTGGCGGCGCTTTTTCTCCTGGCTGGCAAGCGCCGCCTCCAGCGCTTTCGGCGGCGCAGCCTTGTAGCGGCCCCGCCCTTTCTTGTAAAAATACATCGGGGCGCTGTGCAGCCGGATCAATACCGCGGCCGCTTCTTCCGCCGTCACCCGATCGCCGAAATAATCTGCGGCAAGCGCGTCGCTGGAAAATTCGGCCTCACTCTCGCAGCATTCCCAGAGAAAATTCGGGTCAAGGTCTTCCGCCGTTTTTTGCGCGACATCCATGAATTCAGTCAATGAGGACGCGTTAAACCGCAGCAGCACAGAGGCTGCCTTTATTTTTGCGCGCTTGCCGTGAGGCGCCTCCACCTGCAGCGAAGTCGTGTTATCGGCAAGAACCGCACCTACCTTGAAGGTGCCTTCCTCTTCGTAAAAAACATTCATGAAATGATTCTAGGGGCAAGCGGAAAGACATGAGACTGGGCGAGGCCAGATCTCAGTGCATATCGGTCATCAGATTATAGCCTATAGCCCGAAACGTATTTTCAGCAGGTTGGACCAGGCGCTGTTCCACCTGAGCAAAACGGCTGATGGTAAAGAGAAAAGGCTATCAATGATGACGAGGGCTTTGTCGTCAATCGAGACGAACCGCAGGAAGTCCCGAAAAACCCAAATCTTAGATGCTCGGCGGGGACAAAAGTTTTCTATTCTGTCGGTTTTTTTCGACAGGATCACGCAGCGAACCTCCGTTCGCACTGAGTCTATCGGCAGGCTCAGGACAAGCTTGTCGAAGCATACAAGGAGCGGTCCTCAGGATATGTTTCTCTGCCTGGCGATTAGCCGATTTATGCGGTTGCGACGGCTCTGCGCACCATATAGCCAACTTCCTTCCCTTTTACATCCTTGTGGTCCTTGATGAAATCGCTGGCTTCCAGATTGAAACAGGTGTCGGCCTTGAAAGTATAGGCACCGCCTACGGGAAGCAACTTGCCTTCGATGGCTTCGCCCTGCTCCATTTTCTGTGCTCCGTTACGACCCATCGCTCCAAACAAGTCATCCTTATCACCAAACGCCATGGTTTTATCGCCGCTGATGCGAGATGCAAGCGGATATGCCAAACCTACCGCTCTATCATTGGGCGTATGCGTGATAAGGACTGGACCCTTGACTCGATGATTATCCACGACCCCACGGTAAAATCCCTGTTCAATCCTTGAAAACCCGTTCTGGGAGAAAGCCGCCTGGAGGAGTGCCATGCTTTTTATCTTGTCGGTTTTCGAGTTCAGTGCCGCGGAGGTAACAACGCGGCAGCCGAAGCTGTGCCCGATCAGATGGATGCGTTCAATCTGCGAGGCAAGTTTATCGATCAACGGGGCAACCCCGTTCTTGCCAACGGCTCCCGATCGCGTCTTCATCTCATAGTAGGTGGTATAGTTGAGCAGATTTATGGCAGCTGCCTTGAATCCGGAAAGAATCTCTACCAGTCCCGCCGCTCCGCCTTCTGCCGGCGCGGGAGCGCTCACACCGAGCGGCAACGCTGCCCCGCCTCCCGCAACATCCTCGCCCAGATCCTCTTCCTCGGCCTTCAGGTTTTTCATCAATTCGTTGCCGTCATCCTTGAAGAAGATATTGGACGCATCCTCCTTGCCCGCGGCACTCGGATCGAGCAGGGAGCGCATTTTTTTCACAAATTCATCCCGGACTGACGCTTTTTCCTCGAGGTCCGGAAGCAATGCTTTCGCCTCATCAAGAAGTTTCTTGTGCTCCGGATCGGTGAAAATTTCTTTCATGTCATCCAGTTTCTCTTCCAGCCGCTTGATGGCGTCGCCATTTCCACCCCCAAGGGCGGCGCCACCTCCCCCAGTGGCAGGAGTACCCGAAACGGCAACAGATGTATCATATTCCCTGGATGGCCAGAATACCCCCAGAATGACAGGCTTTCGCCCGGACAAATCATTTGGTTGTGCGGTGGCGGCAAAACTTGCAAAAAAGCTGTTATATAGATCTTCTGCCTTGGACTTGTTGTTGTTCCATCCGTGCGACATGATGATAAGGTCAGTCACACCGGCAGGCAGAACAACTCCCTTTTCAGGACCCTGCCCGTTCTTGTCGAAGCTTGCTTCCACGTAAGGAATTCCCGCGATTTCATCCATTGCCATGCTCCTTTTTTCTCTTCTTATACTTTCAAAATCACACCGACTGAATAGCGCGCATCAGGTCAATGAGGCCAGTGCCCTGGAAGTAGCGGTCGCGCCGCAGGTCAGTAGCCGTATCAACGAAAATCTCTTTAACACGTTCTGCCTTGCCGATGAACTCGGTTCGCACCGAGAGAAACGCGGCGATTGCGCCGCTGACATGGGGAGCCGCCATACTCGTGCCGCTGGTTTCGACGTAGTCGCACTCGATGGTCTGCGCGCCCTCACTTTTTAAATGGCCCGTGGCACATGAGATGATTTTTTCGCCGGGCGCGACGAGGTCCGGCTTGAGGCGGCCGTCGCCCGTCGGCCCTTTCGAGGAAAAGTAGGAAACCCCGTAAACGTGCGGCATGTCGCGATGGGTCGAACCCACTGTAATAGCAAGTTCCGCATTGCCGGGATCATTGATGGTCAGCGCCATTCCTGCCGAGAGCGCACCTGTGGCGGCCTTCAACGTGCCGTAACCTGTATTGCCCGCGGCGACGACGACCACGACCCCGGTTTTTACCAACCGGTCAACCTCGACGCAGAGTGGACTCTGGCCGCAGGCGAACCATTCGGGCTCGAAGGTATATCCCAGGCTCATGTTGACCCCGTGGATCAGAAGCTTTCGGCCGTAACCGTTGATCTCCTGCACGTGGGCGATGGCCGCGATGAGATTGCTCACGCTCCCTTTTCCGTTTTCGTCCAGTACCCGCAGGCTTATCAGCTTGCAGCGCGGCGCCATTCCGCTGATGCCGTCCACGAGTTTTATCTGCTGGTATTCGACATCTTCGGAACCCGTTTTCAGATAGCGGGAAACCGCTACAGGAATTCGGGAGGGTGCCGCGGAATCGCCCGCCGGAGGGGAAGCATCCGCTGACGCAGTCCCTTCTGTTCCTCCTCCTGGTGCACCAGCCGGACGCCACTCGCCGGCAATGATGCCTGCCACATGCGTCCCATGTCCGTTCTCATCGTCGAACGGGCCGCTGCCGTCAGCCGTAAAGTCTTTATGCCATGTGGAATCTTTATCGACGTTGTTGTGCTTGCGAAAGTGCTCATGATCCTGCTTTATTCCTGAATCCATCACCGCCCAGGTGATTCCGGCGCCCCGCGCGGAAAAAGAATTTTGCGCCGCATCCGCTTTTATCGTGGCGATGGAGTGGGTGATGGAGGCAGAAATCTCGAAATCCGGCCATATACGGAAGATAGCGCGAAATTTGCCCGAGTTGATTTTTGCTGCACGAGCCTTCGCTTCATGGCTCGTACCCCGTACTTTTTCCTGAGCCTCGCGAGCCTTCACCTTTGCCTGGGCAACATCGAGCTCGATGAGCGCCTTGATGGTACGGGCTTCCAGGCAGGCGAACATGTAGCCGCTTTCGCGCTGTTCCTTCTTGAGATGAACATCCTGGCCCGCGTCGTACACTTTCGCTTTGTTCTTGGCCTCTTCGATATTCTGGTAAATCCAGCGCCGGGCCTCTTCCCGCCCACCCGGATATTCGAGATTGATATCGATGATAACTTCGTAACGTGTAGGGTGGATCCGAAGGATAGGTGGTTTCTTTGGAGCTTCCTCAACCTGTGACAGCCGTTCGTTTGCGGCTGATATTCGCCGTATTATGGTTGCGTGCAAGCTGGCAAAGCTATAGGCGCCATCCTCCG
Source organism: Nitrosospira sp. CT (assembly GCF_059489795.1). Lineage (NCBI taxonomy): Bacteria > Pseudomonadati > Pseudomonadota > Betaproteobacteria > Nitrosomonadales > Nitrosomonadaceae > Nitrosospira > Nitrosospira sp. CT. Next base: position 96,969 of record NZ_JCAHZJ010000066.1, read on the forward strand.
AGACCGGCCCGATTTTCTGAGCCGCGATCGCTTCCTCGAGATCCTTGTGGCGCCGTTGCTCCATCAAAAAAAGATTTCCGTAAATATCAGCCCGGCTCCTTGTCGAGCCGCCACGCACCGGCGTGCCCCGTGTTCCCGCTGGGGCCATCTCCTTGCTCTCTTCGACCCGTTTTTTCGATGCTTCCAATGCCTTCGCTGCCGCCTCTTCGGCCATCTTGACAACCAACTCCCGCATCTCCTCCGGCTTCCCATCGAATTCTCTGTTGTATTCGATCAGCGTATTGAATTCTCCATTTTCGGGAAACGGATGCGCAGCCCGAAAAGCTTCAATTCCTCTTAATTCCTCCTCCATCTGCCGCAGAAGAGGAATAGCAATCACGGAGCGGTCAAGCTCCAGCGGGTCAAAAACTTTGACAGTGGGCTGACTTTCCGGGGGCTGGTTGGAAGGGGACATTGCGACCTCTTGTCATGAGCCAGGATAACGTTGCATTCGCATTCTGATATTAGGCTATTTTTAAGTTTTTACAACAGATCAACGGTTTTGACGTTCCCTTTTTTATGAACTATTGTGAATTGACGATATTCATGACAAAGCATGTTTTTGTGCGGGTTGCGGGACTTCCTGTTCCAGCCCGGTGGTGAAAAACAGCCCTTGCGCATGCACGTTGACAGAGTCGAAAAATGAGCAATTCACCCACTCTCCGTGGACAGCATCGCTGGCTTGCCGATCTCTATCCGTGCATACCCCACCGTTCTGAAAAACAAGAATATGGGATTCGTCAATGACTTGCCGCTTACACGAAGAAGGGGTGTGAGATTATGTATGAATTTTTTTTCCCGATCCTGTTTCGGATTGCGAACAGATTTCCCTGGCTCGTCAGAATTGTTTCGCGGATAACATGGTTACGGCGGTTTATCAGTGACGCTTTTGTCAATTGGCAAGCCTATTCCACCAACCCTCGGCCCCGGCCGTTCTCGCTGGCTTCATCTTATACGACCTGGCAATCGTTGACGGATAAGTCATTTACCGGAAGGCATCTGCCGGAGGTGGAAGGGGATCAGAATCTACCGGATATGGAAAGAGTCGTTGATTTATGGCGAAGAAAAGAGAACAAAGAAATACCCTCAGTCGATACAAGCATACTGTTTGCTTTCTTTGCCCAGTGGTTTACCGATAGTTTCCTCAGGACGGATTTTCGCGATCGCCGGAAAAATACATCGAACCATGAAATCGATCTTTGCCAGCTCTATGGTTTGCGGGAAGAAATTACGCATTATTTACGGCTGAAAAAAGATGGGAAGCTGAAGTACCAGATTATCGATGGAGAAATTTTTCCTCCCTACCTTTTTAACGTTGAAGAGACGACTACGGGCCACTGGGTGTTCGCAGATAAAGAATTCGAGAAGCTGCACCCCCGCGAGGTTCTGGATTTTGTTTTTAGCAATATCCCCGAGGAACGGTTGAAACGCATGTTTGCCGCGGGGCTGGAGCACGGCAACTCGTCGGTTGGCTATACCATAATGAATACATTGATGTTGCGTGAACACAACCGGATTTGCGACCTGCTAAAAGAAGCTTACCCAACATGGGATGATGAACGCCTGTTTCAGACGGCAAGAAACATCATGGTTGTGCTGCTGATCAAAGTGGTTCTGGCGGATTACGTCTCGCGTTTTACGCAGTTTGGTTTTACCCTCGACCCCTCCCCTGATCTGGCGGAAAAGCAGCGCTGGTACCGCACCAACTGGATCTCCCTGGAATTCAACCTCCTGTACCGGTGGCATTCCATGGTCCCCGAAAATTACAGGGTCGGTAACAAGTCATACCCGCTGGATAAGTTTCGTAACAACACCCCGCTGGCAATTCAACATGGCATCGGAAAACTGATAACGGCTGCATCGATGCAAAGAGCAGGCCGTATTGGTCTTCACAATACACACGATTACTTTTTCTATCCGCTGCCCGTTGGTGACGATAATCGAAGCGTCATGGAGCGTTCCATCGCAATGGGACGTCAGGCCAGGCTCCGTCCCTTCAACGACTATCGCGAGGCGTTCAGCATGCCCCGTTTGCGGAGTTTCGAGGAATTGACGGAGGACAGCGAACTACAGCGGGAACTGAAGGACCTTTATAAAGACCGGATCGACGATCTGGAGTGGCAGGTTGGCATATTTGCCGAAGATCATGATGAAGGCTTCAGTCTTGGGCGCCTGATGGTACGGATGGTGGGGTACGATGCGTTTACCCATGCGCTGACAAACCCACTTGTATCGATCTATGTACACAATGAAAAGACCTTTTCAAGGGTTGGACAATCCGTTATTGAAGAAACAAGTTCACTCGCGGATATCGTCAAACGTAATGTAAGGAATAGCGATACGGTCGTTGCAAGCTTCAATACATCTGTGCAGTGATCAGTGAAAGATAGGGCACATAGAAAAGCTATGGAAACCAGGCGAGAACCTTATTTTTATAAAGGAGTGCCTCGTGTCGAACAAGCTACCGCAGAACGAAGAAAATACAGGTAAAGAAGATCGGAAGAATTATCTTCTTCAGAGGCAGGCTGAATATCAATATGCCTATGAGTATGTCGATACTATTGCAGTCGTGCGTAAACTGCCATGGCGGGAGATACCCGGTATTGGATACTGGCTCCGTGGGGGGATGAACCTTTTACGGTTGATTCCAAGTTTACCCAGCCTATCGGTTACCTTTTTGCGCTACCTGCTCGGCAAGCCGATGGAAAGTTATCGGGATTATGTTTTTTTTCCGGCAAGTCCTCCAAACCCCGATCTCGTCGATAGCTTCCAGCAAGACCTGGTATTTGGCCTGCAACGCGTCATTGGAGTAAATCCTGTAATGTTGCGCGCTGTAACCCATCAGAATCCTCTGCCGGAAAAGCTGCCGGAACCTGAGATACGACAAATTTTTGAAGAGCAGGTTGATGAGATCGACTATGCGACTGCCACCGAGCAAAAGCGCCTATACGTCCTGGACTATGCAGTCCTGGATGTATTGCAGTCAAACCCGGGGTATATCGATGGCGGGAAAAAACAATATGTCACGACTCCGATCGTCGTGTTGTTCCTGCAATCGGATGGCATGCTGCGGCCGATTGCCATCCAGCTATACCAGGATGCCAGGCCCGATAATCCAATCTATACGTCAAAAGACGGCAATCTCTGGCTGACAGCGAAAATGTTCGCCCAGGTCGCAGATGGCAACCATCACATCCTGTATACCCATGCGACCCGTATTCATTATGTGATGGAAGCCATTATCATGGCTTCACGAAGACAGCTTTATAAATCTCATCCGCTTTATGTTCTATTAAATCCGCATCTTCAACACACGCTCAATGTCAATCACCAGCACACTTTCCTGAAAGACCGGAAAGGACGGCCGGGCCGGTATGGTGAGTTATTTGCCGGAGACTATGACTCGATGACTCAGTGCATGGCCAATGGCATGACGAGCTTTAATTTTAAAGAATCCGCCTTCCCTGATGATATTGCGAAGCGGGAAGTCGATAATCCTGATCTTTTTTATCCCTATCGCGATGACGGCATTTTGCTGTGGAATACGATTCAAGGCTTTTGCAAGGAATATGTCGATTTATATTACAAATCTGAAGCAGATGTTACTGACGACTATGAAATTCAGGCATGGGCACATGATATCAGTGCGCGGGATCGCGGCAGGATTCCCGGGTTTCCGGCCAGATTCGGATCCAGGCAAGAGCTGAGCGAGACTCTCGGTCATATCATTTTCCTATGTACTGCTTTTCATTCCTGCATTCACTTCAACCAATACAAATATCCGGGATTCGTTCCCAATATGCCGCATTCGGCTTATGCACCGCCTCCGGCTGGAAAAAATGCTGAAATTGATGCAGTTGGATTATTGAAGATTCAGCCGGCATTTCGAGCTGCTTATTCGCAAACCTGGACCTATTTCCTGACGAATTTTCGTGTCAGCTCGATCGGTCAGTACAACTTACAGCCATTCGATTCTGAAGCACACGAGGTGATAGAGCGGTTTGGGGACAGGCTGAAAGAAATAGAAGAGGAAATCGACCAGAGAAACAGCAGACGTTCCTTTGCCTATGATCGCATGAACCCAAGATTCATTCCGAACGGTGTAACCATTTAATGGAGGGTGAAATTACAGCGCAGACCCACCTGTCAGATTAATTCTGAACTACCACAACTATTGATTCAGCGAGCAAGCAGTACAAACGTCATACCGGCGGAAGCCGGTCTCCAGTGACGTTCAAAGCACGCCATTACTGGTTTGGCGAATTCCGGTTTGCTGGATTCCGGGCAAGCCCGGAACAAGGGGATTCATAGTGCTTTCTGGCCGGATCATTAGTCGAATATCTCATCCCCGGTTGGTTCAAGATGGGTGGTTTCATTCATCTCCTGCCGGAATTTGGATAGCTCATAATACATTCTGAAGCGTGCCCGATTCAGGTTGCCTAACGGCCTGTGTTCAGGCAGGCAATGCCAAGGATTCATTTTCAGCCGCTTGGCAAACTCAAACTGCGCATCGGAATCAAATTTCTGTTTCGGGATATGAACCGTGGCAGCAGGAATAAACGGGGAAAGCTGTTCCGGCCACCGTACCGAACTATCTTCAATAGGCATCAGATGAGGGTCCGTCTGGAGTTGAATCATAAGATCAAACTCGACATCCTTCTCATTCAAGGTCTTGATCATGTTCTCCCGCAGATAATTAAACGGCGGGGTGCCAAATGGCAGGCCAGGAATATGGGTTTCAACATCTGTCGTTTTCGGTACGAATGAATACATCATGGCCTGTCCTTCACCCAGCAGATAGGGAGTGCAGCTCCAGTAACGCTGCCCCAACGGATTATATTGAGTTTCATTCCACAGGCTCTGCATGAAGAAGTCAAGCAGGTGGGAATCCTTGGGATTGAGAAAATAATAAAGCGTCATATCCACCAGGCTCCAGTATTGCAGCTTGGCATTTTCCCGCGTGTTGGGTGTGACGAACGTCGCGCCGCCACTGGTCGTTATGAAATCCTGCGTGAATTTTTCCTCGCTCATGAGTTTTTCGCCCGGAACACCCATGATTTTCACCGCCATGCTCATGAAACCGACATCATTGATATCGGCAGGCACGTTCGGTCCTGGCCCGGAATAACGCACATAGGCAGGATAGGTGCGGGGATTGGCAAAAATACCCTTGCGGCAATGTTCCGGCAAATCGTCCCGGATGGTTACCGTGGCACGCACAATGCCGTGTGTTTTTGTATTGCCACCCCGCTCATACCCTCCCGGTTTGAAACGGCCGCGCATCTGATCCATCATGAGGTCGATAATCTTGTTCAGGCTTTCTTCTTCATCCGGATAGAATTTTTCTTCAGCCAGTTGCAGACCTTCGTTCTTGCGCCGACGATTGATCAAGTACTGAATAAACTTCGCGCTGGGTTCACGGAAGAGATAATCCCACTGGGCGCGGAACCAGGGTTCCAGCCGGCGCTCGATCCGTAGCAGCAGAATCAGAAAATTGTGAATAGCCTTCAGTATCCGGTTCTTTATCTTTGTCATGATGGGCTACCAGTCCTGTTAGCAGGTAAGGCGGAAATGTATTTGAGTGCGCGCAGCCCCGGCATAAAAAAGTATCCGCCACCAAGGGTGGTAACAAACTGCGGCAGATGACAGGTTGTCCGCATCGGCCCCGATGGATCGGGAGAATTAAAATGATCGGTGCTCTCACCGCTCATCAAGGGTTCGCGATTCCCCAGCATTGGATCTTTTTCATTTTGCACGCCATCGAATTTACTGTTCATGGTCCATGCATTCTGAACAAACTCGAATTGCCGCGATATGTTGCCTACCAGGCAGATAAACTGTATTCCCCGTTCGGCAACAGGTGCCTGGGGTTTGATGGCATCTTTCGGTGCAAGCGCCGGCCCATAAGAGCGACCACGCCGCAGCAAACGATGAAAACGGGAAGAGGCGACCAGATCTTCATCCGGCCTTTGACCAAAACCCAGTATTTTGATCAACCGGTCTAAGGGACCACATGCACTCGTAGGCAAATCGCCTGTACGCGGATTGGATCGGCGCACATGAGCGCCGAGCGGGCAATAGTTCCCCTTTGAGTCCTGGTCGTAGGTAAAATCGTTCTCATATTCTTTGCGCGAGATACCTGGAATGTGTGCCGGAACCAAAGGCGTGCCATCGAGTTCCCTACCCACCATGGCAGCGGCAAGCTGCTCGCGTTTTTCCGGTATGTGATCCGACACCTTGTCAAGAAACTGCCAAAAGCCCGGAACATCCTGGCTCAGTTGACGAAGCACCAGATATGTCCCATTACGGCCGAAATCCTTGAGGGGGGGATCATCCTCGGCGCTGGGCAGCACGGTTGCAAGCTGGTCTTTCCGGGAATCGATGAGCGGCCGCGCAGTGTACTGCCCATATTCATTGCGATAGCCAAGCACGATTTCTCCAGGAGCCAGCAAGTTGGAATAACGATCGCGCTCGTGGGTATCCGTGCTTTGCCGCTGCATCCAGTCCACGGTTGGCTGGCTGATGCTATCCGGGAATCCGAAAGGCTCGATGTCACCGATATAAAGCGTAGGTAATTCCTGCAGCAACTGAAATGCGCCTGAGAAATATTCACCTTCTATGGTTTTTTGCCAGGCAGTGATACCTCCTTTCGTGGCGTAAAGCAGTAACAGGACATGCGGAACCTGTGCCGCATTGCCTCCCCATTTCCACTGTTGCGGCGCATTGTTGCCGACATCACCCAAGCGGCGGGAGCGGCTTTCATCTCCTGCCATACCTACGATGAACTCATCGGAAAAGCCCTCGACAATGGATTCCTCCAGTCCCAGGGCGCGCAGACCCTCCACGGAAAAGGCAATCTGCAGTGCCGTGTCTGGCGGAGGATCCTGCGTGATGGCGCTGCTGATGGGTGCTGTCTCCAGCCATTTTTTGGCCAGATCGGCATTTACGATATTCAGCAACATAAAAGAGGTATCCGTCAGCTTCCCATACCCAAAGCGCAGCAGCCCCTGAAGATCATCGAATTCAAAGTCGCTTGATTCTTTCATTTCCATGCTCCTCAGATCAGGCTGAGCCATTCACGGATTTCCGCATCATTGGATTGCCGAATTTCCACGCCTTGCCGGATACGGCTGTTTCGCGCGAGATCAACGGCTGTCAATCCCGGGTACGCCTTATACCAAACCTCGGTAGGTATTTGATGTCGCCTTTGCGTATATTTGAAGGCATGCTCCCGGTTTGCGCCTTCCTTGATGATCCACTGAGTGGTGGGGTAGCCGACACCATTAGTGAAGGTAAGATTGAGGCCCCAGCCAACCTTATTGATAAAATCATCCATATAGCTTTCATGGCTGCCATCATAATTACTGGCGAAAAAAACTCTATGGTTATTGTCCATGAACACCCAGCGGGCAAAGTGAATCGTTTTTATTCGGGCGAGAAATCCGTGGTTGTATATGTGCCTGGCAAAATAGTCGGTCAGCAGGAGTATGAATTTGAAAGTCAGCAGGCGGACCACCCCAGGTTTCACGTCACCGAACACACTATACTGATTACTGACATCCTGATCTTCCTGCACTGTAAGCTCTGCCAAATGTTCACGGCTGGGCCGGATGAAGAGCTCAGGGTCAGAGCGTTCAAGCATTCTTAAACGTAGCGCAAAGATAAGTGCAATAACCAGTAATAGCGGGGATAGAAGAAGCAGGATCAATGGAACCCCGATCATATGCAGAAGATTGCGCATTTTCCATTCGGGGGGTGTGGGTTCTGCCGGGGTTAACGTAAGCGTGCCTTTGTATTTTTCCATTTCGACATAAGACAACAGCTTTTGCCGTAAAGCACGAACGTTTTCCCGGCCCACATCGTCAGCAGTTTTCTGCAGATAGATGGACAAACTTCGATGTAGCGCTGCTTCTTCATGGATCTGCCTGACCGTCCGACCAATCCAGTTAACATAGGTGGCGCTGGCATTTATATTGTTTGCCTTCATCCAGCCCAGCAAGTCTTGGTCTTCTTCAGAAAAACCTTCGCAATGAGAAAAGATTTTTTTTAGACCTGGCTCTGCACGCTCAATCAGTTCCAGAAAAAAAGTCTGCATATCCCCGTCGATATCGCCAAGAAAGGCGAGTGTGGGTCGCCACGGTCTTGGCGTTACACCGAATTCTCTAATTTCCTGTGCGGTTCTTGCTTCTATGATCACGAAACGCGCAAAATGCACGCGATCAAACTTCCTGAATGGAATCAGCTCATTATCGGGGTCAGCATGACCGGGCAGGTTATTCATCGAAGCCAGTAAGGCGCGCAGGTCTTTCAACTGTCCGTCACGTACAGCCGCAACAATCATGAAGCTGGATTGAGGTGTCATGGCTTTTTATCTCACTAGATATTTATACGACTTCTTGTTTTTCTGCTCAACCGGCTTTCCTGCCCCCCGATTGCGAAGTATAAGCTGAGCCCGTCAGTGAAACAGCCGCCATCGTGAAACGACGGAGTTCCGATAACCGCAAACCTGTTTTGAAGCCTCAAACATTCAACCCGAATGCCTGAAAGCGGAGTGTGGCGGAATCACTCAGATAACTCAGAACTGCAGGAAGAAGTCTATAAGGTGCTTGTTGCCCCAGTAAACCTTCCCCAGATATTGCTTGTCCGCCACCTTGCGGATTTCGTCACGGATCCGTTGGGCAACTGTGGACGTTTCCGAATAATCGAGAACAATGCATGGCTTGTGGTCGAACCAGCTATCGTCCTTGTACACCTTGGCGATGATCGCGCGAAAGCCAAAAGGTGAAATTTCGTTCTTCAAGGTACTTGTCTTGGCATCAAAAATCTTTCCCTGCCAGGCAAAAAAATTGATGACCTGAGCGATCGCATAGTTGTAAGGCGTGCCGGGCGCGATAATAGCGGTGCCCTTTGCTTCACCGTCCGGTATCTCGCCGACTTCCCCGGAAGAAAACAATTTATCGAGCTCGTCTTGCGACATATTGATCACCTGCTGAATATCGTAAGCCATTATTACCTCCCTATCTCCTGTTACGCATTCTTTATTAACCCCGACCGGCACCGCACACGCGATTCGGCTACTCCTATCGCATCCCGGACTCGTTGTAGCAGCTCTTCCAAACTCGAATAAGGTTTTCTCCGGTTGCTCGCCTCACGTCCCGCTCTTCAAAAGCCAGGACTACCGATCAATCCTGCCCATCAGAAATTGGCCCCCCACTCAGACTCAGGCGCCTCCGCTTAACCCACCTATTTCATCATATATCCGATCCCCAATTAGTCAATGTGAATTTTTATCAGGTGGGCGTCCTTTTGTTGATTCTTGGCATTGGCCTCGGGGAAAACGGTCTTCGGGCCATGGCCTTGATGGATTCGTTCTTACTCTGAGCCTCCTTTCGGGTCGAGTACCGGATTCATTGTATTTGCTGCAAGACGAGGACAAACGCTTGCCGTATTTAATGATCAACAGGCGCTACTACCAGCACATCGCTCCATTTTGGGGTGTAACAGGGCAGACACAATCTTCCATCATTCTTAGAGGAGTCAGAGTTCCGTTTTTATTCGTGGCGCAGCTCAATTTTTCCAGTAAATCCTTCCTCTATAAACTGATCTATATGCCGTAAACCCTGGCATATTTGTGGTATTCATTTCATACCTCCTATTTCATTTTAAGGTTCGTATACGGCATTATTTCGCTAACATATCAATTCCCACCGAACAACCCAACGCCGGAAAATGGAAAGTGTTGTCGCACGAGTTGTAGCAAATTGATTATATCTAGGGAGAGGTGGGAACATGACGCAAGCTACAGGATGGTCATCAAATTTTGACTTTGGGGAGGCGCTAAAAGACGGAGTAGGAAAGCTACCGCTAGAAGATAGTGCACTCGGGTTTTCTAGGGTCCACTCCTTGTACGGAAATTGCTGCTTTCACTGTAGAAAATAAGCCTGAAGCACTCCGCCCCCACCACATAAGCCGGGGTGGTCGACGGAGACACCGCATCCTACTCAGCTTAATAGGGGCAATTCCCTCTTTTTCGCTGTTTCCGTATGGTTTTTCCTTAGAATAGCAAGTCCTAACAAATTCTCTGGATTTCATTATTACATTTTTAAAAACATTCACAGGGTCTTCAGAAGCGGCACCCAATTAGGCAATCTAACCTGCATTCCCTACCAAGCCCAAGCTCTCTGCAAGCAGAAAAGCATTCACCGAGACAATTTAAACTCAGTTGTTGTGGCACTACGGCTCCACTATTCACTCCCAAATATACATTACCGCGATAATGCTCACCTGTCGTATATATCGAAGTATCGGCAGTAAATCCTGGTATGTTCATGATTGGACTAGCCCCCAATTCAACCGGACACGGATGCACTGATGACAGGAGATAGGCGTATGCCTGGTGCTATGCATAGTGCTTCTGGTTCTGATCGCATTGAAGTCGTCACCGGGGTTGGGCGCCGCAGGCGCTGGAGCCTGGGTGAGAAATTAAAAGCTGTTGAGGAATCGCGCTTGCCGGGGATGAGTGTCTCGTATGTGGCACGAAAATATGGTATTGCTCCAAGCTTGTTATTTCGCTGGAGGAAGCTCATGGCTGAGGGAGGACAGGAAGCGGTACGTGGCGACGATGCGGTAGTGTCCGCGCCGAGGTACGGGAGTTGAAAAAGCGGATTCGGGAGCTTGAGCGGGTGCTGGGCAAGAAAACCCTGGAGAACGAGATTCTCACGGAAGCGGTGAAGCTTGCCCATGAAAAAAACTGATCTCGCGCATGCCCTTGCTGCCAGAGGATGGTTCCCTATGAAAGCGGTTGCAAGGGCTCTGGGTGTGGCGCGCTCCCATCTTGTGGAACGGATGAAGCCGCAGGCAAAGCCTGCTCGCTGCCGCTACAACAAGGCTGACGACGCCTGGCTTTTGCCCTTGATCCGCGAACTTGTAGATTACCGGGACCTACGGATACAGAAGGATTTGCGCCCTGCTTAACCGGAAGCTGGACACCTTGGGCAAGTCTGCCGGCAATCATAAACGCGTCTATCGCATCATGCGCCAGAATGGGCTGCTGCTGACCCGGTATACGGGTAGACAGCGCGTGCTGTCTCATGAAGGTCGTTACCTTGCGTTCCAATTTGCGCTGGTGCTCGGATGGCTTTGAGATTCCCTGCTTGAATGGGCAGGTGGTGCGCATTGCCTTCTTCCTGGATTGCTGTGATCGGGAAATCATCAGTCATGTTGCCACCACCGGCGGCATTACCGGGGAGATGGTGCGTGATCTGATGGTCGAATCCATCGAGCAGCGTTTTGGGTCGGTCTCCAGGCTCCCGCACGTGGTGGAATGGCTAAGCGACAATGGCAGTTGCTATACCGCCAGGGAAACTACTGCTTTTGCCAGGGATCTGGGCTTTATCAGCTGTTTTACTCCCATCAGAAGCCCAGAATCCAACGGCATGGCCGAAGCCTTCGTCAAAACCTTCAAGCGGGACTATGTCTATGTCCACGATCGGCCCGATGCAAAAACAGTCATGGCACAGCTTGACCAATGGTTCGAGGATTACAATGAATACCATCCTCACAAGGGGCTCAAGATGAAGCCGCCCAGACAATTCATCCGCAGCCAGTTACTAACCGCATCCTGTCCGGTTTAATAAGGGCAACTCCAATGATATACCTCCTTTCATGGGTTAAAGTTCATGCTCTAATATGTCGATTTCTTGGTGACTAGGTAGAGGCATCCCTTTGGTCACATCCATCTACCTCGTACCGCTTTAGTTGACTGCCCACGTCGTCATATGGAGCACATTACCCCGCTCTCTGTGGGCATCCAGACCTTGAAATGAAAGGGCGCTGGTTAACCTGAGGATGGACAAGTACCTAGCCCGGTACAGAAATGAGAACAGCCTACGAGCCTCTTTTAAATTCCACATGGAATGGGCATAGGACCGCGCACCGCTCTACGCCCTCCAATTTCCCGACACTCAGCATAAAGGGTTTCAAGGAGGCCGTCACAGCCAACCTAAAATATCGCTCATCGATCAGCGGTGATTCCTTGGTACCACTCGTGGCGGAGGACGTCTTGGCCTACCACCACATGGGCCGTCAAATTGGGTGATTCCACAGCCTACCGTATCTGAGAGGTGTGCCTACAGCACGTACGTTCACACCTTAATCTCCGCCAAGGCCACCCGCTTCTAGTACAGTCATCGGTGCACTGGGGTGGGTCGAGACGTTGGCGCAATCAGCGCCCAAGGTAACGATGGAACCCTCCATCTTGCTAGTAGCTTGGAGCCGCAGTATAGCTCCAAGCCTTGTATATTGATGCTTCTGCATTAAAACCTGGCATTGCTCATTTTCAATCTCCTTTATCAGCTTAGGACTGACTCACTAACAGAAATAGTCCATCTGCTCATTCAAAATAACGTGTCATTATTTAAAATTTTCCAGTATCAATCACTCCAGTACCCTACGGTGAAAAGTACGTAATTTCATGTCTATGTGATAATGAGGCGAGCAGTCCCTCTAAGTTTTAGCGTTTCGTACGTCTCGACCTGCAACCCGTTACCAGTGCCTCCAGGCCCGGCAAAAGGAGTTTGCCTAGTGGTGATTATCGCTGTTGTCTCAATTGGGAATTCCCTCTCTTCCTCTGGCAGATAAATCGTTGGTAACAGCAGGGTCAGGAAAACGACGTGTGAATCCGGAACTTGCTCGATCAAAACCGTGACTAGTTTACTGATTTTAGGCTGGGTTATATCTATCTCATCTCCACGAAAAGTGCGGCTCTCGCCGTCCTCATCCTTATAAGTGAGTACGGGTTCCCCCGGAAAGCTTGTTGTCGCAAAGGTGATCTCCTTATTTTCTCCTTGCAGGGTGTATTCATTCGGCTCCCTTTGTGGGGTAGCTGCACCATTAGCCATTTCAATTCTCCTTCCGGTTGATTGTTGATCGTATCTTCCTGTTTGAACAGTGACTTCTAAATGCGGCGGCACAATCCCTCTGGTAAAATTACCCTCTATTTTTGTTACTATGACCGTATACCCAAGGGGACTATCAGTATCTTCTGGCGGTAATTTTCGTACCGCGTCTTTTAGCGCCTCCCCAAAGTCAAAGTTTGCTGACCATCCTGTAGCCTGACTCATGATTCCTCCTGTCCGTCAGTAGAATGTTAAAGATGCAACTGAAAGTATATCTATACAGTCATAAATCACGGGCAGGATTATCCGGGACCTACGCATACGTCATCGCATTCCCCGCTCGCACAACTGCCACAGCACCTTCTGCCCCCTGGGCAACAACGTGCACCTCTATCTCCTCTATGCATATACCTAGCATATACGTCCGACTGATACTCTAATGGAATGCGTTGCCTCATTGCCGTCGGCGTCTCGTACCTTCAGTGTAATCGTATGGGGGAGAAGCTCGGGGTCGCATGGAACTTGAGGTCCGCTGAGCGCTTTAGTGAGTGTTCTGCCCATTCCGAGAAATCCATCAATATGTGAGTACCATGACATGCCCGAGTCCGGTAGAGGTCCCTCTTGAGGGTCAGTGCCTTCACCCTGAAACGTAATGTTCTCGCCGGGAGCGACATTAGTGTTAGTCGCCGGTGCCAGAATACGGGCAGTAGGATGACCGGCTGCTGCTTCGACCGTCAGCGAAATGCTGTCTTGCCCGATCTGGCCCGTCGAATCCGTCGCCGTTAAAGTAATGATATGAGTTCCGATATTTAGTGGGGTTTGAATTTCCTGGCCCGATCCTAGAGGACCATTGAGGCTGGAGGCCCAGGTTAAATTTGCCGGTGGAATCGGTTCGTCCCAATCAAATCCACTACCACGAAAGTTGATCGTCTGATCTGCAAAAAATGTTGCACCGTCGCTCGGCAGGGCAATAGTCGCGATAGGAATTTGATTGATAACTGTCACAGCAATCGGGGCAGCAGTAGCTGTGCCGTCAAATTGATCTGTAGCGGTCGCTGAGATCACATGATCTCCCAGGCTGAGGACCGGGGCTTGGCAACCAGTTGCATACCCCGAGGTTCGACAAAGCTCCCCGTCACGATCAGACATGAAAACCACGGTACCTAGAAAATCGTTGCCCCGTTCTGGATCCGTTACCCTTGCATGAAAGAACTTGCTTTGGTTATATGGAATGGTCGCGCCGTCCCGGGGGATATTGATCGTGATAGAGGGCGGCATATTTCGGCGAACGCGCTCGACAGCGCGAAAGGCGTCTATATAACCTCGCACGTTCGGATCTCGGCTGGAGTTAGCAGTTTCTTTTAAATATTGGTCAACCCGAAACCAAGGCAGCGATGGAGCAAGTGCCTTCATCAGCGCCACAATGCCCGAGACGAACGGGGCGGATGCGCTTGTGCCGCCGAAACAGCATACTGCGGTAATCCCTTCGCTCCCGACTCGCGGTGGGATTACTGTCGAGGCAATATTGCTGGGGGCCCAAATATCAACAGGGGAACCATAATTATATAAATTGTCGCCATTTCGATCGATCCCGCCTACGCAGATTACAGTAGGCGTTTCGCAGGGAATCAGACGCAGCCTTTGATTACTGAGATCGTTTCCAGCGTTTCCAGCGGAGGCGACGATGACTACCCCGCTACTCGCCGCAAAGAGTGCCGCGCTTTCCATACTCGCAAATATATCGTCCCCTTCGGGCCAAATGCCGCATAGAATATTAGCCACCTGGCACCAACCGCTGAGGCTGACATTGATGACCTGCGCGCCGTTAATAGTCGCGGACCTGATGGCATCGGCCACCATAAAGCTTGTTATGTCTGTACGGATTAGCATGGGCCGGGCGATCGATCCGCCGGTCCCTGCTCCACCGAAGCGGTTAGCAGGGACCGCGGTCGCAACAGCAGCGACGTGTTGTCCATGCCAATCACCTGATGGTGGACCGTCCGCGCTGAGGTCGAAATCAACCAAATCCATTTGAATGGGACGGGAAGGAAAAAAGTCAGGCTGCGCGTTGATCGGTCTTCCCCTTACGTCCACGTCGAATCCACTGTCTATGATGGCAACAATAGGTGGGGTCCAGACACCAGGTGAGGGAACTCCTTTATAGCTAAGGTATCGCCAGGCACGAATAACTCCCACCGAGAGGCCTTGATCGCCAGGCGTATTCGGATCGTCGTCTTCTGACATCCACCACCAGCTTTCAGCATCCAGAAAGCCGCCCCCAACGTTCGGATGCTCCTCCACCCTATCGAGGTGCATCAGCATGTTGGGTCCGACTATACGTCCGTTACGAAGTTTTTCTCTCGCCAGTAGTGCGCCGAGCCGAGCCGCTTCATCAGATGAAAATACATGCAATCCACGTGAGCCGCCCTCCCCCATATTGCGAGTCAGATCGCCCAGTTCTGATCGTTGCGGATCGATCCTGATCAGATACCATCCGCTTGAGGAGGGGCGTACTGGACTTGTCGCCGCAACTTCGGGGAGCATGAAGGGTTTTCCGTCGCGCAACACCGTCCCACCGTAGGTCGTAAGAAAGGATTGCAAATCTTGTGAATTCTTTGGCCGATAAACCACTTCATTCGCAACGAATTCATCTTTGAGCCCGGTAGGTCCTACGAGTACTGCCACCTTACGTGGAGCCCCGCGGTTAAGTCCTGGAAGCTCAGGTTGCGACGGGACGATAGATGGGTCAACAAGATAGCGAAATGATTCTTGGTGGACCTTATGCAAATGCCCACAGGAGGCTAGCACGAGAAACGACAGAATAATGTATATGTGTTTGGTTGACGTGGTAATGACGCTCATGATGAACTCGACGACAAAATCAGGTGATTTTCGGCCGATTGGCTGTATGGATACGTCTAACAATAGTCCTAAGTTTTAGCGTTAATTGTTCGCTACCGTACGTTCCATAACTATTATCATCTTCCTCTTCCGTACGTGAAGTTTACTGTCCCCGCTTTACACTGAAGTATCACGTTTGAGTGGCGAGTACCCCCTTCCCATCGGTCATCCCTTTGCTTGGGGCAACGCGTATGCATTCAATGTTAAGGAGGTGTATGTAGAAACAATCAACGATGATCCTTTATCATTCCATCGCTTACACCCCTAAAGATTCTCATCCTTCATTTAACATTTCTCCCTTCAGATTTGCACATTCTCTGCCGTAGTGAGGTAGAGGTTATTCTTCCACGTCTTCTATGAATGGTGGGGGAGCTGGTGTCAGTAAAGCCTTCTCTGTCAAGGAGACAGCTTAGAAGTAGAACTTTCCCCCAACATCCCACCCGGCTCATCCCCTAAGTTCAGACCACTATTCGCTCCGATCCGCGACGCTGCCGTGCGCTGCCCATTTTAAATGTAGGGTAAGACTTGCAGCGCGTCCCTTGCCATCGACGGCCGTAAAAGCGGCAGGTTTTTTGAAACGAAACGCCTGGACACAGAACTCTCGATTCCCTCCCATCCAAGCACAGACAAACCACAGCCAAGCTCCGAAAAATCGAGCGGATCAACCGCCATGTACTATAGTTACTGTGTGTAAGGCGTATTGGGCATCGAGCGGGAGTCATATTGCCCGCTTGCTTTCCTAAACTCCGTCAACCCTTTGTCAGGAGCAAAAAAATGAACCATTCGCATGAGACCGGCAAGCACCTTCACCCCAAAACCTTCGATGAAGTTCTCGCTCTCGGTTTTCCGCTGGACAAGCTGGAATTGCTTAAGGATATCCATAAGAAACTCGTAAAACCCCTGCTTGGCGGAGCAGCTGCCTTCGCGCCCAAACCCCCGGGCGCACCAGTCACTCGCCAGAATCAGGCGGACCTTTCGCCGGAAAACCGGGAGGCATTCCGCAATGCGATTGTTCGTCTGGTAGAGGAAGGCAAATACCTCGAACTGGTCCAGTTTCATATGGACATGTCGCATGACATGCATGGCATGATGGGCGAGACAGGCCTTTACCGTTTTCTGGGCTGGCACCGCCGTTATCTCGTCGAGTTCGAGCGGGAATTGCAGCGTGTTGACGCTGTTCTCCGCCCTGACTCCAATGAAAAACTCGCGGTCCCCTATTGGCGTTGGGAAGACCCCTTCCCCGCTTGGCTGAACAGTTTTCTGCCTGCAAACGATCCGGATACGGGAACGCCGCCACCCTCGCGCAAAAATGCGTCGCCACCCCAAAAGGCCGACGCGTCAGATGTGGATATCATCGTTAACCAGTTCTCGATCCAGGATACCGGTCTGAACAATGAGAATGATTACACGAAATTCACCTATGGAATCGAGGGCTGGGGCCGGAGACCGGACGGAACGAGCCTTCCCGCTCACAATCATGGTCATGCCTGGGTGGGCGGCATCATGAACAATACGATGTCGTCCCCCACGGATCCCATTTTCTGGCTTCATCACTGTGAAGTGGACCGCTTGTGGCATATCTGGCAACAGGCAAATCCATCAGCGGAACCCAACCTGAGCGGGTCTGACCGCATCATGGATCCGTGGGGGGAATCGTACGATGATCTGGTGGATACGGAAGATCTGGGGTACGTCTACGACTCGACGTCGTTGTAAAAAGAAACCGCCCTTCCATTACTGGAAGATGCTTTTTCCGGGCACCGGCAAAAACCAATAATATATGATTTCTCCCAGGAGGGCTGCCACATGAAGTCCAAAAGAGTTGCCATCACTCTCATCGCAATGGGATTGACTACATTGCTTATCGGCTGTGCCTATAAGCGCCCGCCCTGGATTGCAGCCGAATGTATTGAAGGTCCGTTTGCGAAGGCCGGAGCAGTGAAGGACGAGGCACAATGCGTGAATCGATCAGCAGAGAGCTTCCCCGGCGCGGACGAAGATTACTTCAAGGACATGGACTATGGGATCAGCCAAGACCCGCAGAAGGTTGTCGCCACGCTGGAACCGTTTGTTCCCGGTATTTCCGGCGCTCCGGAAGAAGCTGTAAAAGCCATCGTCAGGGGCCGGAATAACTGGATAGTGTGGACAGGTGGCGATGACAAGTTCTGGGACCATCTCAATATCAACAGCCAGGGCAGCTTCGATCTCCTGAAAGTCCTTTCAAATCATCCGCACCTCATGAAAAATCCGGGATATAGCCGGGATAACCGGTGGTACTGGTTCGGTCTTGTCAATGAACCGTGCTTCAGGAAAAATGTGGATGCACAAGGCAATTCATTGGGACGCGCGGACCGCTTCGGCCTGTATCTCGACGTGCGCGATCCGAATTGCGCACGCGACCCGTTCGAGAATGAAGAGAAATACCCGGGCGTAAAGATCGGGGCGCGCGGCAAGACGGTGCCAATCGGGTCCTACTATGGATATGCGAGCGGGATTGTAGGATTGCGATTGTTCCCCAATCCCGATTTCGATGAAGCCGCAAAAAAGCGCTGGGACCCGGAAAGATATTATACCGATCCGTCCTACTACAACGATGCCAACCTGGTGAAGCCCTACCGGATCGGGATGTCGTGCGGATTCTGCCACGTAGGCCCGAACCCTTCCAATCCGCCGAAGGATCCGGAGAACCCGCAATGGGCCAATCTTAATTCCAATCCCGGCGCACAATATTTCTGGTTCGACCGGATATTCGCCTACGAAGCCGACAAGAACAGCTTCGCCTATCAGTTCCTCAGCACCAATCGCCCCGGCGCCCTGGATACCTCGCTCATTTCAACGGACTACATGAACAATCCGCGCAGCATGAATGGGGTATATAACCTGGGCGCACGGATGAAGAATGCGTTGCGCTCCGGCAGGGAGCAACTGACGGGCGACGAGCTGAACAATAAGCAGTTTAATGATTATCGGGAGATATCTTCCGAAAGTCCGCTGCGAAGGTTCTTCGAAAAATCGGGCACAGTGTTCACCCCACGAGTGCTCAAGGATGGAGCGGATTCCGTGGGCGCGCTCGGCGCCTTTAACCGCGTTTTCGTAAATATCGGACTTTTCAGCGAGGAGTGGCTTCAGCATATCAATCCACTGATCGGTGGCAAGCCATTCACGCCGTTCCCGATCGCCACTGCCAACAAGAATTCCAGCTATTGGCGGGCAACGGAAAACCAGACTCTGGATACATCGCTGTTTTTCCTCGCAGCCAGCCGGCCGGATTATCTGGCGGAAGCGCCGGGAGGCGAGCGTCATCTGACCGCTGATGCGGCCACCCTGAAACGCGGCAAGGAAGTATTTGCGGAGAATTGTGCCGGCTGTCACTCCAGCAAGCTGCCGGAGAAAGCGGTGAAATTTTTCCCCAATAACGGTTGCGTCGGGCCTGATTATCTGAACTGCTGGAACCAGTACTGGAACTGGACAAAGACCGACGAATTCAGGCAGGAGATGAAAGAAATCGTTCTGAAGGAGGATTTCCTTGCTGACAATTATCTTTCTACCGAGTTGCGTGTTCCTGTCACCCTCCTTGAAACGAATATTTGCGCTTCCCTTGCAACCAACGCGCTCAAGGGCGATACCTGGGATAATTTTTCCTCCACCTCGTACAAGGAACTGCCTCCCGTCGGGAGCGCGCTGATTCACCATCCCGTAACACGGGAGCCGCGCTCCTATCCCATGCCTGGTGGTGGCCGCGGGTATATCCGGCCGCCTTCGCTTGCGAGTCTCTGGTCCTCGGCGCCCTTCCTGTTGAATAACACCCTGGGCAAATTCTATCCCTCAGGCACTGTTGAAGACAGAATGAAATCCTTTTATAGCGGAATAGAGCAATTGCTCTGGCCGGAAAAACGCTACTGCGACCAGGAAGACCTGTACGGGGGTGGTTACTATGCAGAAAAGAATTATGGGGCTCAGGAACGAACAAGCTGCGAAAGCCGCACTTATGTCACCCGGTCGGGCAAGGAATTGCCGGGCATTATCGACCGAACCTGGGCAAGAAGCTGGCTGCTGATACCGGAAGGTTACCTGCCCTGGTACGTCAGATTGCCGATCCATGACGGAGTGCTGAATCTGGGACCCATACCGGAGGGCACGCCCGTCAGCCTTCTGTCCAACCTGGACCTCGATAAGAGAGGCGACGAAGTCAAGACGCTGCTGAAGACACTCAAAGGTCATCTGGGGGATTTGATCGCCGCCAAGGTAACACCCGATCGGATCACGGATGCGGAATTACGCAAGGTCTATTCTGACCTGGTCGATCCCCTCATCGGCGTGAGCAAATGTCCGGACTTCGTGGTCAACCGGGGTCACTATTTTGGAACCGATTACCTGCCGGGAGACGAAGGGCGGCCGGGACTCGGAGATAGCGATAAACGCGCATTGATTGAATTCCTCAAAACGATGTGACGCACTGCACCATAATCACCGCTCCCCTCGGGGGAGCGGTGCGAATTCTTATTGCAAAGCGGGGGACAAACCGAAGGGAAGTTGCAGCCAAACCGGTGGAAACTTTTCCTTTATAATGATTTTTGCGACTCTCCACAGAAAAATACTATTGGTTTCGTCTTGATCTCCCGACGCAGTTTTGTCAAGCTCAGCGCCCTGCTGGTATCCGGCGCAAGCGCCCTTCTTGCCAGTTGCTCTACCCTTCTCTGGAAGGGTTCTTCGCAGCCCTTTGCTCCCCTGGATTGTCCGCCAGCTGCGGAAAACAAATTTGATTACATCATTATCGGTTCCGGCGCAGGAGGCGGCCCACTCGCCTGCAACCTTGCCCTAAAAGGTTTCCGCGTGCTGTTGCTGGAGGCGGGGGGAGACGACGATCCCTGTGAATATTACGTTCCCGCCTTTCATGCGCGTGCCTCGGAGCACGAGGCCCTGCGCTGGGACTTCTTTGTACGCCACTACGCCGATGACGAGCAGCAGAAACGGGATGACAAGTTCGTTCCGGAACAGAACGGTGTGCTTTACCCGCGCTCTGGCACCCTGGGGGGATGTACTGCGCACAATGCGATGCTGCTGATCTATCCCCACAATAGCGATTGGGACTATATCGCCGAAAAGACCGCCGATGAATCCTGGCGCAGCGAAAACATGCACAAGTATTTCAAGCGGATGGAGCGCTGCGAATATGCCAGCCGGGCTGAAGAACCGGATAGCCGGCATGGATTCGGAGGCTGGCTTCCGACAAATCTGGCAGAGCGGGAAATGCTGCTGAGAGACAAGGTTTTGAGAAAGCTTTCAAAAGCTGCGCTCGAGGAATCGCTGAGCGGCATTATCAACCCGATCAAACGGACCTTGCTCAAGATAAAAACCCATGGCGATCCCAACGATTGGCGTTTCATTCGCAGAAGGCCGGAAGGCTTGTGCAAGATACCGATCACCACCCGGCAGGGGCGTCGGGCTGGAACCCGAGAATACATATTGCGCGTTCGCGAGCAATGCCCGAATTTACTCGAAGTCAGGACTCATGCGCTGGCAAAGCGCATCCTGCTCGATGAACAGAACAAGGCCTATGGGGTGGAGTACATTTCCGGCGCCCACCAGTACCGTGCGGATCCGCGGCATGGGACAGCAACTCCAGGGATCGTGGAAACCGTGCTTGCAGAACGGGAGGTGATTGTTTCCGCAGGCGCATTCAATACACCCCAATTGCTCAAGCTCTCCGGCATCGGCCCTCGGGAAGAACTGGTGAGCCATGGCATCGAGGTAAAAGTAGACTTGCCAGGGGTTGGAGAAAACCTTCAGGATCGTTATGAACTGGGAGTGGTTACCCGGCTCAGGGAAAACATCCCCCTGATCAAGGGAATGAAACTTCGCTGTCCCGCCCCCGGCGAAGCACCCGATCCCCAGTTCAGCCAGTGGCTTCAGGGCGTCGGGCCCTACACCACCAATGGTGCGACGATTGCGCTCATGAAGCGCTCGTTTCCCGAACGCCCCAATCCCGATTTATTCATTTTCGGCCTGATCGGGGATTTCCGGGGATATTATCCCGGTTATGCCGATAATATCGCCAGAACGGAAAATGCCTTTACCTGGGCCATCCTGAAGGGTCATACCGCTAATACAGCCGGCCGGGTCACGCTCCGGTCCGCCGATCCCCGCGATGTACCGGATATAAACTTTCATTATTTTTCGGAAGGCACGAACGCTGGAGAAGACATGGAATCGCTTGTCGCCGGAGTGGAAGCAGTGCGCAATATCGTCAGGCTTTCCTCCGACGTGATCGAGGAGGAGGTTTTGCCTGGTCCGGAAGTCAAGAGTCGTGAAGATATACGACGTTTCATAAAAAACCAGGCGTGGGGACACCATGCCTCGTGCAGCTGTAAAATGGGCGCTGCCACTGATCCCATGGCTGTCGTCGACAGCCGGTTTCGCGTTTATGGCACCCGGAATCTGCGCATTGTGGATGCTTCCGTTTTCCCCAAAATACCCGGTTTCTTCATCGCTTCATCCGTCTACATGATCAGCGAAAAAGCATGCGACGTGATCAGCGAGGATGCGGAGAACACGACAGCCGAAAGCGTAAGCCGGCACTTATATTCCCGTTCATAACTCCCCGCACTCTGCCAGCAAGGAGAGCGGTTCACTGATTGATTCCGGCTCCTTCCTGTTGCGGCGCCTCGAAAGGTTCTACAGCGGTAGCGGGTGCCAGGCACGGACGCAGGTTCTCATAACCTGCGTCAATCATTTCCGTCACGTCAGGCGTATGTCCCGTCTCCGCACGCAGCCACTCCGCAACCTTGGCCCGGAGCAAAGCAATGGATGGATGAGGCGTTGCCTGCATCCAGGGACTGCCCTTCCGCGATGCGAGCGGCGGGGGCATCGGCACTTTGTCACGCAAGGCGGGAGCAATCTCCCACATCGAGAGACGTACGAAAATCCTTGGTGCACATTGCGCCAG
Source organism: Nitrosospira sp. CT (assembly GCF_059489795.1). Lineage (NCBI taxonomy): Bacteria > Pseudomonadati > Pseudomonadota > Betaproteobacteria > Nitrosomonadales > Nitrosomonadaceae > Nitrosospira > Nitrosospira sp. CT. The sequence goes on from NZ_JCAHZJ010000066.1 coordinate 119,751, forward strand.
GCTCCTGCTGACCCGGTTCCTATCTCCCGCAAGAAAGTTTGGAGGGAAACGCTCGGCCGTAAGGTGGCAAGACCCGCAGGCTTTCTTGAAAGCAGCCCCCGGCTCAGGTACAGGCACTCCTGTTTCGAGCTCGGCCTGTGCAGGTGGCAGAAGAGATGGTTCCCTCTCCTCGCCCACCGCATCCAGATCAAGTGCCGAGCGGAGGAGCGTCCGGCTGAGAGGCGCATCCGGCCATGTAAACTGCGATATCCTCTGGCGTAGCGGGGCGAAATCCTCGGTGATGGTAACGAAAGCTTTGCCGCCATCCCGATGCTGCTTCACCTCGAAGTTTTCAATCAGGTTTCCATTCGCAGTCCGTGCCCTCGAGCCATCACTTGTCGCCATCCCGTCCTTGAACAGGAAATGCAGCGGCTGCTCATTGCCGAGAGCAAAAGCGTCGATAAAATTTTCGCGCCCACGCAGGATGAACTCTCCCCGGCAATCGTATCGTTCTCCGGAAAGAACGCAAGGCGCAGCATAAACGCGGCGCCTGGCTCCGGCAACGCTGGCAAGCCGTGCATCGAGATCGTGCAGATCCTCATCGGGGATGAGAGCAGCCAGTCCCGTCACGAAGCGACGCGCTAGCAGCGGATCGCCCGCTGTCCATATGCCAAGGGGGGACGCGGCGCAAGAGGATCAAACTCCGCGGCAACATGCGACTTTGCAACCCCTACCCCTTCCATATCTTCTTCCACACCTTCCACATCCTCCGCAAGCGCAAGCGGGTCCCGGTCTGGAAGATCGGGATTCGGAATGGCAAGACCGCCGGGCCAGCGTCCAGCGAACTGGCGTGAGAATGCCTGTTCCAAAGTGCTCATGTCTGAAAACCTGCCTCCCGACAAGCGGTACTGGATTGCAGCGGTGATTGCCAGTGAGCGGCAGGTCGAGTCGCACGCTTCGAGCCACACACGGTGTATTACACCGATAAGATTGGCCCGGTCAGTTGCATCGTCAATAAGATCGGGGAGATCAACGCCGCGATGCAAGGGGATTCCATAAAAGCTATCCCTTACTTGGGACAGCTTCTCCGCTACCCGTCGATTCGCATTGGTTTCATCCCATAACTGCCGCGAAAAAATCGGCGCGTGATTCTGGTGGCAAGCCATGCAAATATTCCTGTTTGCATAAACCAGCCGCGGTGTGCCGCCTTCCCTATAATCCCTCACTGCCTGAAATTCAAAGCGTGCGGCGGCCTCGTTGTAGCTGATCACTTCGATCACATTCGTCTTTTCCTGGTAAGCAAGATAGAGGCGGTCTTTTGCGAACAATGGACCTTTGCCCTCCCCTGTCACCGCGACAATTGCACGGGGATAGGCGAAAAAATCGGGTGCGGCGGCAGTGCGCTGCAGAGATCGGCCAAACGGAACCAGCACCGGGGTAATGCACGCTCCTTCCCGACACCCAAGCTGCCTCTCGATCTTCTGAACCAGGGCTGCAAACGGGAACGGAATACCATCGGCTGCAATGAAGTCGAACAGCGACCGGCCGGATGGGGGAAGTGCCGGGCCGGACACAGCCGGATCAACGGCCCAGCTCGGGCCCTGGCACTCCGTTACGCAGTTGCCGCTGGCGCCAGCAGACGGAGCGTAGATCAGGGAGATACAGGCTCCGATAATCGTCCCGAGCAATACAGTACGACACATGCTCAGTTTTCCGACCTGAAACCAATTGGACGGACCTGCTCCCCTGGCCAGCAATCCTGTCGTGTTGACTCCCCTCCAGAAAACCCCAGACTATGGCGCTGATCGAGATTCCTGTCGTAGAGGGTAAAATTCAGAAAAAAGGTTTTGCCGAGATAGGCGCGCCCGAGATAGAACCCCGGCCGGATCATACGGATTTCGTCGCGCACCTGGAGGCCATGGCGGCCAACCAGTTGATCAAGCAGTTCCGGATACCCTGGAATATCGTCGCTGAAGGAGTAATCGACGATGATCGACTCCCGGCGCGAATCAAGCAGGCTCTGCCCGCAGTAGAGGCGTGCGGGGAACATCAGCCACTGTTCCCGGCCCTCTATAGTGATAGTGGGAATGGCTGCCGGATGGGAGCCAAGCAAGTGGTCGAGGGGCGTCAGGTCATCAACGCGAGTGAACGCCAGGCGGACGTCGCCCTGAAACACCTTCCTGCCCCACAAGTACCTGCAAAGAAGCTTGAACCTGTTTGTGCTGGCATTCGCAAACCCCGGCAATTCACTGATGATTCTGGTTTCGGTGGTGATTCGATCATCAGGAATACCATTCGGGGAAAACGGCTGCGCATCGAACAATCCATCAGGGATCACACCGGCAGGCAGGCGCGCATAGATCTGATCTACCTGCTCCTGATCGTATGCAGCCAGCATCTCAGGCGTGAGTTCGGCCAGATGGACAGAAGTGAGGGAAAACTCATGCTCAACCCGCGCAAAATCGGGCTTACTCGCATAATAGCCGCCATAGCTGGCAAACCTGATGGCGGAAGGTGACGAGCCATGCAAGCTACCGCAGGCGCCAAGTGTAACGCCTGCACAGACAATGACCGTTTTCGCCGCCCTTATCCCTATCCTTATCCCTATCCCTGCTTTCATTGCTAAAGTGTAGCGAGAAAGGCGATAAGTGCATCCTTGTCGCCATCGGACAGGTCCTCTCCAAAAGGATGCCCCTCGTTATCGATCTCTGCTGTACAGAAACTGTAGCTTGTCATGAGGCGAGGAAAGTTGCGGAGAACTTCAGCCATGCGTCCTGATTCCTTCGCCAGCACTCTGGCGGCAGAGCGCAGATCTCCGGCAATTTTCCTGCCCTCACCGCGGCCAAACTGCCTGACGAGCTTCTCCTCCGCCATGGCGGGTTTGCGCCTGGCAAGAAGCATGTCGTTCACGAATGCCTTGTGCTGGAAGCTTGTGACCCTGCCGACGTTGAAACCCGCCGGCAGCACCAGGTTAAAGCCGAGCAATTCACCCTCACGCTTACCATCCCAAACCTTGGGACCGAGCGTGACTTGTATGTCGTTAGCGATGCGGGGAATCTTTGGTGTGCGCCTGCCGGGATTGAGCAAATCCCGCATCGAGGCTACATACAGCTTGAAACGCCCCTCGATACTCGGATCATATGACCAGCAGCCTTGTGCTTTATCTACCGGGATTTCCTGCCCATCTGCATCCACATACGGCGACCGGTAGAAATTGTTCATCTGGTTTACCGGCTTCCCGCAAAGCTCCGGACCAACGGAATTGTTGTGCAAAAACGGGGCATGGGCCCATACTGACAACAGCGAAATATTGCGATAGTAGCCTCGGCCACCATCATGCGGTTCGCGAATGTTCGGATCTGGAGGCCGCGCGCGAAGTGTTTCAGAGCCGTATTCTTCCCAGATGTGTCCCATCATATGATTCGAATGCAGGGAACGGCAACGGTGCGTGCCTGCTTCAGAGGCGAAGATAGATTCATCCGAGCCCAGCCAGTCTGCGCGCATCCCGGTCGCATCGACTGCCCGAAAGTCCCGGCTGCGGAACGCTCCGCCCACGAGCTCCGGAATAGACGAATGACAGCGTGCGCACTTATCCGCAAAGACTTCACGGCCACGTCTCACTGCATTTTCCCCAAACTCTTTGTTCAGATCAGCTTCTAGATCCGCCTTGGTATAAACGGCATTCGGGTTTGAATCACGCAGCGCAAGCTCGCGAGCGCGGGCGAGGTCCGTGGCTTCGCCTTCCCTCGACAAAAGAAAGTCGTGTATGTTCTCCAGCCGATCTTCAATGGCGCGAAAACTGGCGCAATCCCGGCGGCACTGACCAATGTCGAAGGGTGTCTGGCCAAAATTGCGTTGATGCGGATCGAGTTGGCGAAGGTCAGTCAGATGGTTCATCCAGCATTGCTCTGAACAGCTTCCGATATTGATATAGACACGCTGAATCGCCTCAAGCGTGCCGGTCGAGTCTTCACCACCCTTCAGAAGGTGATGAACTGTCGCAACAGACTTCTCCCGTAGCCAGCACTTGCCATTGCGGCCGGGTTCGCACCAGCAGCGGGGGTCGGCAACCTTGCACGACGCAACCTTGCGCCACCGCATGACCTGTTCATTATCGAACGTCGGCCGTACCTGGGTATGAGTAATGGCGTTCGTGCTCCCGGGATTGTGCACCTGATCAGTAGAGATCCCTGACGTATCAGACGTGCCTGGTCGCGCCTGCCCGAACAACTACGCCTCAAGCGTCGCTCCCGACATTCCGGAGGTGAGTATTTCCGAAATTCGCAAATACTGGTTCCCGATGGTGCCGCGGATGTTTTCCCACTTTGGATCAGCCGGATTTTTGGGAGGCTTCAATGGGTCGAAAGCGACATGGCAGGACGCGCAGGTGATGCCGATCAGAAACGGTGGCTCGATCGAGCCATCGGCAAGACGGCTGAATTCGCTGCTGCCCATTCCCGGTTGTTTTGGGAGCGGCATGCGATATCCATCCCAACCTGCGAGACTCCCGTTCAACGCGATCCATCGAGATCTGTCAAAACGGGGATTGGGAAATTTTCTGAAACCGATAGCACCGGTTGAGGTGCCAAAAGCGAGATCACATGCAGACTGACGCTGGTCCTTGCTCCCGTGATGCGGATCGGTCCTTATGGGAAGCGTGTCCGGATGGTCGCAGGCTGGATCGCGATAACCAGCATGCCCTACGTGCTTGAGCAGTTCCTCATCCCCAGGGCACCATTCGAACCCGTAGGTTTCTTCCCACGTCCTCGCGGGACAACCCGCGGTACCCGGCATGCAGCAGTCAGGATCGTTGATGAGACCCCACGCTGCAAAGCGATCTTCATGCTCATGCGCGTTGAGGACGCGATACCAGTCGACCTGTACATTGAGGCGCTGGGGAAACACATAGGTATAAAAGCGGCTGTTGCCGGCAGTCGCCTTGTACCAGATCTCGCGACCGGCTCGCTCCGAAGCAGTAAGCCCGGATGCCGCGGCATAAAATCCGGAGGTATCGGCCCTCGGCAACACTTTCATCGCAGACGCGCCGGATGACTGTGCAGAAGTGAGGCGCAATCCGCCATCGTTTGACATTGCAGGGCCTAGCAATATCGCACCGACCAGCAACAGAATGATCCGCGCCAGAACATATGTTTTCTTCATACCCTCCTTACTACAGCGGCTGAAGGATGGGTTTCAGATATTGCTTTGAAAAAATCTGGATACCCACTTTCGCGGGTATGACGGCACCTTGATGGTGCCGGTCGCCAGAATTCCTCACTTCAGCGTTCGCGGATGAGGAAACCACAGTGGAGGCATGCCTCTACGACCTCAGTCTAGTACATAAATGCCCCGCTTTCTGCGAGTCAACTCCTTTGCAGGCGGCTGGTATAATCAACATGAATATCTGGAGAAGCGGGTTAGAAAGATTCGATGCGAAAAATCCTTCCATCACTACTGTTATTCATGGTTTCGGTGGGCAATGCGGCAGAAACCCCCATACGGCCCGGCTTATGGGAAATAACAACGACGTCGATGCTATTGGCCCTGGTGCCACAGATTCCGCCCAAGCAAATGCAGCAGCTGACGAATCTGGCGAAGCAATATGGACTGGATTTACCCCGGATCGAGAATGGAGCGGCCACATCCAGAATCTGCATCACCCAGGAAATGGCGGAGCAGGAGATTCCTTCCTATCTGCATGTTCACGAAGCGGGATGCAGCATCAAAAATGCTATCCGCACCGAGAATGACTACAAGATGGATCTCGTCTGCACCAATCCTCAATTGCAGGGCAAAGGGCGGGCTGAGGGTTCGTTTACGACATCGGAGAGTTTTTCGGGATGGACCGTGTTCACGGGCACAGTGCAAAATACTCCCGTCAATGAGCACGCCGATACCAGGGGACGCTGGATCAGCGCGAGTTGCAGCAAGGCAAAATCACCGCATTGATTGCCAACCCGGCTCCTGTCCCGCCATATCTGTCTGCGTGACTGGCGGCGGCTTAACCCTTACCCGCTGGCAACTTCGTCTGCTGCGACTGCGGCCATCCTTTTGAGCAGTTTTTCGTGAATACCGCCGAAACCGGCGTTGCTCATGACGAGTATATGGTCGCCTGGTCGGGCGTATGCCGTAATCGCAGCAATCAATTGGTCCAGCTCTTCAAAGGCAACCGCTTTTTCGCCCAGCGGAAGCAGCGCTTGCGACAGGTCCCAGCCCAGGTTGGCAGCGTAGCAGAACACCACGTCCGCCCTTGTCAGGCTGTCTGCCAGACTCTCTTTCCATACGCCCATTTTCATGGTATTCGAGCGTGGCTCAAGCACGGCAATGATGCGTGCCTCCTTCACCCTGCTGCGCAGCCCATCGATCGTTGTACGAATCGCTGTCGGGTGGTGGGCAAAATCGTCATAAACCGTGATGTCCCTTGTTACACCCCTTACTTCCATGCGGCGCTTGACATTCCTGAATTCCGCCAGCGCAGCAATGCCTGTCTTTACCGGTACACCGGCGTGACGAGCGGCGGCCAGTGCGGCGAGCGCATTCATCCGGTTGTGCTTTCCCAGCAATTCCCACAGCAGTGTTCCCTGGGATTCACCCAAAAAGGATACGGCAACCGCATCGTCCGTGAGGATGCTTGCCTCCCACCCGTTAGGAACGCCTATCCTTTCGACGGGCGTCCAGCATCCCTTCCCCAGAACCCGCTCCAGATTCTCTTCCTGGCCATTGCTGACGATAAGACCTTTGCCGGGAACAATGCGCACGAGATGATGGAATTGCTGCTCGATCTCCTCCAGGTTCCTGAAAATATCTGCATGATCGTATTCCAGGTTATTGAGAATGGCTGTTCTGGGGTGAAAATGGACAAACTTGGAACGCTTGTCAAAAAAAGCCGTGTCATATTCGTCGGCTTCAATGACGAAAAAACCTGAACCACCCAATCTCGCCGAGATTCCGAAATTCTGCGGTATGCCGCCAATGAGGAATCCCGGTTCCATCCCCGCATATTCGAGAATCCACGCCAGCATGGAACTGGTTGTGGTTTTGCCATGCGTTCCTGCCACCGCAAGCACCCATTTGCCCCGCAGGACATTTTCCGAAAGCCATTGAGGACCGGAAATATAGGGCAGGTTGCGGTCAAGAATCTCTTCCATGAGGGGATTGCCGCGGCTCACTACGTTCCCTATCACGAACAGGTCAGGATTCAGCGTGATTTGCTCCGGAGAAAACCCTTCGATCAACTCGATACCCCGCGATTTCAATTGCGTGCTCATTGGAGGATAGACTCCAGCATCGCAACCGGTAACCCTGTGACCTGCTTCCTGTGCAATTGCCGCAATGCCTCCCATGAATGTGCCGCAGATGCCAAGAATATGAATATGCAAAGCTTGCTCCTGATATATATAAAATGAATTACGCGGCCGCCTGCTTGCGGCTAAAATATGTCCGCCCGATACGCCCGCCCGGAATTGGCCCGTTTCATCCTGTCAGCGTGCTTCGATTGTGCGTTCGACCTCATCCCTGCTGGCTTGTCACTCTTTTTTGTTACACTTACGGCTTTTGTTTGCTTGCAGCCCACTACTGGTGCCGGTTGAGCGGCGGACTGCATGCAGGAGCAGCTTCCATTTGCACGCGCGGCGTCCCACTATTCCGCGCACATGCTTCCATAGGTGGCTTCCATACAGCGCTTCCATACGGTGACGCGAGACTTATGAGCTTGAAAATAGGCATTCATCCATTTCCGGATGATATCGTTTTCAGGTTGAAGAACTTCACATGAAATTGCGTTTTATCCGTTCCGTCTGCTGGTCTTTTTTGTTGTTTTGCCTTGCCTGGAATGTGCGCGCCGAGCCGCCTCTTTCTTCCAGACCAGAGCAGGAACGCGCAGCCCCTCCTGGTGAGGGTGACGATAAACCGGTGGTTATCGATACGGAACGCATCCGGGGTCATCATGAATACGAGTCTGGCGCCAGAAACGAGAGTGAATTGCGCAGTCGCTCGACCATTTCAACTGATCAGATAAAAAAACCCAATCAAAAAGCGAGCCCCACCGCTAAGGATGTGCCGTCCGGGCCTCAGCAGAACTATACACTATCCCCCGCAATAAAAACCGACTCCCGAACAAGCACCTCAGCCCAAGAATCGGAGAAGACGGAAAGCATGGTTTTACCGAGCGGTATGGAACGCCTTCCCGAACCCGTCGCAGAAGAAGGAGAACCCAGGCTGCGCACTACGACGCGGGCTGCACCGCGCAGTTTATCTGCGGAAAAGCGCGGGGAGAAGTCCGCGAGGGCAGCGGCGGCGGCAGAAGCAGACGAGGGCAGACCGGGGTTTGCAGAAGGCGAGCGCATTGGAGGGCACAGGGAAGAAGCGGGCGAAGCAAGGCTGCGTCTTGCCGGCGAGGCTGAGCCCGAGGGGGTTGAGCAAAAACTGGCGGAAGTTGAGGCGGAAACGGACAAACAGCCCCCCGTGTTCGTCGTTGCAGACCGCTTGCAAGGTCACGTGGAGCAGGAAATCGAAGCGATAGGCAAGGCGGAACTGTCTACCGGAGATCAGTTTATTTCTGCTGAGCGGATGAAATACAACCAGAGCACCAACGATGCCGAAGCCCAGGGCAACGTTCGCGTGGAAAAGGAAGGTGACATACTGGAAGGATCCAATCTCAAGTTCAATCTGCTGAGCAAAACCGGCCAGTTAAGCGAGCCCAACTATCGTTTGAAGGATGCGAGCAGCCGCGGTTATGCGGGCATGCTCCTGTTTGAAGGCGAGAATCAGTACCGCCTGCAGAAGGCCAACTACACCACCTGCCCGGCGGGAGATGACAGTTGGGTTCTCCAGGTGGCCGATCTGAAGCTCGACAATGACAAGAAAGTGGGCACCGCCAAAAATGTGAAGCTTACCTTCAAGGATGTGCCGATAATGTATACCCCCTGGATGAATTTCTCATACAGTGGCGAGCGCAAATCAGGATTACTGGCGCCTACTTACAGCACCAGCGGCAGGACGGGTCTTGAACTGGCCTTGCCCTTCTACTGGAACATCGCGCCCAACTATGATGCCACGTTTTCCGCACGCATGATGTCGAAGCGTGGCTTGGCGATCAACAACGAATTTCGCTTTCTGGGCAGAAACTCGAGCAGCAACCTGCTCGCCGACATCGTGCCTCGTGACCTGGATACGGAAACAACGCGATGGCGCACTTCGTTCTGGCACAATCATTATCTGGGAGCCGGCTTTTCCGCTCGTCTGGATTACAACAGGGTGTCGGATGATGCCTATTTCCGCCACTTTGGCAACAACCTGAATCTCACATCCCGCACCAACCTGCTGCAACAGGGACTGCTGTCTTACAATCGCGGGCTGGGAGATGACGGCACATTTAACGTAACCTCGCTTGTCCAGAGCTTCCAGACGATTCAGGATCCCCTGGCCGCAATTGTCGTGCCTTACAAGCGCCTGCCGCAGGTGGGGTTGAACGCGAATAAGCCGGACGTCCTGGGAACAGGAGTCGATGTCAATCTTTTGGGGAGCTGGACCAACTTCTCCCACCCCACCCTGGTCAGCGGCCGCAGGATCGTGCTCTTTCCAAGCATGAGCTACCCTCTTCGCAATTCTTTCGGTTTCATCACGCCAAAGGTGGGGATGCACTACACCCGTTACAGCCTCGGGGAGGATGCCGGCTCGCCGGATGAAACCCCCACCCGCACCTTGCCGATATTCAGCCTCGACAGCGGCATTGCCTTCGATCGCAAAACGTCCCTAGGCGGGGAAAGCTTTACACAGACGCTCGAGCCGCGCATATTCTATGTTTACGTCCCGTTCCGCGCGCAAGATCAGTTGCCGAATTTCGATTCCGCCAAGACTGACTTCAGCTTTGCGCAGATGCTGTCGGAAAACCGTTTCAGCGGGAGCGACCGTATCAATGATGCCAACCAGGTGACTTTTGCGCTGACGACCCGCCTGCTGGAGTCCAGTACCGGGAGGGAGCGTTTGCGTGTGGCTGTTGGGCATCAATTAAGCTTTATCGACCGTCGCATCTCGCTGGACACCCCGCAAACCGTCGATCGCCGACCTGATTTTATTGCCGCAGTGTCGGGTTTTCTCACACCGACCATCAGTACCGACACCAGCCTCCAATTTGACCAGACGCGCCTCCTAGCCGATGTGGTCCGCTCGGGTGTAAGCTATCGTCCCGAACCGGGTCGCGTGTTGAATTTCGGTTATCGTTTTACCCGCGATGTGCTGCATCAGGTGGATGCTTCCAGCCAATGGCGATGGTCGGAAAGATGGCAAACGGTGGCCCGCCTGAATTACTCGCTACTAGACCACAGAATTCTGGAAGGGCTGGCAGGAGTTGAGTATAATGCGTGCTGCTGGTCGTTGCGATTTGTGCTTCAGCATTTGACCCTTGCTACGCAGAAATCGACTACAGCGGCTTTTTTGCAACTTGAGTTGAACGGCCTGATGCAAATCGGATCGAACCCGTTGACCGTATTGCAACGCAGCATTCCCGGGTATATCAGGACGGGTAGCCAGGGAAGCAGCTTGATAGAAGGGCCATAGACCTCACATCTATCACTGTTCGCACGCCACGATCACACCATCTCTCCCCTATTCCAGAAGCTTATTCACATGGGCACGAAATTGTCGTCGCGTTCTCCCATTTCCTTTCCCCTTTTAACCCTGTTTGCCGGAATGGCCATTGCCCCGCAACCGGCGCATTCCGGGGTGGAAACCATCGATCATATCGTTGCGGTTGTGAATGAGAACGTGGTTACCCGCCATGAACTGGACGAAATGCTCAGCGCCATGCTGAAACAATTGCAAAAGCAAGGCGTACAGCCTCCCCCGCCTGCTGTACTGGAAAAGCAGCTTCTGGAGCGAATAATTCTGAACCGCGTGCAACTGCAACTTGCGAACGAAACCGGACTGACCGTAAGCGACGCGGAACTCGACCAGACTTTGCGCCGTATCGCGCAGGAAAACAAGATGTCCCTGCATGAGTTCGACAGGGCGCTGGCGGAAGACGGGGTCAGTTTCAGCAAATTCCGTGACGAGATTCGCGAGGAAATCATCCTGGTCAGGCTGAAGGAGCGTGAGGTAAGCAATCGCGTGAGCGTGACTGAAGGGGAAGTCGATCATTTTCTGGAAACACAGGAAGATTCGCCCAGTCAGAGCGATGAGTATCGCATTGCCCATATTCTGGTGCAGGTGCCCGAAGGAGCCGACCCTTTGAAACGCGATGCGGCACGGCAGCGGGCAGAAAGTGTCCTGGCAAAATTGAAGGCAGGAGCCGAGTTTGCCCAAGTAGCCGCCGAGTTCTCGGATGCGCCGGATGCGATGGAAGGTGGCCTGCTTAACTGGCGCCCCGCCGCCCAACTCACAAAAAAGTTTGCCGAAATACTGACTCCAATGAAACCGGGAGAAATTACCGGAATAATTCCAAGCCCGAATGGATTTCATATCCTCAAGCTGGTCGACCGCCGCAACCAGGATACAGTAACCACCGTGATAGACCAGACGCATGCGCGTCACATTCTTATAAAAATCAGCGAGCTCACTTCGGAGGCCGACGCCCACAGGCGTGTAACGGAATTGAAAGAACGCCTGGATCATGGCGGCAAGTTTGAGGAACTGGCGAAGCTTCATTCGGAAGATGCCAGCGCCCCCACCGGAGGGGATCTCGGCTGGGTCTCGCCGGGCGATACGGTTCCGGAATTTGAACAGGCCATGAGCGCTCTTAAACCGGGAGAAATCAGCGGGCCTGTCCAATCTCCTTTTGGTTGGCACCTCATTCAGGTCATCGAGCGCCGCACCCAGGATGTAAGTCAGGAGCGCAAGCGCCAGTCCGCACGCCAGGCGATCCGGGCCCGCAAAGCGGAGACGGCATTTCAGGAATGGTTGCAGCGCCTGCGGGACCGGGCATATGTCGAGTACCGGCTGGAAGAAGGCTAGCTGGAAGTCTTGAAAAAGCGCCGTGGACCGAGGCAGCCAAACCATTGAATAATCCCAAGCTCGCTCTCACCGCGGGGGAACCCGCCGGAATCGGTCCCGACCTGTGTGTACAGATCGCCCAACTGGGCTTACCTTTCACGCTCGTTGTCATTGCCGATAGGGAATTGCTGCAGGAGCGCGCACGCTTGCGGCAGCTTCCATTGACAATAACGGACTACTCTTCCCGTAGGGAATTAAAGCCGGAAAAAGGGAATCTGCACGTGCTGCACATTCCCCTGGCCGAGATTGCCACTCCCGGTAAACTCGATGCGACTAATGCGCCTTATGTGCTGAAGACGCTCGAACGGGCTGTTGCCGGATGCGTCCATGGCGAGTTTGATGCAATGGTAACGGCGCCGGTGCATAAAGGCATCATTAACGATGCCGGCATTTCTTTTACTGGCCACACTGAATATCTCGCGCAACTGACAAACGGCCGTCCCGTCATGATGCTCACCGGCGGCGGGATGCGGGTGGCGCTTGCCACCACCCACCTGCCCCTGAGAGACGTCGCGAGTGCCATTACGAGCGATGCTTTGGAGCAAAAGCTGCGCATCATCGAGCATGATCTGGTCAATCGCTTCGGTATTCCAAAGCCACGCATTGCCGTAGCGGGCTTGAATCCTCATGCAGGGGAATCAGGTCATCTGGGCAGGGAAGAAATCGATATCATCATCCCTTTGCTCGACAAGCTGCGCGCCGAGGGGATGAGTCTGATCGGCCCACTGCCTGCCGATACACTTTTCAATCCATCGAAGCTGAAGGATTACGACTGCATATTCGCCATGTACCACGACCAGGGGCTGCCGGTGCTCAAGCATGCGAGCTTTGGAACCGCCGTCAACGTCACACTGGGCTTGCCTATCATCCGCACCTCCGTGGATCATGGCACTGCACTTGAATTGGCGGGAACAGGGAAAGCTGACCCGGGCAGCCTGGTGGCGGCTATCGAAATGGCGGCATCGCTGGTTGCGCATCAGCCATAGCTCTCAACCCTGCATCTTCGTTCGCCTGAGCTTGTCAAAGGGTAAACGAACCTGCAAACTCTCATAAACCATGCAGCACACCCCCCGCAAGCGCTTCGGTCAGAATTTCCTGGTTGATTCCCAAACCGTAGCCGACATTATTCGCGCCCTCCATCCCCGTCGGGAGGATGTAATGGTAGAGATCGGTCCAGGACTGGGAGCATTGACACGACCCCTGCTCCAGTCACTTGAACATCTGCACGTGGTGGAGATCGACCGGGATATCGTGAAGCGGCTAGGTGATGAATTTTCCGCGAAAAAGCTGACAATACATGAAGGGGATGCGCTCAAATTCGACTTCTCCAGCCTCGGTGAAAGTCTGCGGGTAGCGGGCAACCTGCCCTACAACATTTCCACTCCGCTCCTTTTCCACCTGAGTCAATTTGCAGACAGCATCCGCGATATGCATTTCATGCTGCAGAAGGAAGTGGTCGCCCGCATCGTAGCCAAACCCTCCACCTCGGATTACGGACGGCTTTCAGTCATGCTGCAATACCGCTTCGAAATGGAACAGCTTTTCATCGTCTCGGCCGAATGCTTCCGCCCGCCGCCAAAAGTCGAATCGGCGGTGATTCGCATGATTCCACTCAAGAAACCGCTGGTCGAGGCGAGCCAGGAAAAATTATTTGCCGAAATTGTTTCCGCCGCCTTCTCGCACCGCCGCAAAACCCTGCGCAATACACTACGCAATTATCTCAAGCCTGGCGATTACCTGAAGCTGGAGATTGACCCTAACCTCCGAGCAGAAAATTTATCAATCGCGCAATATGTAGCGATTACAAACCATTTCAATGGAGCCAGACCCGATTGAAGTTGATTGAAAGTAGCAGAAGTGTTACGCGAAGTTCTGAACTGAGATCAAGGCAAAAAGTCACTCTGTCCCCACCGATCTCCGGCTTCTCAGTAATAAACAGGCAAAATACCTGTTTATGAAGTAAATCCTTAACATGACATGAGTATAATCTGGGAGCCATTTCTGGGCATGCAAAAAGGCGAAAAAGCAGACTCCTCGGTTTTATGAACTTGAAACAATCGATATTGCCGACCGTGGCATTGTTACTGGGTTTCGGATTAATACAGTCAGCCTGGGCAGAGGTCATCTACTCGTTTACGGATGACCATGGCGTGGTGCATTTTACCAATGTGCCGACGGATGAACGGTATATTCCATTCATGGGGAGCAGCACCAACCCCGGGAAATCACGGACAGCTTCAAATAACGGGCATCTGATCGCATCGCTCAAGACGCAATATGCGCCGGTAATCAAGGAAGTCGCCCGCGCCCACGCCCTCGAAGACGCGCTGCTCCATGCCGTGATCACTGTCGAATCTGCCTACAACCCCAAGGCGGTTTCAAAAAAGGGCGCAGCGGGCCTGATGCAACTCATGCCTGAAACTGCCCAGAGATACGGTGTCACAGATCGTTTCGATCCCGTGCAGAATCTCCATGGCGGTGCGAGATATCTCACAGAGCTGCTGAGAATGTTCAACGGCAACTTGAGTTTGACTTTGGCCGCTTACAATGCTGGGGAAAACAACGTCGTCAAGTATGGCAACCGGATTCCGCCATTTCAGGAGACGAGGACTTATGTGCCGAAGGTTCTCGATCTCTATCGCAGATATCATTCAGGGGAGAGGCTCTAGGAAGGGGAGTTTTCGTGTCGTCCTTCTTGAATTTCGCTACACAACCCTGCCCTTCTTCCCCTCCCCATACGACGAACGTCCAGCCTGCTCCTGCTGAGACTTTGAAGTCCCGGCATCGTGTTTCTTTTTTTTATTGAAGTCCGTTTTATTGAAATGTCCCCATTGTGCTTAAGGCTATTGAGGTTCACACTGTGCCTGGGCAAGTCAGATAACCGTAAACACTATGGGGGGAAAAATGAAAAAAAGTCTCTGCATGACGCTGTGTGGCACAGCCGGTTTTTTTCTGCTGTATTTAAGTGCCTGGGCGAGCGAGGGGGGCACTGCGCCCGAGCTTAACGAGGCGCGACAGGTAGCTCAATACAATTATGTAATTCATATCCTCGCCATGTTGCTGGTGGGTTTCGGCTTCCTCATGGTATTTGTCAAAAGATATGGATTTGGGGCCACGACCGGAACATATCTGGTGGTGGCTGTCGGTCTTCCGCTTTATATGCTGCTTCGCGCAAATGGAGTATTTGCCCACGAAATTGCTCCGAACACGGTGCAGGCATTGCTTTTTGCTGAATTCGCCGTGGCGTCCGGGTTGATTGCCATGGGCGCGGTCCTCGGTCGTCTCCGCGTTTTCCAATACGCACTGCTGGCGCTGTTCCTGATTCCCGCTTATCTCTTGAACGAATGGCTGGTGCTGGATAACGGAATGGGTATGACTGAGGGATTTCAGGATACTGCGGGGTCGATCATCATACACGCCTTCGGGGCATATTTTGGCCTGGGGTTATCCCTTGCACTGACGACGGCGCGACAACGAAGCCAGCCGATTGAGTCGGACCCGACTTCTGATCGATTCGCAATGCTTGGTTCAATGGTCCTGTGGCTTTTCTGGCCTAGTTTCGCCACCGCCATCGTTCCCTTTGAGCAAATGCCGCAGACGGTGGTCAACACGGTACTCGCACTGTGTGGCGCCACGATCACCACGTACTTCTTGAGCACATATTTCCATAAAGGCAAAACCTCGATGGTCGATATGGCGAATGCGGCGCTGGCCGGCGGAGTAGCGATCGGTTCGACCTGCAATATCGTGTCACCGACAGGTGCTTTTGGGATCGGCCTGCTCGCCGGAGCCGTCAGCGTCATCGGATTTGTGTTCATTCAACCTGCACTGGAGAGACGCTTCAAGATCGTTGACACCTGTGGAGTCCATAATCTGCATGGAATGCCAGGATTGCTGGGTGCATTCGTTGCTATCCTGGTCGTGCCCGGCATAGCAGTTGCCCAATTTATCGGCATCGTCTTCAGTGTCGTGCTCGCCCTGATAACGGGACTCGCCGCTGGCGCGCTCATCAGGGCTACCGGCACAACGCATCTGGCTTATGAGGATAGTGAGGAATTTACACACACTGAAGGACCGGAAGCTACGGAAATAGATGCAATGGGCACTTGAAGCCAAGACCCTAACTTAAAGATTGGAAAGCGACAATCACGCCTTGGCGTTTATGGAATGTTTATAGCGCCAAGGTCAGACCGATCAATAGAGTCCCATTGATCCAGTACCTGCTCTTGAGTAAGGATTAATGGGGTCAGGCTCGATTGGTCGAAAAATAAAAGTAACGAAGGGCGTTCACTTCCTCAAATAGTAGGTACAGAATCAATCGAGACTGAGTCTACTTGGACTTTATTGATGTTACTCCTTGGTTGCTTTTTTAATCAAATTCGAACACTTCCTTGTTATCTGGAATCCGCTGTACTAAAAATAATTTGGGGCGCCTGAAGGCCTAAACATATTTAGACTGGGACTTTCCAACTTTCGGTGTTCCTGCCGCAACGCTGACCAGGCTGAAAAAGAAGCAAGTACAGATTGTGCCGAATCTTTCCCACCAGCAGCAGTTAATAGGAGATTAAGTTATGAATAAGAAAATACCCTTTTATTTCTATAAATTTGGTAAAAACCACCGTCTTTAGACGGTGACTTTGACTTTAAATGTGTCGACTCATGCGCGCTAGCTTGGTGCGGATAGGCGACTTTAGTCGTCTGCACCCAAGCTGCGCTAACCCACCTACTTCTAGTAGGTGGTAGTTTAGTTTATGGCTGCAGTTCTTCTCTTTAGCGGCAAGGCTGCAGCAGATCCATTAAGCGCGACGCTTACGATCAATCCCGACGCAACCCTCTCTAGCGATCGTTTGGTTGTTACAATTAGTGGAACCTACAGTTGCAGTCCTCTCCCTCAAGCGGAATCTGCATTCGCGACCATAACGGTGAACGTGTCGCAAGCATCTGGACGTCAGGTTGCTGCAAGCGGGTTTTTTGGGGTCCAACCGATCTGTGATGGCCAATTGCACCCCTTTAAAGCTGGAGCTCACGCCTCGAATATACCCTGGCACGGCGGGAAGAGGCGTGTAATGGCGAATTTGTTCATTCAATCATGTGAATCTTCGCCCTGTGAAACAGTAACCAGTAGCGTGGACAAACCAGTAAGCATCAGAGGAGGCGGTCAATAACGGCCTGACCAGTGAACCAATTAGGTAGCCTGTTTATCCACACGCTTTTCATCCAACCCCGCAGGGTGAAAACGCTGCCGAAAGATCAATGGAGCCAGACTCCATTGATCAGGAAAACGAACCGGCGCTACTTCCTCGGCATATAAAGATCTGTAATCGTCCCCTCGGCAATCTCGGCCGCAAAGAATACGGTTTCGGACAGAGTCGGATGCGGATGAATGGTAAGGCCGATATCTTCCATATCCGCGCCCATTTCCAATCCCAGTACGGTTTCGGATATCAGTTCGCCGGCATTGATGCCTACGATGCCTGCACCAAGAATGCGTCGTGTCTTCTTGTCCAGCAGTAACTTGGTCACGCCTTCGTCGCGGGCCATTGCCAATGCGCGGCTACTGGCGGCCCACGGAAACACCGCTTTTTCGAATTCGACACCTTGCTTTCTGGCTTCGGTTTCGGTGAGGCCCATCCAGGCGATTTCAGGGTCGGTGTACGCTACTGAAGGAATGGCACGGGCGTCGAATACTGCGGACTTCATCTTATCGCCGCCGGCGATGATTTCCGCCGCCAGTTTGCCTTCATGCGATGCCTTGTGCGCCAGCATCGGTTCGCCGACGATGTCGCCTATGGCGAAGATATGCGAGACGTTGGTTTGCAACTGCTTATCCACCGGGATGAAGCCACGGTCGTTCACGATGATACCCGCATTTTCTGCGCCAATTTCGCGGCCATTTGGCCGGCGTCCTACCGCCATCAGGATCCGGTCGTATACTTGCGGTTCGGGTGCCTCAGTGCCCTCAGTGTTGCCTTCCGATGCGCCTTCGAACGTGACCTTCAATCCTTCTTCCAGAGCTTCGATTCCGGTGACTTTGGTTTTGAGGTAGATGGCTTCATAGCGTTTCTGTATGCGTTTGTGCAGCGGCCGGATGAGATCAGCGTCCGCACCGGGAATCAGTTGATCCATCAATTCGACGACACTGATCCTGCTGCCGAGTGCGTCGTAGACCGTCGCCATTTCGAGGCCGATAATGCCGCCGCCGATGATCAGCATGCGCTGGGGGATGTCCTCCAGCTTGAGTGCGCCGGTGGAATCGATGATGCGCGGGTCATCGTAGGGGAAGCCTGGAATGCGAGCGGCAGTAGAACCCGCGGCAATGATGCAGTGCTCGAACGACACCGTTTTTTTTCCGTCCGATGTTTCCACCTCGATTATATTGGGCGAAGTGAATTTGCCTGTTCCCCGCACCACCTTCACCTTGCGCTGCTTCGCCAGCCCCGCCAGTCCCTTGGTGAGTTTGCCAATAATGGATTCCTTCCACCCCCGCAGCTTGTCTATTTCTATGCCGGGCTTAGCGAAAGCGATACCCTGCTGTGCCGTTTCCTCGGCATCGGTGATGACTTTCGCCACATGCAGCAACGCCTTGGATGGAATGCACCCCACATTGAGACAGACGCCACCAAGCGTGGGGTAGCGCTCGATCAAGACAACATTCTTGCCGAGATCGGCAGCACGGAACGCGGCGGTATAGCCACCCGGTCCTGCACCCAGCACCACTACATCGGCATGAATATCACCTTGTGAAACCGAAGGCGCAGTGGGTGGCGCTACGGATTGGGGGGCAGGGGCAGGGGCAGCGGCTGAGGTCGGTGCTTCCTCTTCTTCCTCTTTTTCCGATGGAAGAGCAACGTCGGAAGCAGGCTTCTCAGCCGGCTCTTCCTGCTTGCTCACAGCAGCAGGATTGCTGACAAATTCGGCGGTTTCAGCAGGGGCAGCCGCTTCCGCTGCTGGGACCTCCAGCATGAGTATGACCGAGCCTTCCGAAACCTTGTCGCCGACCTTGACCTTGAGTTCTTTTACCACCCCGGCTTGCGGCGAAGGAACTTCGATGGATGCCTTATCGGTTTCCAGTGTGATAAGCGAAGTTTCCTTTTCCACTGTATCGCCGGGTTTCACCAGCACTTCAATCACTGCGACATCCTTGAAGTCGCCAATATCCGGTACTTTGATTTCGGTGAGCTGAGCCATGAAAACCTTATTAGTTTAAGCAAATAAAATTGAACCTTATTCCTGGAAACCTACTGCCGGATATGCCCGTCACCCAGGACGATGAATTTCTGGCTGGTCAATCCTTCCAGTCCCACCGGGCCGCGAGCATGGAGCTTATCGGTGGAGATACCGATTTCCGCGCCGAGGCCATACTCGAACCCGTCCGCGAAGCGGGTGGAGGCATTCACCATGACGGAACTGGAATCCACTTCGCGCAGGAAACGGCGCGCGTTACTGTAATTCTCGGTAATGATGGAATCAGTGTGTTGGGAGCCGTAAGTCGTGATGTGTTCGACGGCCTGATCGAGACTGCTTACCACGCGCACGCTCAGGACAGGCGCAAGATATTCCGTATACCAGTCTTCCTCCTTTGCTTCCTTCATTTCCGGAATGATCGTCTGCGAGGCCGGATCGCCGCGCAGTTCCACGCCCTTGTCCAGATAGATTCTGCACAGCGGCGGCAGCACTTCCCCGGCAATATTCTCATGCACCAGCAATGTTTCGAGCGTGTTGCAGGTGCCGTAGCGCTGGGTCTTGGCGTTGTCAGCAACGCAAATGGCCTTTTCCAGGTCGGCACCTTCGTCGATATAAATATGACATACGCCGTCCAGGTGCTTGATGACGGGAATGCGCGCTTCATTCGAAATGCGCTCGATCAACCCCTTGCCGCCGCGGGGCACAATGACATCGACAAATTCTTTCATGGTGACGAGTTCACCCACGGCAGCCCGGTCGGTCGTTTCGATAACCTGGATCGCCGTTTCAGGCAAACCGGCGGTCTTAAGCCCTTCCCTGACACACGCCGCGATTGCCTGATTGCTGTGAATGGCTTCCGACCCCCCGCGCAGTATCGCTGCGTTACCCGCCTTGAGGCACAACCCTGCGGCATCTGCCGTGACGTTGGGACGCGCTTCATAAATGATGCCGATCACGCCCAGCGGCACGCGCATTTTTCCGACCTGTATGCCGGAGGGACGGTAATTCAAATCGCTTATTTCACCCACCGGATCGGCTAACGCTGCAATTTGCAGCAAACCTTCGGCCATGCTCGCTATGCTTTTGGGCGTGAGCGTCAACCGGTCTATCATTGCCGATTCCAATCCCCGTTTTTTCGCATTTTCCACGTCCCTGGCATTCGCTGCCAGCAGCTGCTGCTCTTCCCGTTTTATAGCCATCGCCATCTGTGTGAGCGCCCGGTTCCTGGCTGCGGTTTCCGCTTTGGCAATCAGGCGCGAGGCGGCTCGGGCTTCGCGCCCGAGGGAATGCATATAGGTCTTGATGTCGATGATGTCCATGTCAATGGTTCCATTCAGACAGTAAATTAAAATTGCAGGAGTAACCAGTGGTTCCGGAACTGGATTCGGGGTCAAACCCCACTATTGTCCGGAATAAAATTAGTGAAAGTCTGGATACCCGCTTTCGCAGATATGACGGCGTCTTGACGGGTCCGGTACCGGAATTCCTCACTCCGGCGTTCGCCGATGGCGAATCCAATAGCGGTAGGTCGGCTATCCTCCGTTTGTGTCAGCGTTTTTGCCATGCTTTAACTACTGCCGCTGTCCGATCTTCGTAAAACGTAATCCCAGTTGCAGCAACTCATCCCAGGGATCGCCGCTTGCAACGCCCTTGCCGACTCTGTCTATTTTAGCGGCATGCGACAAGGCCGATGTCAACTGTTCAAGGTTCAGGCGGTGAGCGGCGTTCTCCATTATTTTCTGTCGGTCCTGCCATACCCGAGCCTGGCTGATCAATTGCCGCAGCGGTTTCCCTGCATCGAGTCCCGTGCGAATCGCGACAAGAAGACGGATCTGCCCCGCCAGCGTATTGACGACCAACGGCAACGCCATGCCTTCACCCTGCAAAACCTCCAGGATGCGCGCATAGCGGGCAGTATCCCCGGCAACCATCGCATCGGATAATTTGAATGCATCATAGCGGGCGACATCGAGCACGGCATCCTTCACCTGCTCGAACGACAGCATTCCGGGCGGATAAAGCAACGCAAGTTTCTTGAGTTCCTGATAGGCTGCGAGCAGGTTGCCCTCCACCTTGTCGGCAAGAAATTGCAGCGTGTCGACATCGGCATTCTGCCCTTGCATGGCCAGCCGTTGACCTATCCATGCAGGCAATCGACCGCGTTCTACCGGATAAACCGTAATGACTGCTCCTGCGGCATCAAGCGCCTTGAACCATCTGGTTGCCGCACCTTGCTGGTCGACCCTGGGCAGGGTAACGAGTGTGACGGTATCTGGCGGCAGGGCGCGGCAGTATTTCTCCAAAACGGCGCTGCCCTGGTTGCCCGGCTTGCCCGAGGGGATGCGCAGATCGATTATACGTCTTTCGCCGAACAGCGACAGGCTGTTGCTGCACCGTTCCAGCTCTACCCAGTTGAAGTGGCTATCGACGTTGAAAATCTCCCGTTCGATATATCCGCCCTGACGCGCTTTTGCACGAATCAGGTCGGCAGCTTCGATTGCCAGAAGTAATTCGTCGCCGGAGACCGCATAGAGCGGCGCAAGCTGTTTCTCGAGATGCCGCGCAAGCTGTTCGGGCGCAATACGCATGCCTTCGCCTTCAAGTTACCGCAACACAGGAGCGACAGTCAGGGATTCACCTGTGGAGACTTATTCAGTTCCGCCACCTTGACTGCTCCAAGGCGTCGCACGATCTGATCTGCCGAATCACTCTGCATTTCCCGCACGAGCATTGCCTCTTCCCCCTCCTTGGCGACCACCTGCTGATTGGTAAAAGGCATGATCCGGCGCAGGGCCAGTTCATTGGTGGGAATGATTTCCTCCCCTTTGGCATCGACCAGACGGAAGGAAACCCGGTACCGTAGTTCAAACTCCAGAACGCGCCCCCCGCCTGACACGGACATGATCTGCCTGTCATTGGTGACGCTGAGAATCTCCAGTATGGCCTGGGCCTTTTTCCGGTTGTCGACGAGGCGAGTGTTTGTGCTCGCTCTAACGAGGCGCCTGAGGTCGGTACCGATGGGATGTCCTTGCGGAAAGGAAATATAAAGCGTATCAAACGGAAGCGCTGCAGTGCCGCGCAACTGGAAGCCGCATGCCGCGAGCAAAAGACAGCATGCAAGCAACAGGATTTTTTTCATCGGCAATCCTCGAGTTCCGGTTTCTGTATCTTTCTGTGTCTTCAAATGACGATATTGATCAGTTTCCCTGGCACCATCACCACTTTTTTAACTGCTTTTCCATCCAGGAATCTTCGCACCTGTTCATTCTCCAGCGCAAGCTGCTCGATGACTACCGGTTTTGTATCTGCGGCAACCCGTATCTTCCCGCGCAACTTGCCATTGACCTGAACGATCAGTTCAATCTCATCCTGCACGAGCGCTGCGCTGTCTGCTCGCGGCCACGGCTGATCGAGCAGTTCGGTTCCCGGCCTGAGTTCACGCCAGAGGGCATGGCAGATGTGGGGAACGATGGGCGATAGCAGCAGGACAATATTTTCCAGTGCTTCCTGCATCAATCCGCGCGCAGGCGGGCTCGAATCCTGCAATTTTCCGAGAGCGTTCATCAATTCCATTACGGCTGCAATCGCGGTATTGAAGGTATGCCGCCTGCCCAGATCATCGCCCACCTTGGCGATGGTCTGGTGCAGCTGAAAACGCAAGGCCTTGAGTTCAGGACTGAGACCTGCAACCAGGGTTGGACCATTCACTGCGCCGCTTTGTTGCAGATGATCGTAAACCTGTTTCCATAATCGCTTCAGAAAGCGGAATGCGCCTTCTACTCCGGCATCCGCCCATTCAAGGGTCTGCTCGGGCGGGCTGGCGAACATCATGAAGAGCCGGGCTGTATCCGCCCCGTATTGCTCGACGAGTTTTTGCGGGTCGACGCCGTTGTTGCGGGATTTCGACATCGTGCCGATGCCGCCTGCTTCAACCGGCTGGCCGTCGGCGCGCAGCACTGCTCCGATTTTTCTTCCCTGCTCGTCGGTCTGGATGTCCACATCCGCAGGGTTGAAATAGACGATGCGTCCACTTTCCGTTTTCCGGAACATGATCTCATTGAGCACCATGCCCTGAGTCAGCAGATTGGCAAACGGCTCGTCGAACAGCACCAGTCCGAGATCGCGCATGACCTTGCTCCAGAAACGCGAGTAGAGCAGATGCAGGATGGCATGTTCGATTCCGCCAATATATTGATCAACGGGGAGCCAGTAATCCACGCGTGCATCCACCATGGCGTGGTGCTGGTCGGTGCAGGCGTAACGGATGTAATACCATGACGAATCGACGAAGGTATCCATCGTGTCGGTTTCCCGGCGCGCGGGCTGCCCGCAGCGCGGGCAGGAACACTCGTAAAACGATGGCGTTTTAGCAAGCGGGTTGCCCGAGCCATCGGGTACCAGATCTTCCGGAAGCACTACGGGAAGCTGTTCATCCGGCACTGGCACTACGCCGCACGCATCGCAATAGACGAGAGGAATGGGGCAGCCCCAATAACGCTGCCGGGAAATACCCCAGTCGCGCAGGCGGTAATGGACGCGTTTCTCGCCCATTCCCTTCTGTTGCAAGGCGGCAGCGATCGCATCCACTGCGTTCTGGAACGCGAGACCGGAGAATTCGCCTGAATCGAACGTAATGCCGTGTTCCACATATGCCTGTGCAAGCGGCACTGGCAGGTCGGAGTCGACAGGCTTGATCACGGGCCGGATCGGCAGCGAATATTGGGTGGCAAACTCGAAATCGCGTTCATCGTGGGCGGGAACCGCCATCACCGCCCCTTCCCCATAGCCCATCAGCACATAGTTGGCTATCCAGACGGGCAATCTGGCCCCGGTCAGGGGATGGATAACGTACAACCCGGTATCCCTGCCCTTCTTTTCCTGGGTAGCGAGTTCCGCTTCCATCATCGCGCCCTGCCTGCATTCCTCGATAAATGCAGCAAGGGCCGCATTACTTTTCGCTGCGTGCTGAGCGACAGGATGCTCAGCCGCGACAGCCACATACGTTACGCCAAACAAGGTATCTGCACGAGTCGTAAAAACCTTCAGGTCCTGCGGCATGCCTGACTCGGCATCAGCAGGAAAGCGGACTTCGACACCGAAGCTCTTGCCGATCCAGTTGGCCTGCATGGTTCTCACCCGCTCCGGCCAGCCTGGAAGCGTATTCAGCGCTTCCAGCAGCTCATCGGCATATGCGGTGATCTTCATGTAATACATCGGGATTTCGTGCTTTTCCACCAGAGCCCCGGTACGCCAGCCGCGCCCGTCGATTACCTGCTCATTGGCAAGCACTGTCTGGTCGACAGGGTCCCAGTTCACGATACCCGTCGTTCTGTAGGCGAGGCCCTTTTCCAGCATGCGCAGAAACAGCCACTGATTCCACCGGTAGTAATCCGGCTGGCAGGTGGCAAGCTCGCGGTCCCAGTCTATTGCCAGCCCCAGGCTCTGCAATTGCTTGCGCATATAGGCAATGTTGTCATAGGTCCACCTTGCCGGTGGCACATTGTTTTGCATTGCCGCATTCTCTGCCGGCAGGCCGAACGCATCCCAGCCCATGGGCTGCAACACGTTGTAACCCTGCATGCGGTAATAGCGCGACAGCACATCGCCAATGGTATAGTTGCGCACATGCCCCATATGCAACTTGCCAGAGGGATAAGGAAACATCGAAAGGCAGTAGTATTTCCGCTTTTCCGGCGCTTCCACAGCCTTGAATGCGGCGGTTTGCTGCCAGTACTGTTGCGCTTCCGACTCGGTTTCCTGTGGGTGATATTTTTCCTGCATAAGCTCGGCTTTCTGCCATAAAGCTGGGGATTATACCGCGAACTCGGGCATTCCCGTGGATGAGGGGCGCCTCCGGCGAGCCCGCAAGGAAAGCGAGAGACTGTGTATTTTGAAGCCTCGGTGAGCGGCTAAAGAGGCTATCGGAAGCGATTCAGTTTCAGGATGTTTCAGGAAACGGATTTACTTGATCCTGATAGTCACCCTGAAGTCGCCTCGTATCAGGCTTAGAATAAGGCTTCCCTGGCTGCTGGCCTTGAGAGCAGCAAGCAACTCCTGAACCGAACGGACCTGCCGGCGATTGACGCCAATGATGAGATCACCCGGCCGGATGCCGCGCTGCCAAGCAGGACTATTGACTTCCACGTCTGTTACCATCACGCCCTCAATTCCCCGGCGGGCGCCAGGTTTCAGGTTCGCCACGGTTGCGCCTGAAACCTCGGGCACGACCTCCGCACCTGCACTGGAAACCTCCGCCAGCTTGGCGATCTTTACTTTGGCAGTCAGCCGCTTCCCATTCCTGATCAACCCGAGATCCAGCGTCTCCCCGATGGGCATCAGTCCAACCTTGTTGCGCAAATCAATCGAGTTCCGCACAGGTTTTCCGTTGACAGTCGTTATCACATCGCGCGGTTTCATCCCGGCTTTTTCGGCGGGTGATCCCGCCTCAATCGCGCTGATGATGGCGCCTTCCGTGGAAGGCAACCCTAGCGAGGCCGCCAGGTCGTGCGTAATGTCTTCGCTGCTCGCGCCCAGCCTGCCGCGGCGTACCTCGCCGAAGCGTAGGATCTGATCGAGGACTGCCTTCACCATCACACTGGGGACCGCGAAGCCGATGCCGACGTTGCCGCCCGCAGGACCGATGATGGCGGTGTTGATACCGATCAGCTCCCCCTTGAGATTGACGAGAGCGCCACCGGAGTTGCCCGGATTGATGGAGGCGTCGGTCTGGATGAAGTCTTCATATCCTTCTATATCCAGTCCGCTTCTTCCCAATGCACTGACGATGCCCGAAGTTACCGTTTGCCCCAGGCCAAACGGATTCCCGATCGCGATGACAAAATCCCCCACGTTGAGCAGCTCGGAATCACCGAGGCGCAACGCCTTCAGGTTCTTGGCATCGATCTTCAGCAGGGCAATATCGGTGCCCGGGTCCGTTCCCACCAGCTTCGCCTGGAATTGACGCCTGTCCTTGAGTGTCACCACCACCTGCTGCGCATCCTTGATCACGTGGTAGTTGGTCACGACATAGCCGTTGCCCGCATCCATGATCACGCCCGAGCCCACACTGCGCTCCGGGCGAGCCTCCTGCTCGGGAAGATTGAAAAAGCGGCGGAAGAAAGGATCCCGAAACAAGGGATTCTCTTCGATGGCCGAGCGCGTCACCACGGAAATATTGACGACCGCCGGGGTTACATCCTGAAGCACCGGTGCCAGGGTCGGCACACCATTTTTGGTGTCACTGAAAGGTAAAGCGGAGTGGGCTGGCAGCACAATGATCAGCACGCCGATAAAAACCAGCCAGAGTGAAACTGATAGCGGTGAAATTGACAACGAAGCTGGTTGCAAAACTGTTCCGGGTGATTTTCTCATTTGAGGAGTGCTTTACTTGGTTTGTCCACCAGTTGCAGGGTTGGCCGAATTTAATAGATTTTTCACCCTTTGTTCAGGTTCAGGAGCTCTTCCATACCCGGCTCGAAGGGCTCGGGGTCGAATGCCCTGTCGCCATCGGCAACTGGCCCGTTCCCGGTTTTGAGTCCATGAAAATCGTAAAGCGAGGAATCGAGCAGATGCGAGGGCTGGATGTTCTGCAAAGAGCTGAACATGTTTTCCAGCCTGCCGGGAAACTTTTTATCCCATTGCCGCAGCATTTCCTTTACTGCCTGGCGCTGCATATTCTTCTGTGACCCGCACAGGTTGCAGGGAATGATCGGAAAATTTTCCATCTCCGCATAGGCAGCCAGGTCCTTCTCCTTGCAGTAGGCAAGCGGCCGGATGACGATATGCCTGCCATCATCGCTTACCAGCTTGGGTGGCATGGTTTTCAGCTTGCCGCCATGAAACAGGTTGAGAAACAGGGTTTCAAGAATATCATCACGATGGTGGCCCAGCGCGATTTTCGTTGCGCCCAGCTCGCCTGCCACGCGATACAGGACCCCGCGGCGCAAGCGTGAACAAAGGCTGCAAGTGGTTTTCCCCTCCGGTATCAGGCGCTTCACCACACTATATGTATCCTGCTCGACAATGCGGAAGGGCATGCCGACGGAAGTGAGATAGTTCGGCAATACGTGTTCCGGAAAGCCCGGCTGCTTCTGGTCCAGATTTACCGCAATCAGCTCGAATTGTACGGCTGCGTGCGCCTGAAGGCTGCGAAGGATATCGAGCAGGACATAGCTGTCTTTTCCGCCTGAGAGACACACCATTACCCGATCTCCAGGTTCGATCATATTGAAATCAGCTATCGCCGTACCCACAAGCCGTCTCAACCGCTTGTGCAGTTTGTTGACGTTATGTTGCTCCTTCCTGGACAGCATTCCCATTCCTGCCTCTATTCCCATTCCCGCTCCAACCTCTTCTCAGGATACTCATCGAGTAACGGTGCCTCTTCCTTACGTTCGCGGCTCAGTCTCGATTTCTGAAAAACTGCACTCGTAATTTTCCCAGATTGGATGCGGTTTGGACAGTGCTGCCACAGTCCCAAACATACATCAATCGGCTTTCCCGCCTCCTTGGTCCCACTGTTCCTGTTTCCCACCCTCAGTAACGCTATATATGCAAAAAACAGATAAGCAAATCAAATGATATTAGTTTGAATTATAAGAGGTCACTGATAACGTGTCGCTTCCACAAACTCTGCAACTGTTTAGACCATGTCGGCCAGCACCGAAATTATTGATCTGGAAGAAAAGCATTATGAGCCTGGACAATCAGGCAAGCGGATACCTGTGGACGTTAAACAACGGATTCTGTATGCCATTGCAAGCATCGAGTATGGCTCGGTGGAGGTGGTAATTCATGACGGCAAGATTACCCAGATAGAGTGCCGGAAAAAATCCGGGTGAGGCGTACCGAGGCTGACAGAGAAAATGAAGGGAATAATGCAAAACCGGAAAGCCGCAGGCACGAAAGCCGACCAAATGACTGGAGGCCCAATAAAACAGATTAAACAGATTATATCGCTACCTGACCCGGCAACCGGGAGGGCGATACAGGAGAGAGAAATGAAGTTTTATCTGGGAACAGTCATTGCGTTTGCTCTCACGGTACTGCCTTGGAGCGGGGTTCAGGCAGATGCAAACGCGATTGACACCGAAAAATTCAAAATGACGGGACAGGAAAACAGGTTTGCTCAGAACGGTGCTGTCCCTGTTGAAGGAAAAGGAAAGGCCGATCCCCCGGGAGCAAGCAGCAAATCAGATGGAAACACATCGGCTGGAAAAACAGTGGCAGCGGCAACAAAGGAGGAAAAAAAATCGACGGGCTACTTCAGGCCTTCCAGCAGCTACTCGACCCAACCCGAATCCGATCCGCCGCGCTATGTGCGCACCCTGAGCAAAACCGGCATTGAAGCTTTCAAGGACATCTACTGGCTGGATGTGGGCATTGATCATCGTACCCGCTACGAATTCCGCAGCAACGATATACGGCGCACCGAACTCAGGCTGGACCAGCCCTTTCTGCTGCGCTCCCGCGCCTACTTCGGTATCCGCGAAATATTTGATCCGCTGCGCGGCGCGGTGGAATTCCAGGATTCCCGCCGCTACAACGGCCATTTTCCACCTGATGACCGTGATTTCAATGAGCATGACCTCATCCAGGCTTACGCCGAATTGTATTTCAAGGGCGCACTGGGTCAGGACGACCTGAAACAGCAGCGGCCGCTCAGGTTGCGCGCGGGCCGCATGGCCTATGAGGCTCTCGACCGACGTCTGATCGGCCGCAATGAATGGCGCAATACGACCAATACCTTCGAAGGTTTTCGCATCAACCTGGGGCAGGAAGTCAACGATTGGGAGGGGGACTTATGGGCCTACCAGCCTGTCCAGCGGCTGCTGACGGAATTTGACGAGCGTATCGAGAACCAATGGTTCTATGGCGGTATCGGTCACTGGCGCAAATGGTCGGACTTTATCACGCTCCAGCCTTATTACATGGGATTGACGCAGGACGGCAGCAAGACGGGCGAAATCGACCGTCATATTCATTCTCCCGGCCTGCGGGGATACGGCAAGATAGGCGATACCGGCCTGGATTTCGATTTCAACCTGATCTACCAGTTTGGCCGGAATGGGACGCAGGAACATCAGGCCCATGCATACATTACCGAGCTGGGCTATACGCTCAAACACGCCTGGAAACCGCGTATCAGCGCCTTTTACGGTTATGCCAGCGGCGATCGCAATCCCAATGACAACGTAAATAACCGCTTTGAGCGGTTCTTCGGTTTCGCGCGGCCCTGGTCGGCGGATGATTACATCGTTTTCGAGAATATCAAATCTCCGAAAGTAAAGCTCGAGTTCCAGCCGGTCAAGGATCTGCGTATCGATGGGGGCTACAGCTGGTACTGGCTGGCTAGCGATACCGATCGCCTCAATAACCTCTTCAGAGGCAGCGGAACTAATGGAGGCGGTTTTTCCAACCGCGATGCTACGGGAAGCAGCGGTGATTTTATCGGACACAATTTCGATATCCGGGCACGCTACAAGCTGGCAAAGCACATCGACACGACCATCGGTTACTCGCATTTCACGAGCGGGGAGTTTGTGCGCAATCGGCAAATAGCGGCGCTGGGCAGAAGCCCGGGAAGTTCGGACTTTTTTTACGTTGAAGTTGTATTGAGCGCATTTTAATTATTTGACACTTATTGATTTCACTTATTGGCTTCACTTTGCCTGAAGGAAGAGTACGAAAATGAAAACATGGATAACGACTAGCCTTGCCGCAATCCTCCTGGTGGGAGGTAATGCATGGGGAGATAAAACATTATTGAATGTGTCCTATGACCCGACCCGCGAGCTGTATCAGCAGTTCAATTCGGCATTCGCGAAGCATTGGGAGGGCAAGACGGGAGAAAAAGTAGCCGTAAAACAGTCCCATGGCGGCTCCGGGAAGCAGGCGCGCTCTGTCATCGATGGGCTTGATGCTGATGTCGTGACGCTTGCCCTGGCGAAGGACATCGATGAAATCGCGGAAAAAGCCAACCTGTTGCCGGCGGACTGGCAAAAGCGCTTGTCGCACAACAGCACGCCTTACACCTCGACCATCGTACTGCTGGTCCGGAAGGGCAATCCCAGGAACATCAAGGACTGGGACGACCTGGTCAAGCCCGGCGTAGCCGTAATCACCCCCAATCCGAAAACCTCGGGGGGTGCCCGCTGGAATTACCTCGCCGCGTGGGAATACGGCAAGCGAACGTACGGCGACGACGCCAGGGCGAAGGAGTTCATAGCGAAGCTCTACCGAAATGTACCTGTGCTGGACTCGGGCGCGCGCGGCTCGACCACGACGTTTGTGGAGCGCGGTATCGGTGATGTCTTCATTTCCTGGGAAAACGAAGCATTCCTCGCCATCAGAGAGCTCGGACCCGACAAATTTGAAATTGTCGCACCATCCATCAGCATTCTTGCCGAGCCGTCGGTCGCGGTGGTAGACAAGGTCGTCGACAAGAAGGGTACGCGTCCCGTCGCGGAAGCCTATCTCCAATATCTCTATTCCGACACAGGCCAGGAGATTGCCGCGAAGAATTTCTATCGCCCCACCAATGCCGCAATTGCGGCGAAATATGCAAGCCAGTTTCCCGACATCAAGCTGTTCACGATCGACGATGCGTTTGGTAGCTGGAAGAATGCACACAAGCTTCATTTTGTCGATGGCGGCACTTTTGATCAGATTTATCAGAAATAACAACACAAACTGTACTGCCTGCACTGAAAACCGGAAAAACACCCTGCTGATGTCCAGGAATTGACGTCCGGGAAATTTTGAAAGGAGATGGAAAGTGAGCATTTCTTCATCACAGAAAAAGGATGAATTGGCGCGCATCCAGGAAGCAACCGATTATGCGGTGACGCGAGCGGAGAATGGTTTCATCATGGGACATTTTTTCAACTGCTCGCTGTCAAGCGTATTTCAGCCGGTATTCGATGCAAAAATACGCAGTGTGGCAGGACATGCGGCTTATATCCGTTCTGTCATGAATGAGGAAAATCCATTATCACCCTGGAAAGTCCTCTCTCTCGGGGAAGGAGACGCCCCATTGGTACGTTTTGACCGGCTGTGCCGCGCAGTGCACGTGCTTAACTACTTCAGCGGGAGCTCGCATGACGCCAATCTTTTTGTCACCGTGCAGCCACGCCTTCTTGAAGCCGTGAAGGATGATCATGGCCGAGCGTTCAAAAGAATCCTCGACATCATCGACGTGGAGACTTCCCGGGTGGTAATCGAAATTCCGGCTGAGGTGAACCGCAACTGGAAGTTGCTCAAACACGTGATCAGCAATTACCGCTCGCACGGCTATCGCATAGCGATCAATCACAACGATGCTGGCGACGATTGGGTAGCGGAACTTGCCAGCCTGTATCCGCTGTATCCGGACATGGTACGGTTGGAGGCCTCGGTTCTTCAAAGGCTGGGCGAGGCAGGACCGCTGGTGGACGCCATTCATCACTTTGGCGCGCAGGTTTTGTTCCGTGAGATCGAAACAGCGCGGCAATTGACAGGAGCTGTTCGCGCAGGCGCAGATCTTCTCCAGGGGCGTTTTCTCGGCCTCCCGGCGCAGGCGATTGAGTTTGACGTGCTCCTGCCTGCTACGGCAACAGAGTACGGAAGCGCGGAGGCTTCCCGCGGGCGCGTCAGGACGCTTCAATACTATATTGATGCGGCGGGAATCTGAAATGGGCACGTTCAGACAACACAGCGTTCTGCCCGGATTCAATCTGGCGCTTGGATTCACGTTGCTTTATCTGAGCCTGATTGTTCTGATTCCAATCTCGGCGGCATTTATTCGCACGGCAGAGCTCACCTTGCCCGAATTCTGGGATATGGTGACGACACCAAGGGTGCTGGCTTCTTACCGGTTGACATTTGGCGCCTCGTTTGCTGCGGCGCTGCTCAATGCAATATTCGGGCTCCTGGTCGCGTGGGTGCTGGTGCGCTACTCTTTTCCCGGAAAGAAGCTGATCGATGCCCTGGTAGACCTTCCATTTGCCCTGCCAACCGCGGTAGCCGGTATTGCCCTGACAGCGCTCTATGCGGGGAATGGGTGGATCGGCCAGTATCTGGAGCCGCTTGGCCTCAGGATCGCCTTTACACCGGCAGGGGTCTTCGTGGCGCTGACGTTTATCGGATTACCCTTTGTAGTGCGAACGGTGCAACCTGTGCTGGAAGACCTCGAGCCCGAACTGGAAGAAGCAGCTGCTACACTCGGCGCAAGCCGCTTGCAGACATTCCTGCGAGTCATTTTCCCTGTCATTTTTCCGGCACTGATAACCGGCTTTGCGCTTGCCTTTGCCCGTGCGATCGGGGAATACGGGTCCGTTATTTTTATTGCGGGGAACATGCCGATGATTTCCGAAATCACGCCGCTCCTGATCATTACCAAGCTTGAGCAGTACGACTATGCAGGCGCTACGGCGCTGGCCGTGGTCATGCTCGTGATTTCTTTCGTGTTGCTCCTGATCATCAACCTGCTGCAATGGTGGAGCCGCAGCCGGAGTTCATCGTCAGTATGAGCATGAGGATATCCTGATGACTGCTATCGCTCTTCCGTTGCCCGTCACTTCAGGTCGCGTGCGGCCCATCGAGGAATCCGTGTGGGTGCGGTGGTCCCTGATCGGGCTTGCCCTGGCCTTTCTGGCGCTCTTTCTCTTCGTGCCGCTGATATCGGTTTTCTACGAGGCGCTCAGGAAAGGCTGGGATGTTTACGTCTCCGCCATTACGGAGCCGGATGCGGTGTCTGCCATTCAGCTTACCCTGACTGCCGCCGCCATTGCGGTTCCGCTTAATCTGGTATTCGGCGTAGCGGCAGCATGGGCGGTTGCCAAGTTTGAGTTTCGCGGCAAAAACCTGCTTGTCACGCTCATCGATCTGCCTTTTTCGGTTTCGCCTGTCGTCTCCGGGCTCATCTATGTGCTTATTTTCGGCTTGCAGGGGTGGCTAGGCCCCTGGCTGGCGGAACACGACATCAAGATCATCTTTGCCGTGCCCGGCATCGTACTGGCGACCCTATTCGTTACGGTTCCCTTTATCGCACGCGAACTGATTCCCCTGATGCAATCCCAGGGGACCGAAGAGGAAGAGGCGGCCGTGGTACTCGGGGCGAACGGCTGGCAGATATTCTCCCGGGTAACGCTTCCCAACATTAAATGGGGCCTGCTTTATGGCGTCATCCTTTGTAATGCGCGCGCAATGGGAGAGTTTGGTGCGGTATCGGTGGTATCCGGGCATATCCGGGGGAGCACCAATACCTTGCCGCTGCATGTCGAGATTCTTTATAACGAATATAACTTCGCGGCCGCCTTTGCCGTGGCGTCGCTGCTGGCACTGCTTGCCCTGATCACATTGGCATTGAAGACTATCGTTGAATCAAAAACCGGAAAAAAACCGGTAACCGCAGGAATACAGGAATGAGCATAGAGATGCGTAATCTTTCCAAACAATTCGGGACTTTTTCCGCGCTGCGCGACGTCAGCCTGGAAGTAAAATCCGGTGAACTGCTCGCACTGCTCGGCCCTTCAGGGTCAGGGAAAACAACCCTGCTGCGTGTCATTGCGGGACTGGAAGCAGCGGATACCGGCCAGGTCCTGTTCCAGGGCGAAGACGCAACGGATCAGCACGTACGTGAGCGACAGGTTGGCTTTGTATTCCAGCACTACGCCCTGTTCCGGAACATGACTATTTTCGAAAACGTAGCCTTCGGCCTGCGTGTACGTCCGAAAAGATTTCGGCCTTCCGAAGCAGAGATTCGGCAGCGCGTACATGAGTTGCTGAAACTGGTGCAACTGGACTGGCTGGCAGACCGCTACCCGCATCAACTCTCCGGCGGCCAGCGCCAGAGAATCGCCCTGGCACGGGCCTTGGCTGTGAAACCCAAGGTTCTGCTGCTCGACGAGCCATTCGGCGCGCTTGATGCCAAGGTGCGCAAGGAATTGCGCTCATGGCTTAGAAGACTCCATGATGAGATGCATGTTACCAGTGTGTTCGTCACCCATGATCAGGAAGAAGCATTGGAGGTCGCGGATCGGGTTGTAGTCATGAACGAAGGCCGAATCGAGCAGATCGGTACGCCGGATGAGGTATACGAGCATCCAGCGAGCCCGTTCGTGTACAAATTCCTGGGCAAGGTGAATATTTTCCACGGGCGGCTGCATCGCGGTCGCGCCTGGATAGGGGGAATCGAAATCGATGCACCGGAGCATACTGAAGCCGAGGAAATCTCAGCAGTGGCCTATGTGCGCCCCCACGACATCCATGTGGAGAAGGTGGACAATGCCTTGAATGGGGAGGGAGGAATTGCCGCGCATGTATCCCACATTCTCTCGGTTGGCCCGATAGTTCGCCTCGAGCTGATGCGCAATGACGGCAAAGATAAGGAATTGATCGAAGTCGAAATCAGCAGGGAGCGCTTTCGCGAACTGCAGCTGACGCGA
This sequence comes from Nitrosospira sp. CT, assembly GCF_059489795.1. Lineage (NCBI taxonomy): Bacteria > Pseudomonadati > Pseudomonadota > Betaproteobacteria > Nitrosomonadales > Nitrosomonadaceae > Nitrosospira > Nitrosospira sp. CT. Next base: position 154,328 of record NZ_JCAHZJ010000066.1, read on the forward strand.
GGCGATCAGGTTTTCATCAAACCTTCCCGTTTCGATCTCTTTCCGGCGCAGATACACTGACAGGCTGGCAGGTTTGTCCCGTATTCTTGTGTTATTTCCTGGAACAAGAGGGAACAGGAGTTCGTGCGGGAGCCCTATGAGGGGCAAGCGCATGAGGACAAGCCGCAATCCACGCCCGGCTACTCAACAACCTCCAGAACCCCCTCCATCCCGTGCTCCCTGTGGCTCTTGAAAAAGAGCAGCTTCTTTGGACAATAGAAAGCATATTTACCTGGCGCGGTCGGGGTAAAAGTGAATGTTTGGGACTCGCGGCTGAGATCCTCATCGATCGAGATATTCGCTTTGGAAGCCTTGAGCATCAAGCCGTGAGGGATGACGCTCTGTTCTACTCGAACCACAAGCATGACAGGCGTGTTGACTTTGACGATGATGTGCCTGGGTCGGAAAAAATAGTCGCCCGCCAGAATGTTCACGTGTTGCACGCCATCACTGCCTATCGTTGTCCGGTAGGATTCATTCTCTGACTGCGCGGCGACACGTCCCGCTGTGAAGCTGATCACCAGCACCAGTAACAGGGATAAAAATCGGTGGAATAAAAAACACTGTGGTTTCATGATGATATTCTCGCCTGATGATCTCCTTGTCATGGAATGCTGAAATTCGACGGGGAAACTTGCACATGCAAGAATACGCTGATTCCGACACACCAACAAAAAAGCCCCGACTCGCAAGAGTCGGGGCTTTTTTCTATAAGGTGCCTGGCAGTGACCTACTTTCGCATGTGAAAACACACTATCATCGGCGCGACTTCGTTTCACGACCCTGTTCGGGATGGGAAGGGGTGGGTCCAAAGTGCTATGACCGCCAAGCGTAACTTTTAGTGGCATTCGACAAAAGCAGTAGGCAGCTCTGGCTTTTATCGAAAACCGCAATCTTGAAGAAGTAAATGGGACGATTGTATCTTATAAACACCTTGTTATTGCTTAAGGTTATAGGATCAAGCCGCACGGTCAATTAGTATCGGTTAGCTTAACGCATTACTGCGCTTCCACACCCGACCTATCAACGTCGTAGTCTTCGACGAACCTTTAGGGGGGTTTAACCCCCGGGAAGTCTCATCTTGAGGCGAGTTTCCCGCTTAGATGCTTTCAGCGGTTATCTCTTCCACACTTAGCTACCCGGCGATACGACTGGCGTCATAACCGGTACACCAGAGGTGCGTCCACTCCGGTCCTCTCGTACTAGGAGCAGGTCCTCTCAAACTTCCAACGCCCACGGCAGATAGGGACCAAACTGTCTCACGACGTTTTAAACCCAGCTCACGTACCACTTTAAATGGCGAACAGCCATACCCTTGGGACCGGCTACAGCCCCAGGATGTGATGAGCCGACATCGAGGTGCCAAACTCCCCCGTCGATATGAACTCTTGGGAGGAATCAGCCTGTTATCCCCGGCGTACCTTTTATCCGTTGAGCGATGGCCCTTCCATACAGAACCACCGGATCACTATGACCTGCTTTCGCATCTGCTCGACTTGTCAGTCTCGCAGTCAAGCACGCTTTTGCCATTGCACTATCAGCACGATTTCCGACCGTACCTAGCGTACCTTCGTACTCCTCCGTTACACTTTGGGAGGAGACCGCCCCAGTCAAACTGCCTACCATACACGGTCCCCGATCCAGATAATGGACCTAGGTTAGAACCCCAACAACACCAGGGTGGTATTTCAAGGTTGGCTCCATGAGCTCTAGCGAGCCCACTTCAATGCCTCCCACCTATCCTACACAGATGTTGTCAAGGTCCAATGTAAAGCTACAGTAAAGGTGCACGGGGTCTTTCCGTCTAGCCGCGGGGAGATTGCATCTTCACAAACATTTCAACTTCGCTGAGTCTCAGGAGGAGACAGTGTGGCCATCGTTACGCCATTCGTGCAGGTCGGAACTTACCCGACAAGGAATTTCGCTACCTTAGGACCGTTATAGTTACGGCCGCCGTTTACCGGGGCTTCGATCAAGAGCTTGCACCCCATCACTTAACCTTCCGGCACCGGGCAGGCGTCACACTCTATACGTCCACTTTCGTGTTTGCAGAGTGCTGTGTTTTTATTAAACAGTCGCAGCCACCATTTTTTTGCAACCCCCTTCCGCTTCACGCGCGAGGCGCTACACGTACCGAGGGCACACCTTATCCCGAAGTTACGGTGTCAATTTGCCGAGTTCCTTCTCCTGAGTTCTCTCAAGCGCCTTGGAATTTTCATCCCGCCCACCTGTGTCGGTTTGCGGTACGGTCTTCATTCAACTGAAGCTTAGTGGCTTTTCCTGGAAGCAGGGTATCACTCACTTGGCACCCCGAAGGGTGTTTCGTTATCACGCCTCAACTAAGCCGCCCGGATTTGCCTAAGCAGCACGTCTACACGCTTCAACCGGGACATCCAACACCCGGCCGAGCTAACCTTCTCCGTCCCCACATCGCATTGAACAAAGGTACTGGAATATTAACCAGTTTCCCATCAGCTACGCATTTCTGCCTCACCTTAGGGGCCGACTCACCCTGCGCCGATGAACGTTGCGCAGGAAACCTTGGGCTTACGGCGAGGGAGCCTTTCACTCCCTTTATCGCTACTCATGTCAGCATTCGCACTTCCGATACCTCCAGCAGCCTTCTCAAGCCACCTTCGCAGGCCTACGGAACGCTCTCCTACCATCTACACTTGCGTGTAGATCCCTAGCTTCGGTGCACAGTTTGAGCCCCGTTACATCTTCCGCGCAGGACGACTCGATCAGTGAGCTATTACGCTTTCTTTAAAGGATGGCTGCTTCTAAGCCAACCTCCTGACTGTTTTAGCCTTCCCACTTCGTTTGCCACTTAACTGTGTCTTTGGGACCTTAGCTGAGGGTCTGGGTTGTTTCCCTCTCGACACCGGACGTTAGCACCCGATGTCTGTCTCCCACGCTCGCACTCTTCGGTATTCGGAGTTTGCCATGGTTTGGTAGGCCTAAACGGCCCCCTAGCCATAACAGTGCTCTACCCCCGAAGGTGATACGTGAGGCACTACCTAAATAGTTTTCGGAGAGAACCAGCTATTTCCAGATTTGTTTAGCCTTTCACCCCTACCCACAGCTCATCCCCTAATTTTTCAACATTAGTGGGTTCGGACCTCCACGAGGTGTTACCCCCGCTTCATCCTGGCCATGAGTAGATCATCTGGTTTCGGGTCTACACCCAGCAACTGATCGCCCTATTAAGACTCGCTTTCGCTATGCCTCCCCTATACGGTTAAGCTCGCTACTGAATGTAAGTCGCTGACCCATTATACAAAAGGTACGCAGTCACGGAACAAGTCCGCTCCCACTGTTTGTATGCATGCGGTTTCAGGATCTATTTCACTCCCCTCCCGGGGTTCTTTTCGCCTTTCCCTCACGGTACTGGTTCACTATCGGTCGATTACGAGTATTTAGCCTTGGAGGATGGTCCCCCCATATTCAGACAGGATTTCACGTGTCCCGCCCTACTTGTTCCAATCCTAGTTCCACACTCAAACTTTCGCCTACGGGGCTATCACCCACTATGGTCCGACTTTCCAGACGGTTCGACTAGTTCGAGTGCTAAAAATTGGAGGCTGCTCCCATTTCGCTCGCCACTACTCTGGGAATCTCGGTTGATTTCTTTTCCTCTGGTTACTTAGATGTTTCAGTTCACCAGGTTCGCCACGCTTGGCCTATATATTCAGCCAAGGTTGACCCTTGCGGGCCGGGTTTCCCCATTCGGACATCTCCGGATCAAAGCTTGTTTGCCAGCTCCCCGAAGCTTTTCGCAGGCTTCCACGTCCTTCATCGCCTGTAATCGCCAAGGCATCCACCACATGCACTTATTCGCTTGATCCTATAACCTTAAGGGCTTTAGAAGCCAAATCGGATGTCGTTGAAAAACAGACTCCTTTTCATCTTCCAAACCAGTGGTTACAGGTGTTTGCTTCGCATCGCATCCGACTAAAAATGCGATACGTCGATACAATCTAACCCATTATTCCGCTCCTTGAAAAACGCAATCCAGTTAAGGGTAGCGTATCCATAGATACGGAATATTTACTTCTTCCAGATTGTTAAAGAACGTCGGGAACCGAATACAAGAATTCAGGGTTGAATAAAACAACCTTGAAAACCTGAATGCTCCCGAAATACAGCCGCTGGTTAAAAACCAGAAGTAAACCTTTCCGTTTACTTCTGGCTTCTAATAGGTAATTGCTTTTCTGATTGGTGGAGGTGAACGGGATCGAACCGATGACCCCCTGCTTGCAAAGCAGGTGCTCTCCCATCTGAGCTACACCCCCTTTTAGTTGGTGGGTCTGGGTGGACTTGAACCACCGACCCCACGCTTATCAAGCGTGTGCTCTAACCAACTGAGCTACAGACCCTGAACAGAGCCTGGAAACAAAGAGATGGCCTTTTGTGATTCTCAAGCCTATTTCCTTATCCCCCTAGCCTTGCTTTTCTAAACAACCGATAGGTTGTGGGCACTCAAACGGGAATTTCTCTAGAAAGGAGGTGATCCAGCCGCAGGTTCCCCTACGGCTACCTTGTTACGACTTCACCCCAGTCATGAATCTCACCGTGGCAGGCGCCCTCCTTGCGGTTAGACTACCTGCTTCTGGTGGAACCCACTCCCATGGTGTGACGGGCGGTGTGTACAAGACCCGGGAACGTATTCACCGCGACATGCTGATCCGCGATTACTAGCGATTCCGACTTCACGGAGTCGAGTTGCAGACTCCGATCCGGACTACGACGCGCTTTCTGAGATTAGCTCCCCCTCGCGGGTTGGCAACCCTCTGTACGCGCCATTGTATTACGTGTGAAGCCCTACCCATAAGGGCCATGAGGACTTGACGTCATCCCCACCTTCCTCCGGTTTGTCACCGGCAGTTTCATTAAAGTGCCCAACTGAATGATGGCAATTAATGACAAGGGTTGCGCTCGTTGCGGGACTTAACCCAACATCTCACGACACGAGCTGACGACAGCCATGCAGCACCTGTGTTGCCGTTCCCTTTCGGGCACATCCACCTCTCGGCGGACTTCGGCACATGTCAAGGGTAGGTAAGGTTTTTCGCGTTGCATCGAATTAATCCACATAATCCACCGCTTGTGCGGGTCCCCGTCAATTCCTTTGAGTTTTAATCTTGCGACCGTACTCCCCAGGCGGTCAACTTCACGCGTTAGCTGCGTTACCAAGTCCGTTAAGACCCGACAACTAGTTGACATCGTTTAGGGCGTGGACTACCAGGGTATCTAATCCTGTTTGCTCCCCACGCTTTCGTGCCTGAGCGTCAGTGTTAACCCAGGGGGCTGCCTTCGCCATCGGTGTTCCTCCACATCTCTACGCATTTCACTGCTACACGTGGAATTCCACCCCCCTCTGCCACACTCTAGCCTTGTAGTTTCAAACGCAGTTCCCAGGTTAAGCCCGGGGATTTCACATCTGACTTACAAAACCGCCTGCGCACGCTTTACGCCCAGTAATTCCGATTAACGCTCGCACCCTACGTATTACCGCGGCTGCTGGCACGTAGTTAGCCGGTGCTTCTTCTTCCGGTACCGTCAGTAGTCACGGGTATTAACCGTGACCGTTTCGTTCCGGCTGAAAGAGCTTTACAACCCGAAGGCCTTCTTCACTCACGCGGCATGGCTGGATCAGGGTTTCCCCCATTGTCCAAAATTCCCCACTGCTGCCTCCCGTAGGAGTCTGGGCCGTGTCTCAGTCCCAGTGTGGCTGGTCGTCCTCTCAGACCAGCTACTGATCGACGCCTTGGTAAGCCTTTACCTCACCAACTAGCTAATCAGACATCGGCCGCTCCAAAAGCGCAAGGTCTTGCGATCCCCTGCTTTTCTCCTCAGAGATTATGCGGTATTAGCACACCTTTCGGTGCGTTATCCCCCACTTAAGGATACGTTCCGATGCATTACTCACCCGTTCGCCACTCGCCACCAGGGTTGCCCCCGTGCTGCCGTTCGACTTGCATGTGTAAAGCATGCCGCCAGCGTTCAATCTGAGCCAGGATCAAACTCTTCAGTTCAATGCTGGTAAAACTCTCGCTTGACGTTATTCGATTCCGTTTCTCCCGAGTGATCGGGATGATCAGAATCTTGATACGTTGTGCGAGCACTTCGATTCTTGGAACTGACTGTTTCGCCTGAAAGGCGAAACAGTCGTATGTCCCGTTCAAGTGCCCACACCTATCGGCTGTAAATTTTTAAAGAGCGATGCTGGCTAACAAACTTTGTTACTAATGTTAGCTAGCGAAGGCGGCATTATACAGACGCCAGATACCCGGTCAAGGGTTTTTGATAAATTTTTTATTTTTCTTCGGAGATTCTTACTCTGGCAAACTTCCGCTTGCCTACCTGCACTATCACCATCTGACCACAAGGCAGCTTAAAAGTTTTGTCGCTTACTTTCTCGCCATTCGATTTTACACCACCTTGCTGGATCACGCGAAAGGCGGCATTATACAGACGCAAGATACCCGGTCAAGGGTTTTTTGATAATTTTTATTTTTCTTCGCAGATTGTTACTTTGGCAAACTTCCGCTTGCCCACCTGCACTACCACCATTTGACCACGGGACAACCTGAAAGTTTTGTCGCTCACCTTTTCGCCATTTAACTTTACACCCCCTTGCTCGATCATGCGCAAGGCTTCAGTGGTGCTGGCGGTGAGTCCGGTCTGTTTGAGCAACTGCGCGATCGGCAGTCCCTCTTTCCCGGCCTGCAGTATCTTTTCCGGCAAATCATCCGGGACCCCTCCCTGCCTGAAGCGCGATTCAAAATCTGCGAGAGCGGCTTCGGCATCTCGCCTGCTATGAAAGCGGGCAACGATCTCCTGCGCAAACGTTACCTTGAGGTCGCGAGGATTGCGTCCGTTCCTTACATCCTGCTGCCACTGGCGAACGACGCTCAACGGCTCGAACGACAACAACTCGATATATCGCCACATCAATTCGTCGGAAATAGACATCAACTTGCCGAACATGTTCCCCGGACTTTCGGTGATTCCGATGTAGTTGCCGGCGGACTTGGACATTTTATTGACGCCGTCCAGCCCTTCGAGAAGCGGCATTGTGATAACACATTGCGGCGCTTGCCCGAAGTGCTTCTGCAACTCCCGTCCCATCAGCAAATTGAATTTCTGGTCGGTGCCTCCCAGTTCGATGTCCGCGTGGAGCGCGACCGAATCATAGCCTTGAATCAGCGGGTATAAAAATTCATGGATGGCAATGGGCTTGTTGCTTTGGTAACGCTTGCCAAAATCATCCCGCTCCAGCATACGTGCGACCGTATGAGTTGCAGCCAGTTTGATCAGATCGACGGCATTCAGCTTATCCATCCATGCAGAATTGAACACCACCTCGGTCTGCTCACGTTTAAGGATGCGGAACACCTGATCCTGGTAGGATTTCGCATTCTCGGCTACCTGCTCGCGGGAAAGTGGAGGACGCGTCGTATTCTTGCCACTAGGATCGCCGATCATGCCTGTGAAGTCGCCAATCAGGAATAGGGCGTGATGCCCTAAATCCTGTAAATGGCGCATTTTATTCAGCAGAACGGTATGACCCAGATGCAAGTCCGGCGCTGTAGGGTCGAATCCAGCCTTGATTCTGAGTGGACGATTCAGGGCAAGCTTCTGCTCCAGTTCGTCTTCCAGCAAAAGCTCGCTGCAACCACGCTTGATAATTTCGACTTGTTCTGAAATTGGTATCGTCACATCAGCAGGTCGCGGTATTATTTATCGTTGTCAGCGGCAAAGCCCCAGTTGATCAGCTTGTCGAGCACGGCATTGACATAATCCGCGCGCCGGTTCTGGTAATCAAGATAGTAGGCGTGTTCCCAGACGTCGATCGTTAAAAGTGGCTTCATTCCTTTTGTGAGCGGCAGATCTGCGTTACCCGTCTTTATCACCTGCAGCCTGTCGCCATCGTTTACCAGCCATGCCCATCCGCTTCCGAACTGGGTTGTGGCTGCCGTCGCCAGTTCCTTTTTGCACACCTCCACGCTGCCGAAAGCAGTCTCGATTTTTTGCTTCAGCGAGGCGGGTGGCTCGCCACCGCCCTTGGGGGACAAACTGTTCCAATAAAAGGTATGGTTCCACACCTGGGCGGCGTTATTGAAAATCCCTACCTTGTCTGCCTTGCCCGCTGTGGAAGTGATGATCTCCTCCAGAGACAGATCCGCCAGATCTGTACCTGCAACCAGCTTGTTGAGATTGTCGGCATATGTCTTGTGATGTTTCCCGTAGTGAAAGCCAAGCGTATTTGCCGAAATGACGGGGTCCAGTGCGTTATCTGCATAGGGTAAAGGTGGCAGAACATACGGGGCGCTACCGGTATTTTGATTGCTCATTGTTTTCACTCCCATGTGGTGACATAAAAATTTGATCGGTGCCGCGCTTTCCTCTGAAACCTTGACAAGAGATCAGCGCATCCTGATACCTGACATACTGGTCATCTCCCGCAAATAGGGCCGATGATACGGATAAAAACGGAGGCAGAGTTTTCAGCTCCATTTCGCAATGCACTTGCAGGGAAAATTATATTTATGAGGGCAAGTATATCCGAAAACAGGAATACCTACCCAGGCACTGCCCGTGCAGCAAGTCATGCAAGTCAGGTATGAAAGCAAATTGCTCGATCGCAACAATGACTCCATGAATGGTGTTACTCCCCAAGGCTGCCTCCGCTTTACCCGGAGCGGCTCGAAGCCCTCGATACTTTCAGTAAAATCATGGAACCTGTCATTACATATCCCAGGTACCGGGCTGCAGGATGCGCTCCTTCGGCATGCTCAGGACAGAATTTTTAACAAGAACCGAAATATCGACTATGCTTGATTACGTGTGCAAGCATCGATAACCGGTAGCAACAGAACTTCTCAAATCAGCAGGCCCAAGTCATGCAACCCTCCAGATTACTATTGATGCCTTTGCTGTTGACAGGAACCATGTTCGTCGCCGATGGAGCTGTCGCGGCAGGATTCGCTCTGCAAAACCAGAACGGAGCCGGAAACGGCTACGCCTATGCCGGTGCGGCGGCTGTCGCGCAAGACGCATCCACGATTTATTTCAATCCGGCCGGCATGACCTACCTTGCTCCCGGGCATCATGTTTCCGGAGCGGGCAACCTGCTCATCCGGTCCTTGAGATTCAAGAATACGGGCAGCAGTCCTTTCCTCAGCTATCCCCTGGGCGACAATGGCGGCCAGGCCGGTGGCCTCTCGCCAATTCCCGCTTTTTACTGGAGCATGTCGCTGGGTTCTGCCTTCCGCCTCGGATTGGGAGTATCCCCCACCTTTGGCAACTCCACGGAATGGAACAAGACCTTTATCGGCCGTTACCAGGGAAGATTCTCTGAAATATTGGCGATTAATTTCAATCCGAGCTTTGCCTGGCAGTTGAGCGAGGATGTCTCGATTGGCGCGGGCTTGAATATCGTGAAATTTGACGCGGATCTGCGCAGCATGGTGCCCGCAACATCCCTGCTGCCCCTTCCGGTAGACGTTGAAACAAAGATGAAAGGGGATGATGTAGGCTTTGGCTATAACCTTGGCGTCATGTTCCGGTTTTCACCGTCCACGCGCATGGGGCTGACTTACAGATCGACGGTGGATTTGAAAGTGGACGGCCGACTGAGCGCGCCTGGCACTGTCATTCCTGCTTCGGTTGCTCTCGAGCTTCCAAACACTGCGTCGTTGGCAATCTCACACATGATGAGCGATCGATTGCGCTTGCTTGCAGACCTGACCTGGACGGGCTGGGGCCATGTGCCGGCAATTGTCGCCACGAATCGTGCTTCCGGCACTATTCTCGCAAATGAACGGCTGGGATTCGAAGACAGTTTCCGCGTGGGTCTTGGGGCGCAATATCAGTATACGGACCGCCTTCGACTCCACGCCGGGTTCGCCTACGACCAATCCCCTGTGCGTAACCCCAGGGATCGATCCGTACGTCTGCCGGACTCCGATCGTTTCTGGTTAGCGGTAGGTCTCAACCAGAAGCTTGGCGAACGAACGTCGATCGACGTGGGATATTCACATGTGTTCTTCAAAGGAGCAGAGATCGAGCGCCCCACCTTCCCAAACCCATCGCTTCAGGTAGTACGCGGCTCATTCAACACGAACGCACACATCATTTCCCTTCAACTCAATCACCACTTCTGATTTCGTCAGGACGACCGCACTATCGTTAGCGGCTCCCAGAGCAGGGACTACGCTCCGCAGAGCTCCACCAGCTGCCTGTTGGGGTAGCGCTCCATTTGATACCTTAGCCAAAGCCTGCTGCCGATATGCCGCGCCAGCATATCCGCATTGAACTGTAAATCGGCATTTTCCATTTCGCTCGTGGTCTGGTGAAAAAGTTGAAGCCATCGTTCGAATAATTCCGGCTTCAGTCCAGGCAGAGCTACGTGCTTAGGCATGGGCGCGCCACGAAACCTGCTTGTTCCCCGCAGTTTCATCGACCAGAAATTGATCATCTGCACGAAATGCGCATCCCAGTCAGTAACATGAGCTTCGAAGATCGGGCCGAGCAGCGGATCTTTTCTGGCCGTTGCATAAAACGTATGAACTAGATAGGAAATCTCTTCTTCTGTACACAACCCCGGATCGGGGGCAAAAAATTGTGGTTCAGACATGGCGGTGATTGTGATATATCTTGGAAAGTGAAAATTTCATCGCAAAAGGCGAGGTCGGGAGTTAGCCCTGATTTATATTCGAAAGCGCGATTTACACTTAGAGTCTTACTTACTACTTACTACTTACTTTACTTGGAAATGGTTTGGGAACGAAGCCGAACCCTAGCCAAGCCTCAAGTATATCCTTTACTTTAGACAAGCATGAATGTCATAAGTTCGGTAATCAAAGTTTAAACCAAAGAGTTTAAACAGTCCAAACCGAACGAGATGGGTGAAATGAAAGTTTGTCGCCGCAGCGATCAAACCAGAGTCGAGCGCCCGGGGTTGAAGACTCCAGAAGGTTGAAAAACTTAAAGAATCGTTGAATAAATCCCCCAGTGGCGCAACGCGCGCTACGGAAGATCTGATCAGCGGTTCCTCAAAATACGCCGTCCTTCGATACGCCCTCGCATCTCAGTATCATACGCAAGGTTTGCAGCGCTTCCAGTTGAATCTGGCGCACGCGTTCGCGTGTAAGATCGAGACTTGCGGCCAGTTGCTCCAGGGTCTGGGTTTCATAACCGTTGAGCCCGTAGCGCTGCTCGATGATATAGCGTTGCTTATCATTTAACCGGTTTAACCAATCCTGTACCCGACCTTTTATCTCGGACTGCTCCCACATAAGGTCGGGACCGGGGCTCTGGTCATCCGCAATTGCGTCACCGATTGACAGCAATGGATCAACATCGAGCGGCGCATCCAGTGACATCATGCTCTGGTTCAAAGACAACATTCTTTGCACTTCCTTGACCCTCCGCCCCAGCAGGTGGGCAACATCCTCCGCTTTGGGTTCTTTTCCTGTATGTGCTTCAAGGTGGCGGGCAGCCTGCAATATAATGTTCAAATCCTTGATGACATGGACCGGAAGACGAATGGTTCGCGACTGATTCATGATGCAACGCTCGATATTCTGCCGTATCCACCAGGTCGCATAGGTCGAAAAGCGGAATCCTCGTTCGGGATCGAATTTATCAAGGGCGTGCATCATTCCCATGTTGCCTTCTTCTATCAGATCGAGCAGGGCGACGCCATGGTTAGTGTAATGTTTTGCTATATTGACCACCAGTCGCAAATTACACTCAATCATTTTCTGCCGTGCGGCAAAATCGTTCTGTCTGACGCGGCGAGTCAATTCCCCTTCTTCCTTCGCGGTCAGCAGAGCGTTATGGCCAATCTCATTGAAATAGATTTGAGTAACATCGGTCAATAGAAAGTCGCTGGATGTGTCTGTTACTGCGCTGGAGGGCGTATCGGCAATCTCATCATCCTGCTCCAGCGAATCCTCCTTCTCGAAGAGTTCTTCCTCGTCAGTGTATTCTTGCTGGTTCATCATGAGCTCATCCTCGATTCATCCGGAAATACCCGGTAAATATTTCAGAGGATCGACCGGCTTGCCATTCTTCCGAATTTCGAAATGAAGCTTGACAAGACCAGCGTCCGTGCTTCCCATCTCAGCAATTTTCTGTCCTTTGATCACCGTCTCCCCTTCCTTCACGAGGAGTTTGCTGTTATGTGCGTAAGCGCTGAGATAGGTTTCGTTATGCTTGATAATGATCAGTTTGCCGTACCCGCGCAGACCCTCACCGCTATAAACAACTTTCCCTCCTGCGGACGCGGTTACCGCTTGTCCTCTCATTCCAACGATATCGATGCCTTTGGTGCTTTCCGAGAAGAGGTCGGATACCCTGCCTTTGGAGGGCCATACCCATTCGCCATGAGCATTATTTCTGACAACTTCCGACGGAGAGATGGAAATCGTACTGATTTCGGGAGATATAGTTTTTTCGATAGCCGGCGCGGCCTTTACCACCGTTACCGGCAGAGCTGTATCCGCCCGGCTTTTCACCTGTGCAAGGGCCTGTTCCGAGTAAGGCAACTTGAGTGCTTTTGGTTCTGTTTTCAGCTTCCCAACCGGGACCGGTTGTCTTGCTTCCGGCATCGACATACTGTCTTGTCTGATTTGTGCCGGCGATGCTGGCGCTACTACGGACGAAGATGGGGCGGACTCCTGAATGGCGAACAGGGTTGGCTGCGCCCCTACCGGCCCCTCGGGGGATAAAAAGATTTCCTGGCCAATCCGGATTGCACCTGGATCAGGGAGGTTGTTCCACGCTGCCAGATCCCTGGGATTAATATTGTTGCTGGTCGCAATGCTATAGAGCGTATCCCCTTTGCGAACGATATGCACGCCAGGTCGTTGAGGCTGAGAGTATGTTGAAACGGCATTTTTTTGCCGGTCCGGCACGGCCTTGTTACTCATTGGCCCCTGACGAGGTGTGGATGAACAACCGGCAATCAGTAAGCATAATGCGAGGGACAAACAGTAGGGGATAACATGCCGCTGCGCGAAAAATGTGCGAGGAAGATCTTCGTCAAGGCCTGAAAGGTTACTGCTCAGACTCATATACCTGATTCGTGTAGCACTCATTGTTGTCTCGTTTTCCTCGCTCGATATCGTTGCGGTTTCCTAACGCTGCCAGATTCCCGGTATCATTGGGACAAACTTGACTTCGTCTAGTATTGTCTCAGTATAACCTTGCAAGTTGCGTTCGATAACGCACAAAACTTGCTCACTGGTTCCCCTGGGAAATACCATTCTGCCATGAATGGCTAATTGTTCAAGTAGTGCGGGAGGTATGTGTGGTGTTGCAGCCGTGAGAATGATTCCGTCAAACGGCGCCGCCTGGGAAAGGCCAAGCAGACCGTCAGCATGCCTCAGGCGCACATTGTTGATGCGCAGCTCTCCTAACCGTCCGCGAGTGCGCGTCAGCAGAGGCCCGATTCGCTCGACCGAATAGACCTCTCGCGAGAACTGCGCCAGTATCGCAGTCTGATAGCCGGAACCCGTACCAATCTCAAGCACCTTGCTAGGATTGGAACCGGCGCGAAGCAATTGGCTCATTCTCGCCACAGTGAACGGATTCGAAATCGTCTGCTCGAAATTGATCGGCAACGCGACGTCGTCGTAAGCACGGTTTGCCAGTACTTCCTCCACAAAGATGTGACGAGGAACGGTAATCATGGCCTCAAGCACTGCTTCATCCGTAACACCCTGCGTGCGCAGCCGCTCAACCATGCGCGCCCGCGTGCGCTGTGAAGTCATGCCGATTCCGGAATGGTCAACCTTCAATCCCGATCTGCCTTCAACTCCGCATGCTGGCAAGAGCGTGACTGTTCAGCCATTCCTTTACCGCGTCCAACTGCCCATACCGCGTGAGGTCGATCTGCAAGGGGGTCACCGACACGCGCTTGCGCTGAATCGCGAGAAAATCTGTCCCCTCTCCGGCATCCTGCGCGGGCCCTGCCGCACCCACCCAATATACTGTCTCGCCGCGTGGGGTTTTATATTTTACTACGGGTTCCGCTTTATGCCGGCGCCCCAGCCGCGTAACCTCCAGGCCCTGCAACTCATCGTATGGGATATCAGGTACGTTAACGTTCAGCAGCACCGGTCCATGAAGTTTATCTGTTTCAAAGCGACGCACTATTTCAGTTGCGACACGCGCGGCAGTAGGAAAATTTCCGGCCGAAAAACCGGCGAGTGAAATGGCAAGGGAAGGTACACCAAGTAAAAAGCCTTCAGTAGCCGCCGCTACCGTCCCGGAATAAATGGTGTCATCCCCCATATTGGCGCCATCGTTGATTCCGGATACGACCATGTCAGGCAGGGTGTCGAGCATGCCTGTAACCGCCAGATGCACGCAGTCCGTCGGCGTGCCATTGACGTAATAGAACCCGTTGTGAGATTTGCGAAGACTGAGAGGCCGGTCCAGCGTAAGCGAATTACTGGCGCCGCTTCGGTCGCGCTCCGGGGCAACGACTACGACGTCCGCAATGGCGGAAAGCGCTTCCGCAAGACAAGAGAGACCTGGCGCAAAATACCCATCGTCGTTACTGAGCAGTATGCGCATTTGAACATGCCTCAGGTGATCGTTTCAGCTTATAGGAGGGAAGATAGATGCGCTCAACCCCACTGCGCATGACAGTACTTGTTGATAAGCTTGACTGGTCGGGGCGAGAGGATTTGAACCTCCGACCACTTGCACCCCATGCAAGTACGCTACCAGGCTGCGCTACGCCCCGACGTGGCGAATTATAACAATAAACTCGAAAGGTTAGAAACCTGCGGATAGTCCTCAACGGACATCAGTCGAATGTCAGCCAGCGCTTTACCAACATCTTACAGTCCATGAAATTGAAAAAAGAGAGAGCTCAGGAGCGGAGCAACCCCAGCACATCCTGGATCTCGCTCCGTAGCGACGCCAGATCGATAGATGAGGAAAGTGAGGCAACCGGCATGGGATTGACGAAACCTTGGCCCAGGCGGGCGCGGGCACCGTGGATGGTAAAGCCCTGCTCATAGAGCAACTCCCGAATGCGGCGAATCAGCAGCACTTCGTGGTGTTGATAGTAGCGCCGATTGCCCCGGCGCTTGACTGGTTTCAGTTGCGTAAACTCCTGCTCCCAATAACGCAATACATGCGGCTTTACACCGCATAATTCGCTTACTTCGCCAATCGTGAAATAGCGTTTGGCTGGAATAGGGGTAAGCGGGGTATCAGGCGTTATCTTTGCCATGCTGATTCTTTTCAACCATCGCCTTCAGTTTCTGGCTTGCGTGGAAAGTAACTACCCTGCGGGCAGTAATAGGAATTTCTTCACCTGTTTTGGGATTTCGGCCGGGACGCTGGGGCTTGTCGCGTAACTGGAAATTGCCGAACCCCGATAGCTTGACCCCGTCGCCATTTTGCAGCGCAATGCGAACTTCTTCGTAAAAAGACTCCACCATGTCCTTGGCTTCGCGTTTGTTGAAACCGACTTTTTCAAAGAGCAAATCCGCCAGTTCGGCCTTGGTTAAGGTCATAGTCTCCCTCTCACTTTTATTACTCTCAAACATCGTGTTCTATCTTCCGGTCAACTGCGCAGTCTTGCCCCAAACCTGTTTTCAAGAATACCTATCAGCTTTGTGACTGCCTGATCAGCTTGTGCGTCAGTTAAAGTTTTTTCAGTATCTTGTAATAACATACGGAATGCAAGACTTTTTTTGTCGCCTTCCACCCCTTTTCCCTGGTATACGTCAAAGAGGGCAATTTCAGAAATGATGGGTAATTTTTCGCTCCGCATGCTGTCCAGTATCGCCTGCACGCTGACATCCTTCGGCACGAGCACGGCGATGTCGCGCCGGATCGGGGGATATTTGGAAATTTCGGAAGCCTTTGGCAGCGTGCGCGCCAGCAGGACATCCATGTTCAATTCGAATAGAACGACGGATTGCGTCAGACCCAGTTTCTGCTGCCAGCGGGGGTGAAGCTCCCCCAGAAAACCGCCAATACGACCATTTATGAAAACCTCCGCAGACTTGCCCGGATGCAGGACTGGATGACGCACGGCAGTGGCGCCAAGCTCTCCGGGCCACAACAGCGCCTCAACATCGGCTTTTGCATCATAGAAATCCACCGGGCGGGCAGGCAAGCCCCACTGCTCCTCCACGACGTCTCCATAGCAGAGTCCTGCCAGCTTTTCCTGTTGCGAGTAGGTCTGCCCATCTTTCTGGAAACAACCACCGATTTCAAACAGGCGAATCCTGGATTGTTTACGGTTGAGATTGAACTGGAGATTAGAGATGAGTCCCCCCAGAAGGCTGCTGCGCATCACCGCCAATTGATTGGACAGAGGGTTCTTCAACGCGACAGGCGTCCTGTTACCCGCCAACTCCGTTTCCCATGAGGTTTCGACGAAAGCATAATTGATGACTTCCTGGTAATCCCGAGCCACCAGAATTTGTCGCAGGCTTGATCGTGTTCGCCGGGTTTCGGGAGCAGGAAGTATGTCGAGTTTCGCTCGCGGCATGGTCGCAGCTATACGGTTGTATCCGTACATACGCGCCAACTCCTCGATCAGGTCTTCCTCTATGGCAAGATCGAATCGGTAAGTTGGAGGCGTCACATAAAATACCGCGTCTGTATTCAGGAAACCGAACTGCAGTCGGTGCAACAGTTCTGCCACGTGGCCTTCATCCAGCTCTACACCCAACACTCGTCCGACTCGCCGCAAATCAAGGCGAATGGGATTACGCATTGGCAAACTCCCGCGGAGTTCAGTAATTGGTCCGGCCCGGCCCCCACAGATATCCAGAATCAGGCTGGTTGCGCGCTCCATTGCTGCGCGTGTGGCGCCAAAATCGACGCCCCGTTCGAACCGATAGGCCGAATCCGAGCTGAACCCGAGCGAAAAGGATTTGCCGGCGATAACCTCGGGGCTGAAAAAAGCGCTCTCCAGAAACAAGTCGATGGTCCCAGATGTGACTCCACTTTCATTCCCACCCATGATACCGGCCAGCGCCAGCGGCTTGCCCTCATCTGCGATAACCAGCATATCGGGTTGCAGCACAAGATTCTCGCCATTCAGCAATTCAATACTTTCCCCCGGTGTGGCGAACCTGATATGGATGGAACCGGCGAGACCACCCCGGATCCTTGCAAGATCAAAAGCGTGCAGGGGCTGACCCGTCTCCAGCATGACATAATTGGTCACGTCCACCACCGCGTTGATAGCGCGCAACCCGCTGCGTTCCAGTCGCTGCACCATCCATTGCGGCGTAGCGACATCAAGAGAAATGCCGCGTACTATCCGACCACAATAGAGTGGACAGGCGGCAGCCGCGTCCACATGTATTGCCAGGGTTTCGGCAGCCTGTGCTGGCACAGGCTTAATTTCGACAGTTTGGAGATTTTGGGAAGTAATTGCCCCCACTTCTCTTGCTATGCCGGATAATCCCAGGCAATCGCCGCGGTTCGGCGTGAGTTTGAGAGCGAGAAGGTTGTCTTCGAGGTCGTAATACGCGCGAAAATCTGTTCCAACTGGCGCATCGGACGGAAGCAGCAACAGACCGGACGAAGCATCCTCCAATCCCAGTTCTTTGGCTGAACACAACATTCCCGTGGATTCGACTCCGCGTATCCTGGTCTGCTTTATGGACATACCCGGCAATTGCGCTCCTGGAAGAGCGCATGGCACTTTTATACCGGTATGAACATTAGTGGCGCCGCAGACAATCTGCAGGGGCGCATTATTTCCTGCATTATCTACTTCGGTTCTCACCTCGCAAACCTGCAGATGATCCGCACCGGGATGTTTCTGGACGGACAACACTTCCGCTACCACCACCTTGTCAAAGGCCGGCGCAACCGGCTGGACGCTCTCGACTTCCAGTCCTGCCATCGTCAGTGCATGGGCAAGATCACGCGTCGATAAAGGAGGATTTACAAAAGTACGCAGCCAGTTTTCTGAAAATTTCATAAATTTTACCGTTCAGCGGAGAAATGAACGTCTTCCCGGTCTTGTCTCCGGCTTTAAATACTCTCACACACTGACCCTGCGACCAAAGATTGCTCCACAGCCACTTTTAAGGGATCTGAATCCATCGCATGTCACCATGCATTATTTTTCGTGTGGATTTTTATATTTTTTCTTTTTATATTCCTGATCTGAGGTTCAGTTGAACTGTTTCAGGAACCGCAAATCATTTTCGAAGAACAGTCGCAGGTCGTTTACCCCATATCTCAGCATCGCCAGACGCTCGACGCCTAAACCAAAAGCAAAGCCGACATACTTTTGGCTGTCTATGTTGACATGCTTGAAGACATTGGGATGTACCATTCCACATCCCAGCACTTCCAGCCACCCGGTGTAGCTGCATACGCGACAGCCGGTTTTGCACATTACACAACCGATATCCATTTCGGCTGAAGGCTCGGTAAAAGGGAAAAAAGAAGGGCGAAAACGCACCGGCAGATCGTCGCGCTCGAAAAAATGCTGCATGAAATCAGACAGGATGCCTTTCAAAGCCGAGAAGTTGGCACTTTCATCAATCCATAAACCTTCCACCTGATGAAACATCGGGGTATGCGTCAGGTCGGAATCGCAACGGTAAACCCTCCCTGGCGCAATCACCTTCAGGGGAGGGGGATTGCTTTCCATATACCGTATTTGAACGGGTGACGTGTGGGTGCGCAATAGGTGCTCGCCTGCGCCGCCGTTTTCGTCATCGACATAGAAAGTATCGTGCATGGCACGGGCGGGATGGTTTTCCGGAATATTCAGCGCGGTGAAATTATAAAAATCGGTTTCGATCTCGGGGCCGGAAGCTACCGTGAATCCGACGGAATGAAACAGCGACTGAATCCGGTCGAGCGCGAGCGTGATGGGGTGGAGTCCACCCATTCCCGTTCCACGTCCCGGCAAAGTGACATCCAGCTTTTCCCCTATTAACTGCTCTTCCAGCTTCTTTTCCTGTATCGCCTCACGGCGACCGCTCAGCGCTGCCTCCAGCGCCTCCTTCGCCTGATTGATACGGCTTCCCACTGCGGGGCGCTCTTCCGGCGGGATCTTGCCCAATCCCTTGAGCAGTTCGGTCAGTCGCCCGTGCCGGCCCAGATATCGAGCCTTGACCTGTTCCAGCTCGGTCATGTCATCTGTTCGATTGAACAGCTCAATTGCTTCAGCAAGAAGATGATCCAGGTGAGTCATTCAAATAAGTTTGATCAAATTGGACTCTGCATATGAAAAGAGGAGGCCAGGCGTTTTTGCCTTTAGCCTCCTCCCAGTCTTTTAATCCCGGAAACGCGAACGAAGCCCCGAGTTCACGCCGGGCTTGCAAAAACGCCTCTAAACGACCAAACTGGCCTTGGCCTGTTCCGCTATTTTTGCAAAGGCCGGCTTGTCGAATACCGCCAGATCCGCCAGGACCTTGCGATCAACTTCGATCTCGGCCTTTTTCAGGCCGTTCATGAACACACTGTACGACAAACCGCACTCCCTGGCAGCGGCGTTGATGCGGGCGATCCAAAGGGCTCGAAACTCGCGTTTCTTCTGACGGCGATCGCGATAGGCGTATTGCCCCGCCTTCATCACCGCCTCCTTCGCTACGCGATAGACGTTCTTGCGGCGACCCCGATAACCTTTCGCCAGGTCCAGTATTTTCTTGTGGCGGGCGTGAGCTGTTACACCACGTTTCACTCTTGGCATATCAGTCTCCTCCTAGGCGTACGGCATCATGGCGCGTACAGACGCCACATCACTGAAGTGCACGTTCACGGAACCCCGCAACTGGCGCTTGCTTTTCGTCGTTTTCTTGGTAAGAATATGACGCTTGAATGCCTGCGAACGCTTCACGGTACCTCCCGCTCTCACCGTAAAACGTTTCGCCGCACCACTCTTTGTTTTCATCTTTGGCATTACTTTGCTCCTGCTTTAACATGACACAAGGTGTTTCCCGAATGGAACGCTTTAAACCCTGGAGTCACTTGTTTTCAATGAAATGAAACTGTGTCAGACCGACGGGAAATCACCATACCTGCCCCCATCCTGAACGCTATATCCCGGTCGCGCATCTCCCGATTTCTATCCAACAGGACAGGTACAGATCCGGTACCGGATGAACCTGAAATTGTGGAAAATGAGTGCGTTTAACGCCGCTCAGGCTGGCTTTCTGTGGCAGCCGTCGGTTTGGTTTCCTTTGGGTTGGAGGTCTTTACTTCCTTGGAGTTCTTTACTTCTTTCTTTCGTGGAGATAACACCATCACCATCTGGCGCCCCTCCATTTTGGGAAATTGCTCCACTACCGCATGCGATTCCAGATCGCCTTTTATCCGCTCCAGCAACCGCACTCCAAATTCCTGATGCGCCATTTCCCGACCGCGGAAGCGGAGGGTAATTTTTGCTTTATCGCCTTCATCCAGGAAGGTGATCAGATTGCGCAGCTTGATGTTGTAATCACCCTCGTCGGTATTGGGACGAAACTTGACTTCCTTTATCTGGATCTGCTTCTGTTTGAGCTTGGCTTCGTGCTTTTTCTTGCTTTCCTGATACCGAAATTTCCCGTAATCCATCAGGCGGCATACGGGAGGTTTGGCGGTAGGTGCGATTTCAACCAAGTCCACCTCCGCTTCTTCCGCCAGATTGTTGGCGACTGCCAGAGGGACAATACCTAGCTGCTCTCCATCTACACCAATCAAGCGCACCTCGAGTGCAGTAATCTCGTAATTGATGCGTGCTGCTTTTTCCTGAACTATAGTAACTCCCAGAATCTATTAATAAATCAAGCCGCCCCTGCCCGGGTGCGGATCTCTTCCTCAAGCCGGTCCACCAACGCCGGCAACGTCATCTGACCAAGGTCAGAGCCAGTGCGGGTACGTACAGCCACCCTCTGCGCTGCTACTTCCTTATCACCCACGATGATTTGATAGGGCAGTTTTTGCAGACTATGCTCCCGTATTTTATAAGTTATTTTTTCATTTCTCAAGTCCGCATACGCTCGAATACCGGCCCGCCTGAGTTCTTCGGTCACTTCTCTGGCGTAATCGGCCTGCCCTTCCGAGATATTCAGTACGACCGCATGATCCGGTGACAACCATAGCGGCAATGCTCCCGCATGATTTTCGATAAGAATGCCGATAAAACGCTCCAGTGAGCCGAGGATTGCGCGGTGAAGCATTACCGGTATCTGCCGGGAGTTATCCTCAGCCACAAACTCTGCGCCGAGACGCTCCGGCATGGAAAAATCCAGTTGCAAGGTGCCGCACTGCCAGATGCGGCCGATACTGTCCTTGAGTGAAAACTCTATTTTCGGCCCGTAGAACGCACCTTCACCGGGTTGCAGTTCCCAGATGAGGTTTTTGTGATTCAACGCGGATCGCAGCGCCTCTTCCGCCTTATCCCACTGCTCCTCGGAACCTACGCGCTTTGCGGGACGGGTGGAAAGTTTCACCAGGATGTCATTAAAGCCAAAATCGTTGTAAACCTTCTGCAACAGATCGATAAACTGGACGGCCTCATCTTGCACCTGGGACTCTGTGCAGAAGATGTGAGCGTCGTCCTGAGTGAACGCTCGCACCCGCATGATCCCGTGCAGTGCGCCGGAGGGCTCGTTACGGTGACAGGAACCGAATTCCGCGAGTCGAAGCGGCAGGTCGCGATAACTTTTCAGTCCCTGCTTGAACACCTGCACATGCCCCGGACAATTCATCGGCTTGACGGAAAATTCCCGGTCTTCGGCCTGCGTTACGAACATATTCTCGCGGAAGTTTTCCCAGTGTCCGGAACGCTCCCACAAACCCTTGTCCAGTACGGAGGGCGTGCGGATTTCGAGATAGCCGTTATTGCGGAAGATATCCCGCATGTACTGTTCGACCTGCTGCCAGATAACCCATCCCTTCGGGTGCCAGAAGACCATACCAGGCGCTTCTTCCTGAAGGTGAAACAGACCTAGCTGCTTGCCGAGCTTGCGGTGGTCGCGTTTTTCCGCCTCTTCAAGACGGCGCAGGTAGGCGTTCTGATCGTCTTTATTGGTCCATGCGGTGCCATAGATCCGTTGCAACATTTCGTTATGCGAATCGCCACGCCAATAAGCGCCCGCAAGTTTCATCAGCTTGAAAACCTTCAGGCGGGATGTGGTGGGGACATGTGGCCCGCGGCACAAATCGGTAAAATTTCCCTGAGAATACAGGGAAACGTCCTCATCACCGGGAATGGCTTCGATGATCTGCGCCTTATAGTGTTCGCCCTGGTTCTTGAAAAAATTGATTGCCTCGGATCGATCCCAAACCTGGCGCTCGACTTTCAGGTTGCGCACGCTGATTTCAGCCATGCGTTTCTCGATTGCCACCAGATCTTCGGGGGTGAATGGCCGCTTGTAGGAAAAATCGTAATAAAAGCCGTCCTCGATTACCGGCCCAATCGTGACCTGCGCTTCCGGAAACAATTCTTTCACCGCATGCGCCAGTAAATGGGCGCTGGAATGACGAATGACTTCCAGCCCTTCCGCATCTTTTTCCGTAACGATGGTTACATCGCTATCATTTTCGATACGGGTGGAAAGGTCGACCAGCTTCCCGTTCACCTTGCCTGCAAGCGCAGCACGAGCCAAACCCGCGCCTATTGAAGCTGCAATTTCACCCACCGTTACAGAGTGCTCATATACACGCTTCGAACCATCCGGCAAACGAACTACAGCCACGGTCTCTCCCTTTGATAAATAAGAACTGACTTAAAAATCCTGATTTTACAGGATTCAGCGGAGTGGAGGTGCAGCGGGCGATTTACATGCCAGGAAAAACAGCTTTATATCCGGGGTTGGAGGAGATTCTGGGGGATTCAGGTGGAATGGAAAACGGGGATGCGAAATGATGCATCTGCGCGCCATTCGCATCCACCTGTAGAAACAGGAACTTCGAAATCAGAGTCCTGAAGACGAACCCGTCGTTATAGGCTCGCTTCGCGCTTGAGCAGTTCTTCTACTCTGACACCCGTTTCCGTTCGTCCGCCGAAAACGGTTCCCACCTTCTTTTTATTGAGATGTTCAAGATTGGTGCTATAGGCTTGCGGTGGCAGCGGAAAAAATTTCACTTCTTTCACCAGTTCAGGCGCATTTTTCATGTAAAACTCGACCAGTTCCCTGACTTCCGGTTTTTCCGCCGACTTGATATTCACGTAAATGAAAATCGGGCGGGATAAAGGCTGATAACTGCCATCTTCCACTGTTTTTTCGGAAGGGAGCACAGGGCCCTTTCCCGAATCGATGGCCACCGCCTTGAGCTTTTTCTGGTTTTCAACATAGTAGGCAAAACCGAAAAAACCCAGCGCATTCTTGTCGCTCGCGACCCCCTGCACCAGTACGTTGTCGTCTTCGGAAGCAGTGAAATCACCTCGACTGGATTTGGTTTTGCCTACGATCGCTTCGGTAAAGTAGTCGAAGGTGCCCGAATCGGCACCCGCTCCATAGAGCTTCAGTTTTTCATCGGGCCATGCCGGATTTGCCTGGTTCCATTTGATGATTTTACCTTGCGCCTCGGGTTCCCAGATCTTCTTCAGCTCGGCGACGGTGAGCGTTTTTGCCCAGTCATTCTTGGGATTGATCACCACCGTTAACGCATCGAATGCTACCGGCATTTCAACATACTGGATACCGGATTTTTTGCATTCCTCCATTTCCTTCTGCAGAATGGGACGGGAAGCATTCACGATGTCGGTTTCGCCGCGGCAGAATTTTTTGAAACCTCCACCAGTACCGGAGATACCGACGGTTACTCTTACCGCCCCTTTCTTCGCATTCTGAAAATCTTCCGCTACCGCCTCGGTAATGGGAAAAACAGTGCTCGAGCCATCTATCTTAACCAGCCCTGCCGCATTCGCACCGGCAATCATACCTATATTGGCAGCACTGAACACTGCGCCCAGCACCGCTGACCTTGTCAGTCCCACCCGATTCAAAGATTTCAACATTTCATTCCCCATTCAATTAAACAGACCATGCTTTTTTTTGAGCTGCCATGCTAGGTCATGAGTATTGCGTTTTTGTGACATCCGGTGCCCACAGCACCCAGAGCAGATAAGGTGGATTCCTCCATGAATCAGTTTTCCCAAAAAGAACTGGTAGAAAAAACTTTGACCGAGGAAAGAGGCAAGATGTCCTTTGATTCAGTTCGGCACAGCCTTTTCAACCCATCTCTCTGCCGCCGCATTTCGCACAACCTCCGCTATTTTCTCCGCCCAGTGTTTGACTTTCTGCCCGGACTCGCCTTCTACCATTACCCTTATCAACGGTTCCGTACCCGAAGCACGCAGAAGTACCCGACCCGTGGTATCGAGATCGCGTTCAGCCTCTGTCTGAGCGGTTTTGATGGCGAGACTGTTGTGCGCATCAAATCCCTTGGGCACCCTGACATTGATCAGTTGCTGCGGATAGAGCGTCACGTCCGATGCTAGCTCAGCCAAGTTCTTGCCGGAATCACGTATCGCGTAGAGTACCTGTAGTGCCGAAATGATTCCGTCACCGGTGGTATGTTTGTCGAGACAGATAATGTGGCCGGAGCCTTCGCCGCCCAGCTGCCAATTTTTTATCTGCAGCAGTTCCAGCACATAGCGATCGCCGACGTTCGCGCGCGCAAAAGAAATATCCAGTTTCTTTAACCCGTTTTCAATCGCCAGATTCGTCATGAGCGTACCCGCCACCCCCCCCTTGAGCAGCCCGTTTTGTTTTCGATGTTTCGCGATGAGGTAGATCAACTGGTCGCCGTCGTAAAGCACACCGTCGCCATCGGTCATGATTACGCGATCACCATCCCCATCCAATGCCACTCCGACATCTGCCTGATGATGCCGGACTGCTTCCTGCAGGGTCGCGCCATGCGTTGCCCCACACTCGTGATTGATATTGAGACCGTCGGGATGAATTCCAATTGCTACCACATCGGCGCCCAGTTCGTGCAGTACAGGCCCGGCAATCTGATACGTGGCGCCGTGGGCGCAATCGACCACGATCCGCAACCCCCGCAGATCGAGGTGATTTGGAAAAGTGCTTTTGCAGAACTCGATATAGCGTCCTCTGGCGTCATTGACGCGCCGCGCTTTTCCGAGCTGCGCCGACGGCATTGCCTTGAGAGGCGCATTTAATCCCGCTTCAATCTCCTGCTCGGTCGCATCGGGTAATTTGGTCCCGAGGGCAGAAAAAAACTTGATGCCGTTATCCTCGAAAGGATTGTGGGAAGCTGAAATGACGATGCCTGCTTGCAAACGCAGGGCACGGGTGAGATAGGCAACCGCGGGAGTGGGCATGGGGCCTGAAAGCAGGACATCCACCCCGGCTGCGGAAAGCCCGGCCTGTAACGCTGATTCCAGCATATAGCCTGATATGCGCGTATCCTTGCCGATCAATACTGCCGGACGCTCTCCTTTTGAAAGATGCCAGTCCGAGGAAGTCAGAACCTTGCCGGCAGAATAGCCCAGATGTATCACGAATTCGGGCGTGATAGGCGCTTCTCCTACGCGTCCGCGTATGCCGTCAGTTCCAAAATATTTTCTTGTCATTGGAAGAAATCCATTGGTTATCGAAATGAATTGAATTCAACTGAGGGTTTCCCCCGTGAAGTGAGCGGATGATGCATTCTCCCGTGCAGAGCCTCGGTCGTAAACGGCATTGTAAACGGCGAGCGCATCCCGGGTTGCCCGGACGTCATGCACGCGGAGAATGGCCGCCCCCTTCATCGCCGCTATCAGCGCTGCCGCTATGCTGCCATGAATCCGATTATTTATGTCACCGCCCGTGATTTTTCCGAGCATCGATTTGCGCGAGAGACCTACCAGCATCGGTACTCCAAGATCGAGAAACTGATCGAGATGGCGTAATAGTTCGATATTATGAACCTGGTTTTTACCAAAACCAAAGCCCGGATCGACTACCAATCGCTCCCGCAGAATACCTGCGGCTTGCGCAGCCTCCAGACGCCGCTTCAGAAAAGCCTTGACATCCTGCACTACATCATCATATTGGGGATTGACCTGCATATTGGCGGGTTCGCCCTGCATATGCATGAGACAAGCCGTCACACCTCCTTCTGCGACCGCCTCCAGCGCACCGGGGATCTGGAGCGCCCTCACATCGTTAATCATCACTGCCCCCGCGGCGATGGCAGCTCGCATAACTTCGGGTTTGGAAGTATCGACCGAAACCTGCACATTCTGGTTTGCCAGTGCCTCCACCACCGGAATGATCCGGCGTAATTCCTCTTCAACAGAAACCGGGGTGCTGCCAGGACGTGTTGATTCACCGCCGATGTCCAGCAGATCTGCCCCTTCTTCGACCAAGCGGAAAGCATGACTGAGGGCATGCTCAGTCGAAGCGAATAAGCCGCCATCCGAAAAAGAATCAGGGGTTATGTTGACAACGCCCATCACAAGAGGGCGATGAGGGGGACTGGAAATTTCTACAGGCAGGATAGAAGATGGTGACACCAGGACTCACCCATTGCGGAGTAGTTTTCTTTTCTATGAACCGGAAAAAGGCGGTATGAAAAAGATGGGACGAAAAAGACAGGACAAAAAAGACGGATGAAAAAGGCGGGATGAACCGCCTTTTTCATACCGCCTTTTTCGTTGTTTACTGCATCATAGCAACTTCCTTGCCTAAGTTTCCTGTGCTGGTGTCGCTGTGGGCGCAGGCGCCGTGGGAGGAGCATTATCCTTGGGCGGCGTTGGAGCAGCCCTGCTTGGCTTGGGAGGCCGAGGTGACCGGCCTTCCATGATATCGCCGATTTGCTCCGCGTCTATAGTTTCCCATTCCAGCAGCGCTTTGGCCATAACCTCGATCTTATCGCGGTTTTCTTCGATCAGCTTGCGCGCCAGACTGTACTGTGTATCGATGATGCGGCGAATTTCTATATCCACCTTCTGCATGGTCGCTTCGCTGACATTCTTGTGGGTTGTGACGGAACGACCCAGAAACACTTCTCCCTCGTTCTCGCCATAAACCATCGGGCCAAGTGAATCAGACATGCCCCATTGGGTGACCATGCGTCTCGCCATCTCTGTCGCACGCTCAAAATCATTGGATGCGCCGGTCGTCATCTGGCCCATGAAGACTTCCTCGGCGATACGCCCGCCGAACAGAACCGCAATATTCTGCAGGATTTCCTCACGGTCCATGCTGAAACGGTCTTCGGTCGGCAGTTGCATCGTCACGCCCAGTGCGCGCCCCCGTGGGATAATGGAAACCTTGTGTACCGGGTCGGTCTTGGGTAACAACTGGGCAACCACCGCATGCCCGGATTCATGATAGGCAGTGTTACGCCGCTCACGCTCCGGCATCAGAACAGATTTGCGCTCCGCACCCATGAAGATCTTGTCCTTGGCCCGCTCAAAATCCTCCATGTCGACGAGCCGCTTGTTGCTGCGCGCAGCAAACAACGCCGCCTCATTCACCAGATTGGCGAGATCGGCTCCGGACATCCCGGGAGTTCCGCGGGCGAGGGTCTCAGCATGTACATCGGGTGCGATCGGCACTTTGCGCATATGCACGTGCAATATCTGCTCACGGCCCCGTATATCGGGGAGGGGGACCGTCACCTGCCGGTCGAAACGGCCAGGACGCAACAGCGCAGGATCGAGCACATCCGGACGGTTGGTAGCGGCGATAACAATCACGCCGGCAGTTCCTTCGAAACCATCCATTTCCACCAGCAATTGATTGAGCGTCTGTTCGCGCTCATCATTGCCACCACCGAGACCCGCGCCACGCTGACGCCCGACTGCATCGATCTCGTCAATGAAAATAATGCAGGGAGCATGCTTCTTCGCTTGCTCGAACATATCGCGCACTCGGGCTGCACCTACCCCCACAAACATTTCAACAAAATCGGAGCCTGAGATACTGAAGAAGGGGACCTTGGCTTCACCAGCAATAGCACGCGCCAGGAGCGTCTTACCCGTACCCGGATTTCCCACCATCAACACGCCGCGCGGGATACGCCCCCCCAGTTTCTGGAACTTGCTGGGATCGCGCAGGAATTCCACCAGCTCGGAAACTTCCTCCTTGGCTTCTTCACAACCTGCAACGTCGGCAAACGTCACCTGGTTGGTGGATTCGTCGAGCATGCGCGCCTTGCTTTTCCCGAACGAAAAGGCACCGCCGCCACGGCCCCCACCCTGCATCTGCCGCATGAAGAAAATCCATACTCCGATCAGCAGAAGCATGGGGAACCATGAAACGAAGATATTCATCAGGAGAGAAGGTTCTTCCTCCGGCTTGGCATCTATGATGACGCCCGCCTTAAGCAGATCGCTCACCATCCACGGGTCCGAGGGCGTGTACGTCGTAAAACGTCTGCCATCGGTTTTCGTACCCTTCAGCGTGCGGCCTTCAATAGTTACTTTGGCGATCCTGCCCTGCTTCACCTCGTCGATGAACTGGGAATATTCCATCGGTGCTTGCCCCGACTGCCGTGTACTGAACTGATTGAACACCGTCATCAGCACAAGAGCGATCACCAGCCAGATGGCCATGTTTTTAATGAGATTGTTCAAAGTAGCTCCTTGGCTTGCGCCGTCAAAATACTCGAATGTTTCATTCTAAACCCATTTCTAGATTTAGAATAGCCGTTATCCCTGCTACCCGCCTCCAGGTTCGCGTGGAGATCTGCAACCTCGCAGCCCCTTATATTTACTTGCGTTGGCATCCGAATCGGGAAGCTCTAATCCCGCTTCCCCAGCCCCAGCAAATAGATTTCGCTGCTCCGACCCCGTGATGCCAAGGGTTTACGTGTTACCACCCGATTGAATGTAGCGCGCATCGCACGAAAAAACTCGTCAAAACCAGAACCTTGAAACACTTTGACGAGGAAGTTGCCTCCAGAGTTCAACCCCTCGGTACAAAACTCGAGAGCCAACTCCGCCAGATGCATGCCACGAGCTTGATCAATTATCCCTATGCCCGTTATATTAGGGGACATATCGCAAATTACAAGGTCAACAGGCAGATCCTTCACTTGTTCCTTCAATTCGGCCAGGACGGACGCTTCGCGGAAATCTCCCTGAATGAAGGTTACGCCGAATATGGGCGCCATTTCCAGGATATCCACGGCAATCACTCTGCCCTTGCCCATGAGCTTCTCCGCCACTACCTGCGACCAACCCCCGGGAGCGGCGCCAAGGTCCACTACAGTCATGCCCGGCTTGAACAAGTGATCGCGTTCGGCGATCTCCATCAGCTTATAAGCCGCGCGTGAGCGGTAACCCTCCTTTTTCGCCTGCTTGACAAAAAAGTCATTCACATGTTCCTTCATCCAGGCTTTGCTGGTTTTAGTCCGCTTCATCGCGTAAACTGATGGTCGTGAAAGAAAATATGTTAGCACTTACTCCAGATTTCCGACGTGAGCTCAAGGCTCGCGCGCATGCCCTCAAGCCGGTCGTCTGGATAGGCGCAGCGGGTTTATCGGACAGCGTGGTGAACGAGCTGGATCAGCGACTTAAAAGCCACGAGCTGATCAAAATCAAAGTGGCGAGTGACGACTGGGAAATACGAAACGCGTTACTGGAGAAAATTTGCGGATGCCTCAACGCTGCACCAGTGCAGCACATCGGCAAGATGCTGGTAATTTACCGTCCTGAACCCGAAAAGATAAAGAACTGAAGCAAGCCGGAGATGAATCCATTGGCAATGGATCAACCGAAGTGCCCATTGGGCTTGGCCGCTTCAATCGAAGATTGATATAGATTCCCATATCCGTATCTGGAGGAACGCGCCCCGGAGAGAACACATTCGAACAGGACCTATATATTCAAATTATTCAAATTCAAGGTAAGTGCGGGAGCTCCTGACTCCCGCGCCTGCGAGCCTTCTCAAATGTATCTCACATCGAGAATTTCGTACTCCCGCACCCCGCCCGGCGCCATCACTTCAGCCACATCCCCCGGATATTTGCCTATCAGAGCGCGAGAGATAGGGGAACTGATGGAAATCTTTCCCTCCTTGATATCTGCTTCATCATCCCCGACAATCTGATAAGTAACGGTTGTGGCAGACTCGACATCCTCCAGATCGATGGTGGCACCGAATACGCAGGCTCCATCCGCATCCAGCATCGTCGGATCAATGATCTGGGCATTAGAGAGCTTGCTCTCAAGTTCAGCAATACGTCCTTCGATAAAACCCTGACGTTCCTTGGCCGCTTCGTATTCGGCGTTTTCGGAAAGGTCACCATGGGATCGAGCTTCCGCAATGGCCGCAATCACAGCGGGACGATGAACTGTTTTCATCTCATGCAATTCGGCGCGCAGCTTTCCGGCGCCTGTCACTGTCAAGGGAATTGTTGTACTCATAGTCTCTTCTGCTACCTGTTTTGGATCGGGTGTGCCTGTTGTTCGATATTGCTATACCGGAGCATGGCCTCCTTGGGCAATTCAAAATTTGAATTCAAAGTTCTCACTTCAGGAAGCGGCATTCAGCAAGGCCCCCTTCTCCGATTCGTGGAGTTGCTGCAACCCGTAGGCGTGCAATTCCTGCATGTTTGCCATGCCTATGCAGGCGGCCCGCGCCCCGGCTAACGTAGTATAGTATGTCACCCGCGCCTGCAGCACCGCGTGGCGAATCGAGTAGGAGTCGTGAACGCTCCGCTTGTCTTCCACTGTATTGATGATCAGGTCCATCTCCCCATTCTTGATCATGTCTACAATGTGGGGACGTCCTTCCGACATCTTGTTTACCGGCGTCACGGACAAGCCTGCCGCACTCAGAACCGCGGCAGTACCCCGGGTAGCATAGAGCGTAAACCCTAACTGAGCAAGATTGCGGGCGATTTCAATCACGCGCGGCTTGTCCGCGTGGCGTACGCTTATGAAGACCTTCCCGCTCCGTGGAAGTTTCACTCCCGCAGCCAGTTGCGACTTGACGAAGGCTTCTGCAAATGTCTGCCCCACCCCCATCACTTCACCGGTCGATTTCATTTCGGGGCCGAGTATAGTGTCCACGCCGGGAAACTTGATAAAAGGGAAGACAGCTTCCTTGACTGAATAATAGTCCGGAATTACCTCACGAACCCGGCCCTGGCGAACCAGGCTCAACCCTGTCATGCAGCGGGCGGATATTTTTGCCAGGGGGATGCCGGTAGCCTTGGAGACGAAAGGCACTGTGCGGGACGCTCTCGGATTGACTTCCAGCACGTAGACGACATCGTTCTGGATGGCGAATTGCACGTTCATCAGGCCCACCACGTTGAGTGCGCGTGCCATTGCCGCAGTCTGACGGCGCAACTCGTCCTGCAACCGGGCAGATAAGCTGTAGGGAGGCAGCGAACAGGCCGAGTCGCCTGAGTGCACGCCCGCCTGTTCGATGTGCTCCATGATGCCCCCGATCAGGACGCTCTCTCCGTCCGAAACCGCATCCACGTCCACTTCCGTCGCATCATTCAGAAAATGATCCAGCAGTACCGGGGAGTCGTGCGAGACCTTTACCGCCTCTTTCATGTAACGCTCCAGGTGCGCCTGCTCGTGAACGATTTCCATGGCCCGCCCGCCCAATACATAGCTCGGGCGTACCACCAGCGGATAACCGATCTCTTCCGCCGCAGCGAGAGCCTCCTCCGCCGTGCGCGCCGTACGGTTGGGCGGCTGTTTCAGCCCAAGCTGGTGCAGCATTTTCTGAAAACGTTCCCTATCCTCCGCGCAATCGATCATATCCGGGCTGGTGCCGATGATCGGCACGCCATTTGCCTCGAGATCGCGCGCAAGCTTCAGCGGAGTCTGGCCCCCGAATTGCACGATGACACCCAAAGGCTTCTCGACGGCTACTATTTCAAGCACATCCTCCAGCGTCAGAGGTTCGAAATAAAGACGATCAGACGTATCGTAATCGGTCGAAACCGTTTCAGGGTTGCAGTTGACCATGATGGTCTCGAAACCATCCTCGCGTAAAGCCAGGGCGGCGTGGACACAGCAGTAGTCGAACTCGATACCCTGACCAATGCGGTTAGGTCCCCCGCCCAGCACCATGATTTTCTTATTATCGCTTGGCAGCGCTTCGCATTCTTCCTCGTAAGTGGAATACATGTAGGCCGTATATGCCGCGAATTCGGCCGCGCAGGTATCGACACGCTTGTACACCGGACGCAGATTGAGTTGATGGCGCCTTGAGCAGACCGCCTGGGGTGTCACATTCATCAGCCGGGCAAGTCGCCGGTCCGAAAAGCCGCTGCGTTTCAGCTTGCGGAACGTGGAAAAATCAAGCGCATCCAGCGCTGCTCCCGCAATCGACCGTTCCTGCCGTATCAAATCTTCAATCTGCGTCAGAAACCAGGGATCGATGTGAGTGTGTGCATGTATCTCATCAAATGACACGCCGCAGCGAAAGGCGTCCGCAACATACCAGATTCGTTCAGGACCAGGATATGCCAGTTCGGCCGCGACAATTTCAATATCGGTCGTCTTTTCGTCCAGTCCATCAGCCCCGATCTCCAGCCCCCGCAGGGCTTTCTGCAGAGATTCCTGAAACGTCCGCCCGATGGCCATGACTTCCCCTACCGATTTCATCTGGGTAGTGAGGCGAGCGTTGGCCTGGGGAAATTTCTCGAAGGCAAACCGTGGTATCTTGGTAACGACATAATCTATGGACGGTTCGAAAGATGCCGGCATTGCACCGCCCGAAATATCGTTCCTGAGTTCGTCCAAGGTGTAACCCACGGCAAGCTTGGCTGCCACCTTGGCAATGGGAAATCCGGTGGCTTTTGAAGCCAGTGCAGATGAGCGTGAAACCCGGGGGTTCATTTCAATCACGAGCATGCGCCCATCCTCCGGATTGATGGCAAACTGCACGTTGGAACCGCCGGTTTCAACCCCGATTTCGCGCAGGACCGCTATCGAGGCATCCCGCATGATCTGATATTCCTTATCCGTCAGCGTTTGCGCGGGTGCAACCGTGATGGAGTCGCCTGTGTGAACACCCATGGGATCGACGTTTTCGATGGCGCAGACAATAATGCAATTGTCTTTCCTGTCGCGTATGACTTCCATCTCGAACTCTTTCCAGCCGATAACCGATTCCTCGATCAGCAGCTCCTTCGTCGGGGAAGCTTCCAGCCCGCGCTCGCAGATATCGAGAAACTCCTCGCGGTTATAGGCGATACCGCCGCCAGTACCCCCCAGCGTGAATGATGGACGGATAATGGCGGGATAACCCACCATTGCCTGGACCTGCAGCGCTTCCTCCAGGCTATGGGCAATGGCGGAACGGGCAGAACCTAGACCGATGCCTGTCATGGCCTGCTTGAATTTTTCGCGATCCTCGGCTTTGTCGATTGCCTCGCGCGAGGCGCCGATCAATTCGACTCCGTATTTGTCCAGCACGCCGTTCTTTGCCAGGTCCAGCGCACAGTTCAATGCTGTCTGCCCACCCATGGTGGGCAGTAACGCATCTGGGCGTTCAACGGCAATGATTTTTTCGATCATGGGCCAGATGATAGGCTCGATGTAGGTCACATCGGCCATTTCGGGATCCGTCATGATCGTGGCGGGATTGGAATTCACCAGAATGACCCGGTAACCCTCTTCCCTCAGCGCTTTGCACGCCTGGGCACCGGAATAATCAAACTCGCACGCCTGCCCGATGATGATGGGGCCCGCGCCGATGATAAGGATAGACTTGATGTCGTTACGTTTAGGCATAAGTGGGAAGGACGATAACGGGAAAGGGCGGACAGCTTCCCGGCTTCATATCGCTTTCGTCCGTTTTCTCTCCATCAATCCCGCAAATTTATCGAACAGATAATCCAGGTCATGCGGACCCGGACTCGCTTCGGGATGCCCCTGAAAGCAGAATACAGGTTTTCCTGCCAGCTCAAATCCTTGCAAACTACCATCGAATAAAGATAAATGCGTAACTCTTGCATTTGCCGGCAAAGTGGCCGTATCCACCGCAAACCCGTGATTCTGACTGGTTATGATCACCTTTCCCGTCTCGAGGTCCTGAACCGGGTGATTGGCGCCATGATGGCCAAATTTCATTTTTATGGTTCTAGCGCCTGTTGCCAGTCCCAGCAATTGGTGACCCATGCACACGCCGAAAATCGGTATTTCCTTTTCCAGCAGCCTTCTGGTTGTCTCGATAGCGTAGTCGCAAGCCTCGGGATCACCCGGTCCATTCGAAAGGAATATTCCGTCAGGTTGCGATGCCAGAATCTCGTCGGCGGTTGTCTGCGCGGGGAATACGGTGACTTGGCAGCCGCGCTGCGCGAGCTTGCGCAGAATGTTCCGCTTTATTCCGAAATCCATCGCTGCAACATGAAAACGGGGATGAGATAGAACCGGGTAACCCTGTCCAAGCCGCCATTCCCCTTCGCTCCACTCATAAGGTTGCAAGCAGCTTACCACTTTGGCCAGGTCCATCCCGGCAAGGCCAGGAAATCCCCTGGCCAGCTTCAGCGCCTCCGCTTCGTCCGGCTGACCTGCGATGATGCAACCTGCCTGAGCGC
The DNA here is from genome assembly GCF_059489795.1 of Nitrosospira sp. CT. Classification (NCBI taxonomy): domain Bacteria; kingdom Pseudomonadati; phylum Pseudomonadota; class Betaproteobacteria; order Nitrosomonadales; family Nitrosomonadaceae; genus Nitrosospira; species Nitrosospira sp. CT. The sequence continues at coordinate 188,840 of NZ_JCAHZJ010000066.1, forward strand.
CCTTTTCCCGCAGAATGCGTGTGAGCTTGCGGGTATCGATGTCGGCAATGGCGACCACCCCCTGCTGCCTGAGATACTCCGGCAACGTCTGGGTTTCGCGCCAGTTGCTGGAAGCCAACGGCAGATCTCTTATCACCACCCCAGCGGCATATATCCGATCGATATTGCCGGACTCCACGTCATCCGGATTAGTGCCTGTATTGCCTACATGGGGATAAGTGAGAGTAACGATCTGGCGACAGTAGGAGGGATCCGTGAGAATTTCCTGATATCCCGTCATCGAGGTGTTGAAGACCACCTCCCCTGTGCTGATGCCTTCCGCGCCGATGGACATGCCGCGAAAAACTGTGCCGTCAGCAAGCGCAAGGACAGCATACGAATGTTGTGGCACGAAGGCTCCTGGGAATTGGGACAAGGCAGAAACGGCGCGAGGTTCTGTTTGCGACGCTTCAAATCTGGAAATTATACGTCCAAAAGGACGATGCTTCAATGAACCGGCAGCGAAGCACAACGAATCCCTCGCGGAGCGGGGATGGGACAGCAAGGGAACAGGGAATGCGAGGGCTAAAGCCGCTTACTACCTCAGCCCCAGCACGTCCTGCATGTCGAACATACCGTTGCGTTTATCCGCAAGAAAGCGGGCGGCTCTCAACGCACCCTCGGCAAATGTCGCGCGGCTGCTTGCCTTATGCGAAATTTCGATGCGTTCGCCGATTCCCGCGAACATGACAGTATGATCACCCACGATATCTCCGCCGCGAACAGTGGCAAAGCCGATGGAACCTGCCACCCGCTCACCCGTATGGCCCTCGCGGCTGTAAACGGCGACCCCCGGAAGCTCTTTACCCAGAGCTTTTGCCACTACCTCGCCCATCAGCAGCGCAGTGCCGGAAGGAGCGTCCACCTTGTGGCGATGATGGGCCTCGATAACTTCTATGTCATAATCCTCATTCAGGACCCTGGCTGCCGTCTCCAGCAGTTTCAAAGTGACATTCACACCTACGCTCATATTAGGCGCCAGTACGATGGCAATGTCCCGGGAGGCAATCCTGAGTGCTTCTTTCTGCTCGGGCGAAAAGCCGGTGGTGCCGATTACCATTTTTATGTTTTTCTCACGGCAACGGGCAACGTGAAGCAACGTTCCCTCCGGGCGGGTAAAGTCTACTAGCACTTCGCTTCCATCAAGCGCCGTAGCAACGTTATCGGTTATCTCAATCCCGCAGGGCGCCCCGATCAACTCTCCCGCATCCTTTCCAAGATAAGGGCTCCCGCTCCGCTCGAGGGCGGCGCTCAAGCGCAGATCCGGCGCCCGTTCAACAGCCTCGAGTAAGGCGCGTCCCATGCGCCCGGAGCTTCCGGCCACAGCAATATTCAATGTCGGCATTCCTTGTCTGATAAACTGACTTGCAAAATGATCCTACTCCTTTGGCTGATCTGCATCCATAATTCCGGTATCCGTCGCCCGCGAAGGTACTTGCCTCGGTCCCGGCTTCTCCACCACGGGCGCCTCTGAAGCAGCACTCGAAGAAACTTCGGCTGAACCGGCTGAGAGGGATGCCGCCGGGGAAGGAGGTTGAGAGACGGGCAAGGGGGGCAAGGCGGGTACAGTGCCCATTGTTTCGGCGCCGCCCGAAACAGGCGCCGAAACAGGCGCTGAAGGCGGCATCCCGCTGGGTATTTGAGCCGGAATCGAACTGTCGCTCTTTTCCATAGCTGCCTCACCGAGTGACACGGCTGATTCAGGCGAAGTACCTGCTTCCGGCGCCTGAGGCTGAGACTGAAGAAAGGCAACCGGGGTAGTGAACGAACCGTCGATACGCACCAGATGATCGTCTTCAAAAAAGATCGTGAGCTTTCTCTGCTCGACCAGTTTTCCCCTCTGCTCAAACCGATATAGATAGTCCCAGCGATTTTCATGGAACGCATCGCTGATCATTGGCGAGCCCAGCGCAAAGCGGACTTGCGAACGCGTCATGCCGGGTTTCAGCTTGTTCACCATTTCCTGGGTAATGACATTCCCCTGCTGAATCTCTATCTTGTAGAGCAAGGAAGGAACCGATGAACACCCCGCGAGCAGCAGAACAGCCAACGTGATAATTCTTGCGCGCATCGCGGCGACGTAGGTTTCCAAAGCAAACTTAACGTTATATGATACAGCAAATAACTTGACGATTGGATGCACTATGAGTAACCCGAGCAATCTTAAGACCATGGGCTTGAAGGCTACGCTGCCGCGCCTTAGAATACTGAGCCTGTTCGAAAGCAGTCCTGTTCGGCATCTCTCTGCGGAAGATGTTTACAGAACGCTCATCAGCGAAGGCGATGATATCGGTCTGGCCACGGTCTATCGGGTACTGACCCAGTTTGAACAGGCCGGGTTGCTCGAACGCCACCATTTTGAAGGCGGCAAGGCAGTGTTTGAGCTTGCCAGCGACGCCCATCATGACCATCTGGTCTGCCTGCAATGCGGCAGGGTGGAAGAATTTTATGACGCTGAAATCGAGAAGCGTCAGATTAAGATTGCCCGCGAGCGCGGATTTGCCATACACGAGCATTCGCTTTCACTTTACGCGGATTGCATCAAGCCCTCATGTCCGTATCGAAAAGGAGATGAAAAGGATAGTAAAAGCTAAGCTTTTCATTCCTTCGTGGAGCCCAGAATCAAGTATCGTGACGTTACGGCCGATACTGCGGTTGTACGTGTGTTCTTCAGAAGCAGGGTCTTGAGATCCGCCCTGCTCTGATTCATGGCTTCCTGATCTGTCATTCCTGAACCGTTTGCAAATTGTGCGGCGGATAACGGTTTTAGCGCATTTGAGATTGCCTCGCATACCTGTTGATTCCATATTCGAACCTGTTGACCAAAAGTCACCTAACCGTTACTGTTCAATGTTAAACCCAACATATATTGCCGATATTCAACATCTTGAAACGCAGGAAAGCATGAGCGCGGAATTGACGGGTGCAGAAATTACGGTGCGTTGCTTACAAGAGGAAGGGGTAGAACATATTTTCGGCTACCCCGGGGGCGCTGTGCTGTTCCTGTATGACGAACTGTTCAAGCAGGATAAGGTCAGGCACATCCTGGTGCGGCACGAACAGGCCGCGGTACATGCCGCGGACGGCTATGCCCGCTCCAGCAACAAGGTGGGAGTGGCACTGGTCACTTCCGGACCAGGCGTGACCAATGCCGTGACCGGCATCGCCACTGCCTATATGGATTCGATTCCCCTCGTCATCATCAGCGGCCAGGTGCCCACCCATGCCATTGGCCTGGATGCGTTCCAGGAGGTCGATACCGTAGGCATCACGCGTCCTTGCGTGAAACACAACTTTCTGGTGAAGGATGTCGCAGAGCTTGCCACCACCATCAAGAAAGCGTTCTATATCGCTTCGACAGGACGTCCCGGTCCGGTGCTGGTCGACATCCCAAAGGACGTGAGCCAGCAGAAAACAAAATTCGTTTATCCCGAGCGTGTGACAATGCGCTCCTATAATCCGAATATCCGGGGGCACGCCGGTCAGATCAAAAAAGCAGTTCAACTGATCCTGGAAGCCAGGCGTCCAATGATCTACACCGGAGGGGGAGTTATCCTCAGCAATGCCGCCGCCCGGTTGACGGAACTCGTCCGCCTGCTGCGCTTTCCCTGCACTAACACATTGATGGGCTTGGGCGGTTATCCCGCAACGGACCGTCAGTTCGTTGGCATGCTGGGTATGCATGGCACTTACGAGGCCAACATGGCGATGCAGCATTGCGATGTGCTGGTAGCGGTAGGTGCCCGTTTCGATGATCGCGTCATCGGCAACCCCAAGCATTTCTACAATCCGGACCGAAAGATCATCCACATCGATATCGATCCCTCATCCATTTCGAAGCGGGTCAAGGTGGATGTGCCTATCGTCGGCAATGTTCCCGATGTGCTGGATGAGCTTATCAAGCTGCTTGAACTGCGCAAGGAAAAGCCTGACCAGAGCACCCTTGACGCCTGGTGGGCCCAGATCGATTCATGGCGCGAACGCGACTGTCTCCGGTATGATCGCACAAGCGCGATCATCAAACCCCAGATGGTGGTGGAAACACTCTACAAGGTAACGAACGGCGATGCCTTCATCACCTCGGACGTTGGTCAGCACCAGATGTGGGCAGCACAATTTTACAAATTCGACCTGCCGCGGCGATGGATCAATTCCGGAGGGCTTGGAACGATGGGTTTCGGCCTGCCCTCAGCCATGGGAGTTCAAATGGCTAATCCAGGTGCGCATGTGGCCTGCATTACTGGCGAAGCCAGCATCCAGATGTGCATCCAGGAGCTGTCGACCTGCAAGCAATATCACCTTCCGCTCAAGATCATCAACCTGAATAACCGCTATATGGGAATGGTGCGGCAGTGGCAGGAATTCTTCCACGGCAACCGCTATGCGGAGTCTTACATGGACGCGCTGCCCGATTTCGTGAAGCTGGCGGAGAGTTACGGGCATGTCGGTATGCGAATCGAGCAGCCCGGCGATGTCGAAGCTGCCTTGCTGGAGGCATTCAAGCTCAAGGGCAGGCTGGTGTTCATGGATTTCGTCACCGACCAGACCGAAAACGTATTCCCGATGGTACCGGGCGGCAAAGGTCTCTCTGAAATGATCCTGGTATAAAAATAAATATGCGGCATATCATTTCACTTTTGATGGAAAACGAGGCGGGCGCCCTGTCGCGCGTCGCCGGCCTGTTTTCTTCACGTGGCTACAATATCGAATCGCTTACCGTCGCCGCTACTGAAGATTCCACCCTGTCTCGCATGACGCTGGTCACCACCGGGTCTGACGACGTGATCGAGCAGATCACGAAGCAACTGAACAAACTCATCGAAGTGGTCAAAGTGGTTGACTTGAGTGAGGGCAATCACATCGAGCGCGAACTGATGCTGATCAAGGTACGGGCGGTTGACCATGATCGCGAGGAGATAAAGCGCATGGCTGATATTTTTCGCGGCCGCATCATCGATGTCACCGACAAGTCGTACACGATCGAATTGACGGGTACCGGTTCCAAGCTCGATGCATTCATCGAAGCCATGAATCGCACGACCATTCTGGAAACGGTACGCACCGGTGCATCCGGCATCGGTCGCGGCGAACGGATATTGAAGGTTTAACCAAATCCAGCAACAGTTGCGCCGGGAAGAGCCGAGCCTTGCGGGCTTGGCGTTTAACGGCGCTTTTCTATTTTGAACATAAAGGAAATCATGAACGTTTATTACGATAAAGACGCCGACTTGTCGCTCATTCGGGACAAGAAAGTCACCATTGTCGGCTACGGGTCGCAAGGTCACGCCCACGCCAATAATCTGAGCGATTCCGGCGTGGCGGTAACAGTTGGCCTGCGCAAGGAGGGAGCTTCCTGGGGCAAGGCGGAAAAGGCCGGCCTTACCGTCAAAGAGGTGGCTGAATCGGTAAAGGATGCAGACGTCGTGATGGTCCTGCTGCCCGATGAGCAGATCGCTGCCGTGTACGCAACCGAAATCGAACCCAACCTCAAGAAAGGCGCTACTCTTGCCTTTGCCCACGGCTTCAATATTCATTATGGCCAGGTGGCGCCCAGGGAAGATCTGGACGTCATCATGATCGCCCCCAAGGGGCCCGGTCACCTGGTACGCTCCACCTACCTCCAGGGCGGAGGCGTGCCTTCACTTATTGCAGTGCATCAGGACAAGTCCGGCAGGGCACGCGACCTGGCGCTCTCCTACGCGGCAGCCAACGGTGGCACTCGGGGCGGCGTGATCGAGACCAATTTCCGCGAGGAAACCGAAACCGATCTGTTCGGCGAGCAGGTCGTGCTGTGCGGCGGCTTGACTGCCTTGATTCAGGCCGGCTTCGAAACCCTGGTGGAAGCCGGGTACGCGCCGGAGATGGCTTATTTCGAATGCCTGCACGAAGTCAAGCTGATCGTCGACCTGATCTATGAAGGCGGCATCGCCAACATGCGCTACTCCATTTCCAACAATGCCGAGTATGGAGACATTTCACGCGGCCCTCGCGTGATCACCGATGCCACCCGCGCTGAAATGCGCAAGATTCTGCGCCAGATTCAGACGGGGGAATATGCCCGCGAATTCATCCTTGAAAATCGCGCCGGCGCGCCCATGCTCAAAGCCAGCCGCCGGCTCGCATCCGAGCACCAGATCGAACAGGTGGGCTCCAAACTGCGCGACATGATGCCCTGGATCAAAAAGAACAAACTGGTCGATCAGGCGAAAAATTAGGAAGCCAGTTGGGAGGGGGTAGCTGTGCTATTGTTCGGCTGCCCCCACTCTGCAAGAGATGAATACCTTTCTCTGCAAGGAGTAAAAACAGATTGGATGCCTATGGGAGTGTCATGTATCGACGGACAATCCTGATAATCTAATAGCCCTTACTCAAACTGCCCCGTCCTCTTTTTTATCATGAGACTTTTTGAAAAGTCTCAAACGATTCAGCGCATACAAACCTCGCTTGAGGGGGTTTGTATGCACCGGATGCACCTATCAAACCTGTCTATACTTTCCTGCGGCGCGCCATAACAGCCATCAAACCCAGCCCGGCCAGAAACATGGCGTAGGTTTCGGGTTCTGGAATGGGAGAAACCGTATAGCCAAAAAACGAGGTTGTTGCGCCCTCGGTCCCAGCCCTATTATCCCCGAAAGTATAAGTAAACGAGACATCAAAACGTTTTGCTTCGCTTGGTGCAAATGAACCTAATGAAAAAACAGGGATAAGATCGGTTGTATTGCGGGTTTCGGGCGGCTGGCCTATTCCACTTTGACAACTGGGCGATCCGGAGAAACATAGCTCGGTCAATGGAAGCTGCTGACTTCCGGTCAAATCCGCAAGTTCCCCATGGCTACAGTGTTCGCAACCGGACTTGTTAGTTTAACAATCAGGCTGGTTCCAGTACTGTTGAAATTGCTGGTGTACCACCCGTTTAAGTCATTGCGCCATTCCATGGGCAGGTAAGTCTCGCCAACCTTCTGCCATGCGAAAGGAATCGTGAAGTTCAATTCTGGCAAGGAATTCGCGGTGGTGTTTTGGAACAAAAGATTTTCGACCGTGTAGACGTCCCCATTGGTATGGGTGTAGTTAATGGATCGCGACCCCAGGCAGAAGAGGGATCATCCCGAAAAGTATATGCAGCTGCGGGAACAGCAAAAGTAAGGGATGTGGCTATTATTGCCAGGCTGGACAACCATCTTAAAAGCTTGATATTCATATTTAGCTCCTAGTTGTTGTTATTCCTATACCCACTTCAAGCAAAATAGACCTCCAGCCAAGGCTGTACAATAGTCCAGGCGGACTACTGAATACGCATTGTTGAAGTAGAGCTTCATTCCGGGACGAGTGTCTTAACTTGCACTGGTTTGAAACGCTGGAAGAGACCAAAACAATCATCGAGACTGGCGGCGGGACTACAACGAGAGTCGGCCTCACTCGACTCAATGACCTGACATCAGCTGAATTTGCAAACAAGGCGAGCGTTCTAAGGCCTGTTTCGATTTAACAACGCGAAAACTGCTTTCGGAATGGCCCTGAAAACCCCAGCGATCATCCTCGCCAAGGACCGACATTTTGCCGCTCACATTTTCTGAGGCCAACCTGGTGGTGTTTACCACCGCCCGATAACCGTTTAACATGCATCTATCTCCCCTTGGGTTGCATCAAGATGCAGGAATTTCAGTCGCGCCCTGTTTTCGAAGCCAAGCTGCGCCGGCGGGGCATTTATCTGCTGCCTAATCTCTTCACCACCGGTGCCCTGTTTGCGGGGTTCTATGCCATTGTCCAGGCAATGAATGGGCGCTTCGAGCACTCCGCCGTGGCGATTTTTATCGCGATGGTGCTGGACGGGCTCGATGGGCGCGTCGCCCGCCTCACCCACACGCAAAGCGAATTTGGCGCGGAATACGACAGCCTCTCCGATATGGTTTCGTTTGGCGCCGCACCTGCGCTCGTAATATACGAATGGGCGCTGAAAGGGATGGGCAAATGGGGCTGGATCGCTGCTTTTATCTATTGTGTCTGTGCTGCCCTGCGGCTCGCGCGTTTCAATACCAATATTGGAATTGTGGACAAACGCTATTTTCAGGGTCTGCCCAGTCCCGCAGCGGCTGCCCTCATTGCCGGGCTCATATGGCTCATGCTGGATTTTGACATAGCGGGCACAGATGTACGGTGGCTCGCCTGGTGCATTACCCTGTTCGCAGGCCTGACCATGGTGAGCGATATTCCCTACTACAGCGGCAAGGAAATCAATCTGCGCAAGTCGGTACCATTCATCACTGCCCTGTTGCTGGCGCTGTTCTTTTTTGCATTGATTCCGAGTCATCCACCGGTCGTACTGTTCTGCCTGTTTTTTCTGTATGCCTTGTCGGGTTATGCCATGTGGATTTGGCGGCGGCTGGCCAAAAGAAAACGAAAGATGATCGAGGGACAACAAGCATGACGAGACCCATGGTCACGCGCCTGACGCAAAGGCCCGCCTGGAAGGCGCTGGAAGCTCACTACCAGGCAATCAAAGGCATGCACTTGCGTCAGTTCTTCGCGGACGACCCGAAGCGGGGTGAGCGATTTACGGCCGAGGCCGCTGGCCTGTACCTGGATTATTCGAAAAATCGCATCACTGATGAAACGCTTCATCTACTGGTGCAACTTGCCGAAGAATGCGGCCTGCGCGAGCGCATTGAAGCCATGTTCAGGGGCGACGCCATCAATGTGACGGAGCAGCGTGCTGTACTCCACATCGCCTTGCGCACGCCTCGTAATGAAAAAATCCTCGTCGACGGAAATGACGTTGTGCCCGGGGTGCATGCCGTGCTCGACCGTATGGCGGATTTCTCTGACAGGGTACGTAGTGGAGACTGGCAGGGGCATACTGGCAAGCGAATTCGCAATATCATCAATATCGGTATCGGCGGCTCCGATTTAGGCCCGGTCATGGCGTATGAAGCGCTGCGCCACTACAGCCTGCCCAATCTCAGCTTTCGTTTCATCTCCAATGTTGATGGCACGGATTTCGTGGAGGCTACACGGGGTCTTGATCCCGAAGAAACCCTGTTCATTATCTGCTCCAAGACATTCACGACCACCGAAACGCTGACCAATGCCCACACTGCCCGGCGATGGATGCTGCGCCAGATAAAGGATCTGGATGGGGTGCGCAAGCACTTCGTCGCTGTTTCCACCAATGCGGAGGAAGTAGCCAGATTCGGCATCGATACTGCCAACATGTTCGAATTCTGGGACTGGGTAGGTGGACGCTACTCCATGGATTCCGCGATCGGACTCTCGACCATGATTGCCATCGGCCCAGAGAATTTCCGCGAAATGCTCGCCGGCTTCCACGCAATGGACCAGCACTTCTATTCCGCTCCGTTCGACAGGAATCTTCCCGTCCTGATGGGTTTGTTGTCGCTCTGGTATAACAATTTCTTTGGTGCGCAGACACTCGCTGTGCTCCCCTACGAGCAATACTTGAAGCGCTTTCCGGCTTACCTTCAGCAACTGACAATGGAGAGCAATGGAAAGCACATTACACTGGATGGTTCGCACGTTGACTACCAGACCTCGCCTATCGTGTGGGGAGAACCCGGCACCAACGGACAACATTCGTTTTACCAGCTCATCCATCAGGGAACCCGATTGATTCCCTGTGATTTTATCGGCTTCTGCCAAACCCTGAACCCCTTAGGCGATCACCATGACTTCCTCATGGCGAATCTGTTTGCCCAGACCGAAGCTCTTGCTTTCGGAAAAACGGAAGATGAAGTCAAAGCCGAAGGTGTCCCGGACTGGCTTTGCCCGCATCGCAGTTTTGAGGGTAATCGTCCCACTAATACGATACTTGCCGAGCGCCTCACACCCTACACCCTCGGTGCCCTTGTCGCTCTTTATGAGCAGAGTGTTTTTACGCAGGGGACAATCTGGCAAATCGATTCGTTCGATCAATGGGGCGTCGAACTCGGCAAAGTGCTCGCACGCCGCATCGGACAGGAACTGGAGGATGAAAACGGCGAGCCCCTGAAACATGATAGCTCCACCAACGCCCTGATACAGCGGTACAACAGGCTGAAACAAAAATAGCTGTGAACATTGGCTCCTGTCAAGAGTCGAAAAGTATGGTTTTCTACAGCTTCCCTTGCGCGTCGCCCTCCACTGCGACGGTCGGGAAACCCCGTAATATATTCGTATATTCGCACTTTATATATTGACGGGAGACGGAAAGCGCATTGCCCACAGTTCCCATGGAATCCCATTAACGGGTTTCTGTAATTCGCGTAAGGTTGCTTTTACGGGAGCACTCTCATGAGCGAACAGACCGATCTGGACCAAATCTGTATCAACACTCTTCGCAGCCTCTCCATCGACCAGGTGGAAAAAGCCCACTCCGGCCACCCCGGTACACCGATGGGCGCAGCTCCTACAGTCTTTTGTCTCTGGCATCGCTTTCTGCGTTACGATCCGGATAACCCGGACTGGCCCAATCGCGACCGTTTCATACTTTCTGCCGGTCACGCTTCAGCGCTGCTCTACAGCCTCCTCCATCTGACAGGAGTAAAGGGAACAAGTCCCTCTTACGAGGGTGAAGACCGGCTGGCGGTGACGATGGATGACCTCAAGACGTTTCGCCAGGCAGGCAGCCGTTGTACCGGCCATCCGGAATATGGATGGACTTCAGGAGTGGAAACGACGACGGGACCGCTAGGCCAGGGCGTGGGAGCCAGCGTCGGCATGGCTATAGCCGGGCGATGGCTTGCGGCCACTTACAACCGGCCCGATTTCGAATTGTTCAACCACAATGTTTATGCCTTGTGCAGTGACGGCGACATGATGGAAGGCGTCAGCAGCGAGGCGGCGTCCCTGGCAGGGCATCTCAAGCTTGGAAACCTGTGCTGGATATATGACGATAACCGCATCACGATCGAAGGATCGACCGATCTCACCTTCACGGAAGACGTAGCCGCGCGGTTTTCCGCATACGGGTGGAATGTCGCTCACGTGAATGATGCAAACGGATTACCGCTCCTGGCGGAAGCTTACGAGACGTTCCTGCACACCGATGATCGTCCCACGCTGATCATCGTGCATAGCCATATCGGTTATGGGGCGCCGCACAAGCATGACTCGCGGGAAGCGCATGGCGAACCGCTGGGGCCCGAAGAATCTCGCCTCGCCAAGGAATTCTACGGGTGCGACCCCGACAAGCAATTTTATGTACCGGATGGAGTCCGGGAATACTTCCAGACAGGGTTCGGTGAGCGCGGCAGAGCTGCACACGCCGCCTGGCGCGCACAGTTTGATGCCTATCGGAAGCAATATCCGGATCTGGCGGAGCAGATTGACCGCATGCAGCAACGCGGCTTGCCGGAGGGCTGGGATAGTGAATTACCGACCTTCCCCGCGGACGAAAAAGGTATGGCCACCAGGGAGTCATCCGGCAAGGTACTGAATGCCATTGCCGGGAAAATTGCCTGGTTGCTGGGCGGAGCTGCCGATCTCGCGCCTTCCACAAAAACGGAACTGAAAGGTGATTTCTACGGACAGTTTCAGCCGCCTGAACAGTACGAAAACGCCAAGGGCAGTTACCGCGGGCGCAATTTTCACTTCGGCTTGCGCGAGCATGCCATGTGCGCCATTGCCAACGGAATGAGCCTATCGAAATTGCGTCCCTATGCAGCGAGCTTTCTCGTATTCAGCGACTACGGGCGAGCCGCGCTCCGCCTGAGCGCAATGATGGAGATTCCCATCACCTACATCTGGACCCATGATTCCATCAGCCTGGGAGAGGACGGCCCCACCCATCAGCCCATCGCGCATCTGGCCTCCCTGCGGGCCACCCCCGGTCTGGTTGTTCTGCGGCCGGCGGATGCGAATGAAGTGGTGGAAGCGTGGCGGCTGATCATGCAACTCACTGACCGGCCCGTTTGCCTGATACTGACGCGGCAGGCAGTGCCGACTCTCGACCGGACCCGTTATGCGTCCGCGAGTGGTCTTGCTCGGGGTGCCTACGTGCTGGCCGATGCTGAAGACGGTAAACCCGCCGTGCTGCTGCTGGCGACTGGAAGCGAAGTCGCGCTTTGTATAGCTGCCCACGAACAGCTCAAGAAAGAAGGAATATCATCACGCGTGATCAGCATGCCATCATGGGAAGTTTTCGAACATCAAGACCAGGAATATCGGGACGAAATCTTGCCTCCAGGGATATTGGCGCGCGTGGGGGTTGAGGAGGCGTCGGGCTTCGGATGGGAGCGCTATACAGGCGCAGGCGGCTGCACCATTGCCATGCATTGCTTCGGCCTGTCCGCGCCGGCAAAAGTTGTTGCGCGACGCTTCGGATTCGAACCCGGACACATCGTCGCAGCGGCCAAGGAGCAGATTGCCCGGCACAATACGAAGAGCACGAAAAGCGAGAGCGAAAAGGCCCACTGAGCTTCGCATGCTCGCGCTCCCGTCGGTGCCCGTTGCCAGTTCCCAGCGGGATGAGAAAAGTCTGCTGCTAAAAAAACAACATGAAAATAAATCCTAACGCCGGAAAACCTGCGCAGCCAGAGATGCTTGTGAATGTGCCACGGCTTGTCACTGCCTATTACACCCGTATCCCCGACCCGAACCAGCCTGCGGAGCGGGTTGTGTTTGGAACTTCCGGACATCGCGGCTCCGCACTGGACGGCAGTTTCAATGAATGGCACATTCTCGCCATTACGCAAGCGATCTGCCAATACCGCAAACAACACGATATCAACGGCCCCCTGTTCCTCGGGATCGATACTCACGCATTGTCGGAACCTGCCTGCGCAAGCGCTCTGGAAGTGCTGGCTGCCAACGACGTGGAAGTCATGCTTGCCACGAACGACGAGTATACGCCCACTCCGGCAGTTTCCCATGCCATACTGACTTACAACAAGGGCCGCGCGCATGGGCTGGCAGACGGCATTGTCATCACACCTTCCCACAATCCCCCTGAGAGCGGGGGGTTCAAATACAATCCGCCACATGGGGGACCGGCGGGAGTCGAGGTCACCTCCTGGGTCGAATCCAGATCCAACACTTTCCTAGAAAGGAATCTGGCGGATGTAAAGAGAATGTCTTTCGAGAAAGCGTTGCATGCGGACACCACCCACCGGCACGACTTCCTCAACAGTTACGTTGCCGATCTGCAAAACGTTGTGAATACGAAAGCCATATCCGATTCGAAGATCCACATGGGCGTTGACCCGCTCGGCGGCGCGGGTGTCCACTACTGGAATGCAATCGCGGAGCGCTACAAGCTGAACATGACCGTGGTCAACAACCAGATAGACCCGACTTTCCGCTTCATGACTCTGGATTGGGACGGCAAAATCCGCATGGACCCCTCTTCCCCGTATGCGATGTGCGGCATGCTGGATATGAAAGATCGTTTCGACATTGCTTTCGCATGTGATACCGATCATGACCGACATGGAATCGTCACCCGGAGCAGCGGTTTACTTCCTGCGGATCATTATCTTTCTGTTGCCGTCCACTACCTCTTCCAGTCCCGCCATGGGTGGACCTCGAATACCGCAGTCGGCAAAACGGTAGTGAGTAGCCAGATGATCGATCGTGTGACTGCCGCGCTCGATCGCAAGCTCTATGAAGTACCGGTCGGCTTCAAGTGGTTTGTGGATGGCCTGGGCAATGGGTCACTTGGTTTTTGCGGAGAAGAAAGTGCGGGAGCCTCGTTCCTGCGCATTGATGGCAAGACCTGGACAACCGACAAGGATGGCATCGTGGCAGCACTGCTCTCAGGTGAAATACTGGCCCGCATGGAGCGCGATCCAGGCGAGATATACAGCAGTTTTGAACGCGAATACGGGCGATCCGAGTTCCAGCGGATCGACGCTCCGGCCACACCCGGGCAGAAGAAAGCTTTGAGCAGGCTGTCGCCGGATCAGATAAGGCAAACTGAAATAGCGGGCGAGGCAATTCGCACTATTCTCACTCGCGCCCCCGGCAACAATGCTTCCATCGGTGGTATCAAGGTCATCGCCGATAACGGATGGTTTGCGGCGCGCCCTTCCGGCACGGAAGATATCTACAAAATTTATGCCGAAAGCTTTTTGGGAAAAGACCACCTGCACCGCATCGTGACGGAAGCTCAAACGATCGTCGAGGAGGCATTCGCAGGAATCCGCAAGGGCGAATAAGTCTTGCTTGATGCTCCGTCTTTTCCTTTTGGGCGGCAGAACGATCATCCCATCGAATTTCTGGCGACCAAGGTATCCATGCCAACAGTCGTTCAGCAAGCTACAGTTTTTGTACGGCCATTCCCGTTGTAGCCGGTCAATCGACAGGCTCCGGAACAGGACTTCGTCTTTTACTGCAAGAAGGGAGGAGTGACGAAATGCGAAAAACCAATGGCTACACCGAGCCATCCGATGCACTGGTGCTGTTTGGGATAACGGGTGATCTCGCTTATAAAAAGATCTTCCCGGCGCTGTACGCGATGATCAAAAAGGGTATGCTCGATGTACCGCTGGTCGGTGTCGCCTCGACACCCTGGAGCCTCGATCAACTCAAGGAACGGGCAACCCAGTCCATCAGCGACTCCGGAAAGATCGATGACAAACGGGCGCTGGATCACCTCCTTTCCCTGCTGCGATATGTGCACGGGGACTACAACAACCTCGATACGTTCAAAGTACTCAAACAGGCTCTGGGAGATGCACGTCATCCCGTGCATTATCTCGCTATCCCTCCTCTTCTCTTCGAAAATGTCATAAGAGGTCTTGGTGCGCTCGATCTGGCCGCGGGGGCCCGTGTCATTGTAGAGAAACCTTTTGGACGAGATCTTGAGTCAGCACGTGAGCTGAATCGTATTGCACGCTCCGTGTTCCCCGAGGAAGCGATATTTCGCATCGATCATTTTCTCGGGAAAGAGGCGATCATGAATATTCTTTATTTCAGATTCGCCAATTCATTTCTGGAACCGATATGGAATCGTAATTATGTAGCCAGCGTGCAGATTACATTGGCTGAGGAATTCGGAGTTGAAGAACGAGGCGCATTTTACGAATCGGCCGGCTGCCTGCGCGACGTGATCCAGAATCATCTTTTCCAGATTGTTGCGCTGCTCGCCATGGAACCTCCCGCCTATCGGGGCCTCGGAACGGTTCAAAGCGAAAAAATCAACATATTCCACGCCATGCGTCCACTTGTACCCGAGGATCTGGTGCGTGGACAGTATGCGGGTTACCGCCAGGAAGCGGGCGTGGCGGAGGATTCCGATGTCGAGACATTCTGCGCCCTGCGGCTTTTCATCGACTCCTGGCGCTGGGAAGGCGTCCCCTGGTATCTGCGTTCCGGCAAGTGCCTGGCCAAGACCGCTGCGGAGGTCCTTGTCCAGTTGAAACCGCCGCCGCAAAGACTTTTTGCTGATTCGGCAAGCGCCGCGTGTGACGCCAATTACCTCAGGTTCCGCCTTTCTCCGGTCTCAGCGGTTGCTATTGCAGCAAGAGTCAAGCATCCCGGAAAAGAGTTCAAAGGCGATCAGCAGGAGTTGTGCCTGGTCGAGGAGCACTTCGGGCGTGAATCGCCTTATGAACGCCTCCTGCATGATGCAATGATTGGCGACGACACACTGTTTACCAAGAGGGAGGCTGTGGAGGCATCCTGGACGGCACTCGATCCTGTACTCAAGACATATCCTCACGTTCTGCCCTACGAGCGCGGAAGTTGGGGCCCCCCCGCAGCTGATACCCTGATTGAGCCGGATGGCTGCTGGCACAATCCGGGGTAAGTATCTCTAAAGCCTGTTAACACTTGCTTCGCGGACGCGAAACAAGTGTTAACACGCCCTAGTTCGGCTGAGACTTCTCCATCTCCCATTCACCCGAACCCCTTGTCTCCGTTCGTCCTGCGCCTGTCGAAGGGCAGTAAGGAACTTCTAATGTTTTCCCGTCACCCATCCTCATGAGAATGGGGTATGTATACTGCATCCTCAGAGAGCGGCTTCCTGCCCTTCCGATGCGAAGATCTCCTGACAAAATTTTGACAATTCAAGGACATTAAATTCACAACTGCTGTGCTAGTTTAAAGTGGCAACAACATCTTATCTATTTTTCATAACCTGGTGCGCAAAGTGCGCGCCATAATTCTGGAGACTTGATGAATATGTCATTGTTACGTTTATCGCAGCAAACCACGCTCTTTTCAGCCCTTTTGGTATTTGGACTGTCAACGTATGCGGAGATCGCAACGGCGGCACTGCCTGCGCAAAGTCCCATCGATTTTCGCCCAAATAGCACTTATTTCGGCCATCTGCCGGCACTCAACTTCAACTTGAGTTCCGACACACCACTCAATGTCATCAACAATGGTTCCACGGAGTTCAGCACCGCCGCCAAGGCTATTGTCAATCCAGGTGCCGGTTCCCTCACGCTTTCCGGCCATGACTGGGAGCTTGCCCAGTTTCACTTTCATACCCCTTCCGAGCACTTACGGGATGGCCAGGAGAGCCCTATGGAGATGCATCTGGTCTTCAGCGATAGCAATAACGATCTTCTCGTGGTTGGCCGGTGGGTTCAGGCTGGCACATTTAACAGCGATCTCGCTCCGATTTTCTCCCATATTCCGCAGAACACTTCTGAGACACTCCATATCGACCATTTCAACCTCAATACACTCATTCCCTCCAACCTGGAATCCTTCCGCTATTCCGGTTCGCTGACCACGCCTGATTTTGATGAAGGCGTCAGTTGGGTGATGTTATCGCAACCGCTATTCATGTCTTCGGAGCAAATCAATGCGTTCAGCTCGCTGTTTCCGGAGGGGGATGCACGCGGAGTCCAGGATCTTAATGGACGCATCGTCCTGACGGATGTACCTGGATTCGTCACCGCCGTTCCCGAACCTGAAACTTACGCGATGATGCTGGCAGGGTTATGCCTCATGGCGTTTGTTGCCGGGCGTAAAACAAGCCATTAACCCAAGATGTCCCAACTGTTCTGTTGTGTGAGTCGAGTTGTACGGTCTTTGCATCTGTGTAACCTTCGTTTTTAAAGATTGCAAAAGCAATGTGGACGAGTACCGGCGGTACACGTCCACTCAGACATTTCCCATTCTCACTCACATCATTGTCGCCAGAGCTTCCAGGATTTCAACAAATCCGCAAAATCTGTCTTGACCGGATCACCCTCAAGCGCGCACCATTCACTCTATCTCCCATTCGAACGAAGAGCAGACCATGCAACATCCAGGGATATTGAAAACCCGGACGACGCAAGCCGCATTATTTGCCGGCATCATTATTCTGGGCAGCGCTGCCATGTCCTACGCTCAATCGGAGCCGGGAAACCGCGCAAACAGTTGGGTACGAGACATATTTGTCGATACAGACCAGCGAAATCAATCGCTGGAAAAGGATGCACTGGGCTGGGAGCTTCCCCCGGGGACCAAGGAAGAAAAGGGAAACAGGACTGAAAAGGGAGAAAGCGATAAGGCTTCCGTTGCGCCCCAGCAAACAGATCAGGCGAATGCCGCCGAGGGATGGGAGGCACCTGCGCAGGGTTCCGAGTCCGGATCCGGTTCGTGCAAATATGCATCGCCTGAGCAGGAGGATTTTCTCTGCAAAATGGTGCGCATCCTGTATGGGCCTGATACGCCCCGCGGACCGAATCGCAACATGGATGAGAATATTTCCGCGGGTGGCGCGGGAGGCTGATTCCGCTTTAAGCAGCAGATGAGCGCCTGCTCCGTAGGCCCCAACCCAGGGGGTAGACCTTGAAAAGCACCTTCCATTCCTTCCTGTTCGGTTGTCTGTTGTTTTTCTCGGCAGCGGTCCTACCCCTTCCGGTCGCTGCCGATACGCCAGGGGATGAACACCTATCTCCGTCCGTTTCCCCGACACTGATTGCATCCCATCAGAACGATGGGCAGGTCGATTGTCAGGAAGCGGTATCTGGAAATACTGTCTCTCCGAACGGGGAAGCGACACTCAGGCACGAGAATGCGTCAGAGAAGGGACAGACTGCAGAAAAAAGTACCGCTCCCTGTCTGCAGGATACTGAGCATCGGAAAGACCTCCTGCATAGAATTCTCCGCTTCTTTGTGGCACCTGTCCCCAGCCGCCCCAACCTGGACGTCGACACCAACATTTCAGCAGGGGGTGCTGGCGGCAGTTGAGAGCCGGAATCGGACTCGGAAGCCTGCTTTCTGCTATTATCGTGGTGCCACCCGAGCGCCCTTTTCTCGCTTTCGAGACGTTCCACCCCCTCGTTCCCCTGCGTCTGGTTTTCGTGTCGTCGCGCCCCCTACCGCCCCACGGAATCTGACAGCTCGCTCTTCTACTTTCCTGCCGGAGCCTTCAGCTGTTCGTTCATTTCCAGCGACGGGATCAGTTTCTTCCAGGACTCGTTGTAACTTTCCGATGCAATCCTCCACCCTCAAGGGGATGTAATTTTTCCAGTAATGCTATTGTCATAGCGGTTTTGCATACCGGTTCCCCCGTGCATGCACTGTATTTCACTTTTGTCTTTTCTCCTGCTTTTTCGTCGGAAATTCACTATTTCTTCACTTTTACATGACATTTTCCTGACATATGCCATGTTATTTTCCCTTTCATAAACTCAACATTTCCCACTTTTAAAATATGGGCAATTAAGCATATTGCATAACTGAATGGAATCATCCAAATGAAATATAAAACCTCGCTTGTGTTGTTGTCCGGTTGCCTGCTTGCGACTCCGCTGTATGCCGAAGAAAAACCAGCGTCTTCAGACTCCGATACTGCATCGTCTTATGTTATCGACCTCTATGTCGATACCAAAACAAAACAGATCTATGCCGAGCCTGGAGAAGGACGTGTTCGCATGGGTTCCTTTGAAAAAGTTTCGGAGAAACCGGCAAAACCTGTTGCCACCTCGAGCCCGGATGGGGCCGTTGCTGACGGCAAGGCAAAGGGCGAGGGAGGCGTGCTTCTGCGTGATGTTCCGAAATCCGTGGAAAAATCCCAGGAAAAACCCCAAGGAGGATTTGGATACGCGAACTGGAAAGAAAAGGACCCCTTCAAGTTCAACCTGAATCCGGATGGAAGCCAATACATCAAATTCGGCTTCCTGAATCAGGTATGGGCGCGATATGAACAAACCAACCCCAGTTCCACTGTGCTGGGTGAGTCAGTGGACGATGTCACTGACATCAGCCTGCGACGTACGCGTTTTGTATTACAGGGGCAATTAACCGATCGGGTATATTTTTATACCCAGTACGGGATGAACAACTTTAATTTTCTGAGCCAGAACGCCGATAACAGAAAGCTTCAATCCTTCTTCCATGACGCTTTCGGTGAATTACGGCTGACACAGGGACACCAGATGATCGTAGGGGGCGGCCTTGTCATGGCCAATGGCCTCTCCCGCTTCAGCAGCCCCAGCGTGAGCACCATCATGACGATGGATGTGCCACTGCTGGCTCAGGCGACTGCTGATCGTACCGACCAATTCAACCGTAAGTTGAGCGTCTACCTGAGAGGCCAGATCGGACCTCTCAATTACCGCATTACGGCAAGTGATCCGTTCCCCATCAATACTGCCGGGCTTCCTCCCGAAACGATTTCCCCGGTAAACGCCCAATTTGCAAGAACAGGCCACAGGAAACAATACCAGGGTTTCTTCATGTGGAATTTCTGGGATAAGGAGCCGATGACAAATCCTTACATGCAGGGTACCTATCTAGGCAAGAAAAGCATCCTGAACCTGGAAGCAGGTTTCATTACGCAGAAAAATGCGACCTGGACGGGCCTTACGGAAGCCACAGCCCAGTTCCATGATCTGAATTTATGGTCGGTCGCAGCCTATCTGGATGCTCCGGTAGACAAGGTGAAGGAAACAGCGATATCCGCTTATATCGGTTACTTCAATACCAATTATGGCCCCAACTATCTGCGCATGAATGGCAACGGAGTGAACCCGGCAAGTACCGGCGGTAATGCCTTCCCCATGTTTGGCACAGGCAATCAATGGTATGGGCAAATAGGATATCTGCTGCCCAAGGATCTCCTTGGTGGAAACAATGGCCAGTTGATGCCTTACTTCTCTTTCATCAGCGCAGACTTTGACCGTTTGCATGATCAGATGAATGTATTCAATGGCGGGATAAACTGGCTGATCAAGGGACATAACAGCAAACTGACTTTCGATATCCAGAACCGGCCCATATTCAACTCAGCTGGATACAAAATTTCAAACAGGAATCAATTCGTCCTGCAATATCAGATTGCCTTCTGACAGTCTCATTCGTTATGAGTCCCTTTCACTTGCGTGGAGGGGACCTGGACGAGTCGAGCGTCAGGAATTGAATCAACTCCCATTTCAACAAGAGTCTGCAATAGAAGGCTAACGAAGCCCGACAAGCAGGCCATCCGCCCTGTGCAGCTCGTAACATCACCGGCTGCATAAAAAGGGCCATTCCGTCACCACCCGGTGTCGTTCTTCGCAAGGTTTCATGCGCGGAGCGGTCGCCGACTTCGGTGACTCATAACAACAGCGACTGGCCAAGCACCAGCTCATTTCCCCCGTCTGTTCCAACCGGCTGCTTTCCGAGCAGGAGCGTTGGAACCGGTCATTCGGGATTTCTCAAGCTTTTAGAACTTTCATCCTGTAAACATATTTTTTCGTGAGGTCATCTTATGAATGAAATATCTCGATCCCTGAGAGTAGTTGCACTTTCTGCAGTCTTTTTCCTGCCGGGCTTCAATACCGCATACGCGGGTACGCTGGCGAGCAAGCTGGAGCTGATGGAAGCACAAAGTCCGATCGATATACGTTCGGACAGCACTTATTACGGAAACCTGCCCAAGCTGAACTTCAACCTCAGTTCCGATACCGCCCTTACCGTAATCAATAATGGCTCTCCTGATCACGAAAGTACTATCAGGGCCAATGTCAGTCCTGGCGAAGGAACGCTGATGCTTTCAGGACACCAATGGAACCTGGCGCAATTCCATTTCCACACCCCCTCCGAGCACTTGATAAATGGTCGAGCCAGTCCCATGGAGATGCACCTCGTCTTCAGCGATGCTGCGGACAATCTCCTCGTAGTCGGCCGGGATATCGAGCGAGGTCTCTTCAAGAACCAGGCACTCGCTCCCATTTTCTCCGATCTGCCGCAAACCGCCGAGGAAACACTGCATATCGGGCACTTCAATCTGAACAGCCTGGTACCGGATTATCTCGGTTCTTTCCGCTACTCTGGTTCTTTGACGACACCCCCTTTTACAGAAGGAGTAAGCTGGGTTGAACTGGCTTCTCCGCTGTACCTATCCGGGAGTCAGATCAATGCCTTCAAGTCACTGTTCCCCGAAGGCAATTCGCGCGAGGTTCAGGATTTGAACGGTCGGATCGTGCTTACCGACGTGCCTGGTTTCGTCAGCATCCATGGCGACTCCGATCCCGATCTCCTGGGCACGCTGCTCCCTAGCCTGGAAGCAAGCGTTTCTGTCACCGCCGACGTATCCAAACTTGCGACAAGCGTTCCCGAACCGTCAACCTATGGCATGCTCCTCGCCGGGCTCGCGGTAATCAGTTTTATTGGCCTCAGACGTCGGTCAAGCGCAACTGTGGCAGCTTGAGTTCCATTTCAGGCTCGTGTCTTTCGGTTCCGCAAGCCGTCTTTTTCGGGCCTGCTCTCAAGCTGAATGAGCCGTTGAGAACAACTCCCCTGAACAGGAGTGTTGACCTGTTCAGGGTTTTTCGAAACTCTACGTACGCTAGCGCACAGAAGCACGGAATGAGCAGCGTAGAATTTTTGAAAACACTGCGACATCGTCGGCTCCCTGCATTCTGGAAAGTGCATTCTTATCGCACGCCAGCCAGGGCCAGTTAGCTAGGGATCTCGATATCCCCCTGCAGTCCGCTCCGCCTTTGGTCACTCCGTCGCAGTCGGGATCGCGCTTATCGCTGCATCTCTGCCTACACTGGAGTTGGTCAAGCCCATGAAAGCTTCCGAGTCAGGTTTCGATTCCAGGTCAGCAATAAGAAACCTGCGTTTCAGGATAACGTTTCTGGCGCTATCCATGATCGCCGCAAGACCATCGGAAGCAGCAGACACGCTGGACACCCCTTTAAACTATTTCCTGTACAGCTACGGACCTGCCGCCACACCCATAATGCATCTGGGCTGGCTGATGACGGCTTTGCTCTCCGCCATTACCCTTATCGTCATACTGCTACTGGTAATCGCCCTGGTTCGCAAGCGCAGCTCTGCCACCCCCGGCGTGATCGGCGCCGAGAGCGGAGGACTCAGATGGGTTTATATCGGTACAGGGATTTCCACCTTCATATTGGCGGGGCTCACCGTTTATTTCCTGGCCGTGCTCAATGCGGTTGCCAAGCCCACCGAGACTCCAGCCCTCACCCTGACTGTAACCGGATACGACTGGTGGTGGAGCATTGAATACGAGCATGCCGATCCGGCGAAACGTTTTGTGACCGCCAATGAAATTCATATACCTGTAGGCAGGCCTGTACTGCTCAAGTTGAAAAGCGCGGACGTCATTCACGCATTCTGGGTACCTGTACTCGCCGGAAAAACCCAAATGATTCCGGGCCTGGTCAATCAGAAGTGGATTCAGGCAGACGTCCCCGGCATTTATGTCGGTCAATGCGCACAATTTTGCGGGGCGGCGCATGCTCATATGAATCTGGAAGTGGTTGCGGAAAGCGACCGGGATTTCGAGAAATGGCAAGAGGCGCAACGCCGCACGGCTTTCCCGGTGTCAGGACACAATGAACATGGATACAAGCTTTTCATGGATCGCTGCGGGGGATGTCACGCGGTGCGTGGAACAGAAGCGGAAGGCCTGCACGGTCCTGATCTCACGCATCTGAACTCGCGCCGTCGCATTGCCGCCGGACTGTTGACCAATACACCAGATCACCTGATGAAGTGGATTACCCATGCACAATACTTCAAGCCCGGAGCACGCATGCCAAGCATCGCATTATCGGATAGCGAAGCTTCAGCACTGGCCTCCTATCTTTCGACACTGAACTAGAGTATGGCCGCTACCGACGCCACCCAGCATCGCATCGAACCCCCTCTCGAACGGATCCCGGAAGTGGGGCGTATTCCCGCGGGATCCGCAATTGAAGCGCGTCTGGAGAGGATCTGGGAGACGGCGCCAGGTTGGCGCGGGTGGCTCTCCACAGTAGATCATAAAACGATCGGGGTACGATATCTCGTCACGGCCTTTCTTTTCCTCGTGATCGGCGGAATCGAAGCACTGTTCCTGCGCATCCAGCTTGCCGGGCCGGATATGGCGTTTCTGACGCCGGAGCAATACAACCAGCTTTTCACGATGCATGGCGTGACCATGATTTTCCTCTACGCATCGCCCGTTCTGTCCGGTTTCTCCAACTACCTCTGGCCACTTTTGCTCGGTTCCAGGGATATGGCCTTTCCGCGCCTCAATGCACTTTCCTACTGGATTTTTCTGTTCGCCGGCCTCTTCATGTACATCAGCTTCCCTCTTGGGCAGGCGCCGAATGCGGGCTGGTTCAATTATGTGCCCTTCTCGGGCCCGGTATACAACACCGGACCCAATATCGACGTCTTTGCGCTCGGCATGGTGCTGCTCGGGATTTCTACAACGGTGGGATCGATTAATTTCGTGGTTACGCTGTTCAGGATGCGCGCACCGGGCATGACCATAAACCGCGTCCCCATCCTGGTGTGGGGAACGCTCACCGCCTCCGTGGCCAACCTGTTCGCAATCCCCGCCGTCAGCCTCGCGTTCTTTCTGTTGTGGCTCGACCGCCAGATAGGCGCGCATTTTTTTGATGTGGCAAATAACGGTCAGCCCCTGCTTTGGCAGCACTTGTTCTGGATTTTCGGCCATCCCTGGGTCTATGTCGTTGTGCTTCCGGCAATGGGCATCGTTTCCGATGCGCTGCCTACATTCTGTCGCCGGCCGCTCGTGGGCTACACGGCAGTGGCGCTTGCCACCATGGCAACCATGCTGCTCGGTTTCGGGGTGTGGGTCCACCATATGTTCGCCACGGGGCTGCCGACAGTGGCTCTGTCGATTTTCGGCGCCGCCAGCATGGTCATCTCCATTCCCAGCGCGGTCGCCGTCTTCGCCTGGATTGCGACCATCTGGCTGGGAAAACCCGTATTCAAGACCCCTTTTCTGTTTTTTGCCGGTTTCGTCGCGCTGTTCATCATCGGGGGCATGTCGGGAGTAATGACAGCCGCTGTGCCGCTCGACTGGCAACTTAACGAAACCTACTTCATCGTGGCGCACCTGCACTATGTCCTGCTTGGGATCAACGTGTTTCCCGTGGTAGGAGCGATCTACTACTGGTTTCCCAAATTCACCGGGCGCATGATGAGTGAGAAACTGGGCAAGTGGAGTTTCTGGACCATGTTTATCGGATTCAACGCCGGATTCTTTCCAATGCATATCGCTGGACTGCTCGGGATGCCACGCCGCATTTATACCTATCCCTCCCGCATGGGGTGGGACGAAGTCAACCTGATTACGACTGTCGGATCCTTCATATTCGCCGTTGGCGTGCTGATCTTCCTCGTCAATGTCGTCCTCAGCCTGAAACGTGGAGCGTGGGCAGGCGCCAACCCGTGGGATGCGCCGACCCTGGAATGGGCAGTATCTTCCCCGCCGCCCGCTTATAACTTTGCAACCATTCCTACGATTGCCAGCCGGCACCCGTTATGGGAGGGGCGGATCGAGGGAGAAAGAGAACATAGCCGGACCAGACTGGAAGAAGGTTACCTGCTGATGCGGGGTCGGGAAACTCTCGGCACCTCACCCATCGATGCAAAGCCGGTTGTCATCCTCAAAATGCCGGAGGATTCCTATACGCCTTTCCTTGTCGGTTTGTTCGTCTCGTTGCTATTCGTCGGCCTGTTGCTGCATTCATGGACATTCACCGCATTAATGGCGGCCTCAAGCTGTGCCGCGTTGAGCGTCTGGATGTGGCCCCGCAGAAAACTCGGTCAGCGCACTACTGGGTACAGGTCAGCCTCTGCCGAAAGAGGAGGAGAAAGCCCATGAGTGAAACTGCTCAAGTCGTCAGGCAGCCTTTGCCGGTAGGAAGCGCTGGCAAGCTCTCCGGCGGCTGGTGGGGAATGATGGCACTCATCGTAACCGAGGCCTCCCTGTTCGGATACTTGCTGTTCACTTACTTCTACCTCGCCGCGCAGACCGTGCAAGACTGGCCCCCGGGTGGGCTGCCGAGCCTGCTCATCCCGGGCATCAATACCGTCATCCTGCTTGGCAGCAGCGTTGCTTTCTGGGCAGGAGAACGGCGCATCCGGCAAGGTAAGGCACAATCCAGCATTTTCGGGTTTATCGCCGCGATTGCTTTGGGTAGCGCCTTTGTCGCGATTCAGCTTCTGGAGTGGAGAAACAAGACATTCAGCATCAACTCCGACCTGTACGGATCACTCTACTTCACGATCACCGGTTTTCACTTGTGCCATGTCATTATCGGACTGGGAGTGCTTTTGCTCCTGCTCGCCTGGACCATGATGGGTTATTTTGACCACAAGCGTCATGTTGCGATCACCATCGGCGGGGTTTACTGGCATTTTGTCGATGTCGTCTGGCTGTTCGTTTTCTCCGCCTTGTATTTGTCTCCTTATCTCCAGCGCGGATGATCTTCAAATGGATGCAAGACAGACTGTTTCCACAGAACATCACTTCCTTCATTCCGTACCGAAGGTTAAGACATTGCTTGCGCTCTTCGGCGCACCCGGAGCCTGGGTAACGCAAATGGCATTAACCCAGCCGATCGCCGCCTACGCCTGCTATCCGCACCAATTTCCGCTCTCCGCCCCGCTTTGGCCGGAATTGCCGGCAATACTGGCAACAATAGGCTTTGTCTGCCTGGCAGGCGCTCTTTTTTCCGGGTATATCGCCTTGGGCTCCTGGCGGAGCATTAGTCGCTTAACGAAAGACCCATTGAATAAACAGCCCGCCATTCAGAAAGATGAAGGGCAGGCACGGTTCCTGGCGATGCTGGGGATGATGTCGAGCTTTGTGTTCATCGTGGCGATCCTGTTCAACACTTTCGCCGTGCTTTCGATCCGATCATGCAGCGCCTGGATCTGAAGCACATGAAGCTGCGCATGGCGGTTTTCGACTGGATCATCCGGAGGGTCAAAGAAGCTGGAAATCTCCTGGGTGCTGTCCTGCTTGCCACGGGTGCAATCCTGGCGGACACGCCGGTTTCCATTGCGAGTGCCGCTGCCGGTCATGCCGCAGATGCTGCCGGGGAGGGTGAGAGCACATTCGATGCACTGGTTACACGCGGCGCCTATCTCGCCACTATTGCAGACTGCACCGGATGTCACACGGCAGGAGCCGCTCATCCGGCTTTTGGGGGTGGGTTGGCAATCAATTCACCCTTCGGTACCATTTATTCGACCAATATTACGCCTGATCCGGAAACTGGCATCGGCCGTTACAGCTATGAGGATTTCAGCCGGGCCGTGCGCGGCGGCATCAGAAAGGACGGGAAATGGTTGTACCCGGCCATGCCTTACCCGTCATTCACGGCAATGTCGGACAACGATGTGCGCGCGTTATATGCCTACTTTATGCATGGGGTGAAACCGGTCCGGCACACGCCCTCGCAGACTCGCCTGCCATTCCCCTTCAATCAGCGCTGGACCCTCAAGTTCTGGGATCTTGCCTTCGTGGAACACAAACGGTTCGAACCCCGGGCTGATCGGGGTGAAAAATGGAACCGCGGTGCATACCTGGTGCAGGCGCTCGGCCACTGCGGTGCCTGTCATACTCCGCGCGGTTTGGCCTATCAGGAAAAGGCCTATTCGGAAACCTCATCCGACTATTTGACCGGTGCGATGATAGATAACTGGTTTGCTCCGGAGTTGACCGGAAACACCGCATCGGGCCTCGGCAGATGGACGGAAGAGGAGATTGCCGCGTTTCTCAAGACCGGCCATAGTGGCCATACCGTTGCATTTGGCAGTATGGTCACTGTCATTGAAAACAGCACTCAGTACTTGCGTCAGGAGGACCTCGATGCGGTCGCCCATTACCTCAAGTCGCTTCCTGCCAACGGAGAAAAGTCATCGTATAGCCCTCGCAGAACGCCAGCTGTCGTTCCCGTCGGAATGAGCCGGTTCGAGAAACCAGGCGCGGGAATATATAGTGGCTTCTGCGCCAAATGTCATCGAAACGAGGGAAGGGGCAAGCCGCCAAAGTTTCCTCCCCTATCTGGAAGTTCGATCGTGCTTTCGGAGAATGCCTCTTCCCTGATCCGGCTCATGCTGGAAGGAGGAAAAGGCCCAAGGACAAAGACGGGGCCAAAACCGGAGAAAATGCCAGGCTATGCCGAAAGATTTACCGACCGCGAAATCGCGGAAGTGCTCACGTTCATCCGTAACAGCTGGGGCAACAAAGCTTCACCTGTGACCACTCGCGATGTATATTTAATGCGTGAAACCCTGAACGAATAATTGCAAAAGATTTTGTTTCTACCCGTACGGAAATAGGAAAGAAAAGGAAAGCAAACGTTTATGCCACCTTCTGTCCATGCTTCGGATATTCTGCAAGCATTAATTCCCTCAGGATGACAACCAGAATCCCGATCGCACTCATCATCGCACCGTGTATCCACAGAATGATGCCCCCGATCTGCTGATCCGCAAGTGCGTTGATATCGCCAATAGCACGTCCGCAAATGGTGTAGATCGGATACAACTCGTGAGAAGTAAAGAAAATGATGGCGCCAATGACAATTTGAGGCGGAATTATGGCAAGCATCATGCCAATGCGAGAGCCGGGCGACAATCTGACGGTGAATACCGGACCGGGAGTTAAGACCAGTCCCCAGAAAATCAACCCGCTGAGAAACATGCTCCAGTTCATCAAGCGGTAGAGGCGCCAATCGATCATCGCCGTAAAATGAATCGAGGGCAACAG
This sequence comes from Nitrosospira sp. CT, assembly GCF_059489795.1. NCBI lineage: Bacteria > Pseudomonadati > Pseudomonadota > Betaproteobacteria > Nitrosomonadales > Nitrosomonadaceae > Nitrosospira > Nitrosospira sp. CT. The sequence goes on from NZ_JCAHZJ010000066.1 coordinate 216,789, forward strand.
CCAGAAACCGATGAGCACGCTGAACAGTGCGACGGCGACGACAGGATTGCACAGGGCGTGGGCGAGATATTGAACCGGCTTCCATCCCGCCATCAGATGAAATGCCTGCCTCATCCTTGACGGCATGCCCGCAAGAAGAACCGGGCATGGCCTGCTCAATACAATCAGAAAAGGCCCGAGATGATGCAATGCAAGATGCTGAAGCCGGTGAATGAAAAACTGGTGCTCCGAGTAATAATCGAGCTGGGTGTGAGAAACGAGATAGACCAGACTTAATCCACCCCAGAAGCACAATTTGCGATGAAGTGACGGACGAACCCAGGCGCAGCCTCTCAGAAAGAAAAGAGCTGCGCTACCAGTGGCAGCAGCCACCAGAATAGACTCTTCCCAAGGCACCAGCCAGTAAAACCATTCCATTACAATTGATGTCCGTTACTACCTGAGAAGTTTTCAGGAAGGAAGCAAATCCCGCAGGTCTTCCGCCAGAGCCTCTTCCGGATCGGCGGAGGTTGCCAGCAGGCGGGCACGGCCTTGTGTGTCAAATATATAGACTGCGTCGCCATGCATGATGCCGCCATCTCCGCCAGGGGGAAAATATGGCCGGAACGCGTTGCGGTATCGTTTTGCAAGCCCCCCGATTTCATCTGGAGTACCGGTCAAGCCTGTCGTCTGCTCAAGATCGAATTGCGCTAGATAGCGGCGCAATTCCCTAGGCCCATCCCGCCTCGGGTCCACGGTTACGAAGAGGATATGCGCCCGATCTGCGTCTTCCCCCAGGAGATGCATTACACGCGTGAGACGCGCCATGGAAATCGGACACTCTTCCCGGCAATGTGTAAATCCAAAATACATGAGCAATACTTTTCCCTCATATGTCTTGGCTGTAACCAACTGTCCCTTGTCGGAAGTGAGGGAAAAACTCAAATCCGGCAAGTGGCCGGTTACCCCCTTTACATGCCCCTGTTCTGTCGAATCGCACGCGCTCATGGCGAGCACAATCACAAGACCCGCAGCGATTCGGCGACGACTGAAATTTGGTCCTCCCCCAAAGTTCTTATTTACAAAGTTCTTATTCATTCAGAAGCATCGAAAATTCCTCGGGCCATTCCTGGAGAGTCAACCGGTCAGTTTCAATATCGGTCAGTTTCAATATAGCATTCAATTTCTCTATTGCACGCGTTCCGGAAACCCTTTATATTTGGGACATGCGCATCGCAAACTTCGTTCAGTCCATTCCATTCTGCCTTCAGCCCCGCCTGCAGCTTCTTGCAAGACCGCTGCTGCGCCTCGCGCGCTAATTACCGACCTCCCTCAAGCCTTTACCAGTTTTTATCGATGGAATCCGTTCCTGGATTCCCTATCAGAGTTCGAGTATTCTTTCTGAAAACGGAGAAACAATTGAAAGACCATCTCATCATTTTTGATACCACCTTGCGTGACGGCGAGCAAAGCCCGGGCGCCTCCATGACGAGGGAGGAAAAAGTGCGCATCGCTCGACAACTCGAACGAATGCGGGTTGATGTCATTGAAGCGGGTTTCCCAGCTGCCTCGAATGGCGATTTCGAAGCGGTAAAAGCCGTAGCGGATGCAATCAAGGGCAGCACCATATGCGGCCTTGCGCGCGCAACCGAAGGCGATGTCAGGCGTGCAGGCGAAGCATTGCAGGGAGCCAGTTCGGCGCGTATCCACACCTTTATCGCCACTTCACCGATTCACATGGAAAAGAAACTGCGCATGTCCCCCGAGCAGGTGGTGGAACAGGCGGTGAAAGCGGTGAAATGGGCGCGCCAATACACCGACGACGTCGAATTCTCCCCTGAGGATGCCGGGCGCTCTGACATCACCTTTCTTTGCCGTGTGCTCGAAGCGGTCATCGATGCCGGAGCGGGGACTGTGAATATTCCCGATACAGTCGGCTACACCATGCCCCAGCAATTCGGAGAACTCATCCGTACCCTCCGCGAGAGGATTCCCAATTCGAATAAAGTCATATTCTCGGTGCACTGCCATAATGATCTTGGACTGGCAGTGGCCAATTCGTTATCGGCAGTGATGAACGGAGCGCGTCAGGTCGAATGCACGATAAACGGACTGGGCGAGCGCGCAGGCAATGCCTCCCTGGAGGAGATCGTCATGGCCGTGCACACCCGCCAGGATTTCTTTCCTTGTGATACCCGCATCGATACTGTCCATATCGTCCCCGCAAGCAAGCTGGTTTCGGGCATTACCGGGTTTCCGGTACAGCCGAACAAGGCAATTGTGGGCGCAAACGCATTCGCACACGAATCCGGGATACACCAGGACGGCGTATTGAAACACCGCGAAACATACGAAATCATGCGAGCGGAGGATGTCGGCTGGGGGGCAAACAAATTGCTGCTGGGCAAGCATTCGGGACGCAACGCCTTCCGCAGCCGGCTGGCAGAGCTCGGGATCGAACTGGAATCGGAAGAAGTCCTTAATGCCACCTTCATGCGCTTCAAGGAGCTGGCGGACAAGAAGCATGATATTTTCGATGAAGACCTGCATGCCCTGGTTTCCGATGACGCCACCGCCCTGCAGGAACATTACAAGCTCCTGTCACTGACGGCGCACAGCGAAACCGGTGAAACTCCCCATGCCAGTATAGTAATCGGTGAAGAAGGCAGGGAATCCCGTGCGGAGGCGGATGGAAGCGGACCGGTGGACGCCACTTTCCGCGCCATCGAAAAGATACTGAATAGTGGCGTGGAGTTGCAGCTCTACTCCGTCAATGCGATCACCAGTGGTACCGATTCCCAGGGCGAGGTTACGGTCCGGCTGCAGAAGTCAGGCCGTATCGTGAACGGTAACGGCGCCGATACGGACATTGTTGTCGCCTCCGCCAAGGCGTACCTCAGCGCGCTCAACAAGCTGCACAGCAAGCTGGAGCGGGCGCACCCGCAAGTGTAGAAACCTTGAAGAACGCGGCAGGACAAACTGGAACCGTCTGTCCTGCCTCCAAATTGGGGCTGCGCGTGGAGCTTTTCTCTCAATCCTCACGACCTGTCACGAAAGTAATGAAATCCGTACGTCCCGTCGATTTCATGCACTATGTCCTTGTGCGCTTTTTCCAGCACAACTGCATCCAGATTGCGAGCAGTCTTACCTTCACCACCCTGCTTTCGCTGGTACCGCTGCTCGCGATCGGGTTATCGATGGTGGCGGCATTTCCCGCATTCGCCGAATTTTCAGACCGGATAAAGGAATTCATTCTCACCACTATGGTGCCTGAAGCGGCAAACAAGGTCATCTCCGTGTACATGCAGCAATTTGCCGATAATGCGGCCAAGCTGACCGCGATCGGCATCGCCTTCCTGGGCGTAACCGCGCTTGCACTCATGCTCACGATAGACGAAGCGCTCAACAGCATCTGGCGAGTATCCCGCCTGCGCCCGCTGCTGCATCGCCTCCTGATATATTGGTCCGTTCTGACGATTGGCCCCTTATTGATCGGCGCAAGCCTGTCGCTTACGTCCTGGCTGATGACCGCCTCCATGGGATTTACCCGCGATATTCCGGGTGGGGATATCATGCTTTTGCGGTTGGGTCCGCTCGTGTTGACGAGTATTGCCTTCTCGACTTCCTATCTCATCGTGCCGAATCGCCAGGTAGCATGGCAGCATGCGATAGCGGGCGGTGTGGCTGCGGCGATAGGATTCGAGATAATGAAGGCAGGTTTCGCGTTCTACATCACCCGATTCCCGACTTATCAGACAGTATATGGCACCTTTGCGACTATTCCCATTTTCCTGCTATGGCTTTATCTTTCGTGGTTGATGGTGCTGCTCGGGGCGGTTATTGCCGCATCCCTTTCAAGCTGGCGTTTTCGCGAGTGGCGCGATGACCCGAAGGCCAGGGGTAAGCAGTTTTTTGATGCATTGCGTTTATTGGGGGTACTTGGAAAGGCGCTGAAGGCAGGCAAAGTTGAAACCGCCTCCAGCTTGCAGCAGCAGCTGATGCTAAGCCCCGAAGAAGTAGAACGAATACTGGAGCTCATGATGAAAGCCAATTTCGTGCGGCAGGTTCAGGGGGGAGGATGGGTTCAAATACTTGACCCTGCCGAGATCCGGATTGCCGATGTCTACCGCCTGTTTGCGTTTCGTCCCGAAGCACTGCGGAGTGCAGCAGGAGGCGATACCAGGCTGGAGCAGCTACTCGATGATATTGCTGTGGGGATCGATGAGAAAATGGGGCTTCCGCTGTCGCAACTTTTTGCCTCCGCGAAACCGAACCACCCGCAGAAATGTTAGCTTAGCAAAGGTTAGGAGAGTTGTTGGAAAAATGAAACGACGTCATGCGAAAAGATGCCATTTGAGTATTCTGCTTTACCGGTTCTGTTTATGCTTCATGCTTTCAGCAGTACCGGTCGCACAGGCCCATGGCTTTACCTTTACCGATCATACCGGAAAGAAACTGACCCTTTCCGACTTCAAGGGGAAATGGGTGCTGGTAAATTTCTGGGCCACATGGTGCCCCCCATGCTTGAAGGAAATTCCTGATCTCGTCTCCCTCTATGAAAGTCGGAAAAAAGACGTAATGGTGATCGGCGTGGCCATGGATTATCGTAACCCGGACGTTGTGCTCAAACATGCGAAACGGCTTTCAGTGACCTACCCCATCGTGCTCGGGGATCAGGAACTGGCACGTCAGATCGGCCCGGTATCCATGCTGCCGACTACCTATGTTTTCGATCCCGAAGGAAAGCCGGCAGTTTATAAGATCGGAATTGTGTCCCGCGAAGCGTTGGAAGAATTCATGCGTGAGAATTCGAAGATCCCCAGTTCCCAGCCGGCTGGAAAAGCACAGCAAAAGGGAGAACGCTAGTAGTCAGATCCCGGGGGACAATGACTGCCCGGCCTTGCCGTACTGGAATCAGAATCGGACTGTCGAGCGCCAGTTCCAGAACGGCGAGCCGGGAAGATTCAGCCATCAACCGCCAGCCAGTTTTGATTTAATAAAATCTGCAATCTCAGGAAGCGGGATGACCACGGATTTTTCGTCGCGCCGCCCCCGGTACTCGGCGTTTCCTTCCTTCAAACCTCGCTCGCCGACGACAACCCGGTGAGGAATACCGATCAGTTCCATATCGGCGAACATTACACCGGGGCGGTCATCCCGGTCGTCGAGCAGAACTTCGATGCTGGCGCTGGAAAGCGCCGCGTATAGTTTCTCCGCCTCAGCCCTCACCTCTGCATTCTTCTTCAACCCGATCGGAATGATGACTACCTGGAATGGCGCCATTGCTGCGGGAAATATAATGCCGCGCTCGTCATGATTCTGCTCGATGGCGGCTGCCACAATGCGTGAAACCCCGATCCCGTAGCAGCCCATTTCCATGGGGCGCGATTGCCCGGATTCATCGAGATAACTGGCTTTCATCGCTTCCGAATACTTTGTAAGCAATTGGAAAATGTGGCCGACTTCTATCCCGCGGCAGATTTCCAGCTCACCCTTTCCGTCCGGCGACAAGTCGCCGGAAACCACGTTGCGAATATCGAAAACATGATCCGGCTCTTTCAGATCACGTCCGAAATTGACGTTGACGAGGTGATAATCCTCTTCATTGGCGCCACACACGAAATTACTCATGACCGCTACGGTACGGTCCACGATAACCGGAAGAGGCAATCCGACCGGGCCGATAAATCCGGGAATACAGGCGGTTTCGGTACGAATTTCTTCTTCGTTGGCAAGCCGGAAATCGGAAAGAAAAGGAATCTTTCGAACCTTTGTCTCGTTGAGATGGTGATCGCCACGCAGCAGCAGAAGATACATCCGGCCATTGGCCACGACCGCCAGCGTTTTTACCGTCTGTTCGATGGAAACATCAAGACAGGCGGCAACCTCTTCGCAGGTCTTTTTAGCGGTGGTCCGCACTTTCCGCATCTCGCCCGCGGCAGGTCCCGGCGATGCTGCCGGTGGCAACGACTCGGCCATTTCAACGTTCGCTGCGTAATCGGAATCGGGACAAAAAGCGATGGCGTCTTCGCCGGAATCGGCCAGGACATGAAATTCGTGCGAACTGCTGCCACCAATCGCACCCGTATCGGCCTTGACCGGGCGAAATCTCAGTCCCAGGCGATCGAATATCCGGCAATAGGCCACATGCATCGCCTGATAGGTTTCTTCCAGGCTGTGGATATCGGTGTGGAACGAATAGGCATCTTTCATCACGAATTCGCGCGCACGCATGACGCCGAAACGGGGACGAACCTCGTCGCGAAATTTGGTTTGTATCTGATAAAAATTGAGGGGTAACTGCCGGTAACTCTTGATTTCACGCCGTGCAATATCCGTGATGACCTCCTCATGGGTTGGACCAAAACAGAAATCGCGCTCGTGTCTATCCCTGATTTTCAACATCTGGGGACCAAAGACATCCCATCGCCCTGTCTCCCGCCATAGTTCCGCGGGCTGTACGGCCGGCATCAGCAGTTCCAGTGCCCCGGCCGCATCCATTTCCTCCCGCACGATGTTTTCAATTTTGCGCAGGACCTTCAAGCCGAGCGGCATCCAGGTGTAGAGACCGCTTCCCAGGCGCCGGATGAGACCTGCCCTCAGCATCAGCTTGTGACTGATCAATTCCGCCTCGGCGGGCGCTTCCTTGAGTGTCGAAATAAAAAAACCTGATGCTCGCATATCCTGTCCATAACAAGTCCAATCTCCGATTTTACTCTGAAAAGCAGTGCAGGTTGACCATGAGGAATCCGAAAAGCAAAGTGTTCAAACAATAATGCAGTTGCCACTCCTCCTGTGCGCCCAATCAGCGACAGCTTTCAATCCGGCACGAAATGTGGAAAAATCTAACCCTATCGTGAAGGATCAAATGGGTGAATCATATGATCGACCGTAATGGATATCGCTCAAATGTAGGAATCATTCTACTCAATTCGAAGAACGAGGTCTTTTGGGGCAAGCGCATCAGACAGGATTCCTGGCAATTTCCTCAAGGAGGTATCAAGCCCGGCGAAAGCCCGGAACAGGCAATGTATCGTGAATTGACTGAGGAAGTAGGCTTGCGCCCGTGGCACGTGCAAATCCTCGGCCGCACCCGCGACTGGCTGCGATACGATGTACCTGCTCAATGGATAAAGCGCGACTGGCGGGGAAATTACCGGGGGCAGAAACAGATCTGGTATCTGCTGCGCATGCTGGGAAGTGATTGCGACGTTTCGCTCCACACCAACGGACGTCCTGAATTTGACGCGTGGCGGTGGAATCAGTACTGGGTAGAGTTGGAGTCGGTAGTCGAGTTTAAACGCCAGGTTTACCGCCAGGCACTGACGGAACTGGCACGCCTGCTGAATCGTCCGCCTGTTCCCTTCGGGTACAGTGGATATGAAAAATACGACTATTCCGCCAGCGGGCAGCTCGCAGGCAGCACTGCCAAGCAGTCCGAATAAGCAACCGCATTGCAACAGCGCATTGCAGTACCACCGCCAGAGGTGCCACTGCCGCCGCAACGGGAACTGATGCGTATCAGGCAGCTGACAGCAAAGCTGTTAGCTGTTTACACACTGCCTTTAATATTGATATTGCGGCTATCGGATATACTCGCGAACAGTTGTGCCCATCCTCAGCTGGCTGATAGCCCTGCCCTCAGTTTTCCGATGTAGGCGTAACCGGCTGCGCCACTACAGCCGAGTTTTTTAGGAGATTACAATGATATTGCGGGCATTAATAACGTCGCTGCTAGCTGCTGGAACGATTGCCGCTCCGCCTGCCCTGGCCGCTGCCGCCGACGAACCCATACAACCGATCGAGGCAGCCAAGCCCAAGAATGAAAACAAGGTGGAATTGGGCAAAATGCTTTTTTTTGATCCCCGCCTTTCCAAATCCGGGTTTATCTCGTGCAACTCCTGCCATAACCTGAGCATGGGCGGATCCGATAATCTTCCATCATCCATTGGCCATAAGTGGCATCAGGGCCCGATCAATTCGCCCACCGTATTGAACTCCAGTCTGAATCTGGCCCAATTTTGGGACGGCCGCGCCAAGGACCTGAAAGATCAGGCGGGCGGTCCTATTGCCAATCCGGGGGAAATGGGATTCAGCCATGAATTGGCAGTAGGCGTGCTGCAATCCATTCCCCAGTACAGGGCGCGCTTCAAGCAGATATACAGTTCGGACAAACTCGATATAGGCATGGTAACGGACGCGATCGCTGCCTTCGAAGAAACACTGGTAACGCCGGATTCCCGTTTCGATAAATGGCTCAAAGGCGATAAGAACGCCATCAACAAAACGGAACTCGAAGGGTATAAGCTGTTCAAGGACGCGGGTTGCACCGGTTGCCACAATGGACCTGCCGTAGGCGGCGCGTCGTTCCAGAAAATGGGCGTACATGAAGCCTATAAAACTCAGAGCAAGGCTGAAGGCCGTTTTGCCGTGACCGGCAAGGAGGAGGACCGCCTGTTCTTCAAGGTGCCTACATTGCGAAATGTGGAATTGACCTATCCTTATTTCCATGACGGGGCCGCAGCAACTCTGGAAGACGCGGTGAATACCATGGGCCGCATACAACTGGGACGCAATTTCACAAAGGACGAGAATGCCAAAATCGTGGCATTTCTAAAGACGTTGACCGGCAAGCAACCGCATCTCACTTTGCCTATTCTTCCCCCCTCGACCAAGGATACACCCAAACCTCATCCCTTCGATTGAGCGGCGAGAGGCCTCTGTTCATCGGCAGAGAAAACAAGCTCGAACCTTATCCGGACTGTATAGCAGTCCGGATAAGGTTCGGCAATGGCGTATCTGATATAGCTGGCGGAATATTTATATTGGAAATAGGCGCAAATTGGCCTATAACTCTCTTTATACCTGCCCGATTCGACCTTCAGCCGCTCTCAGCAGGAATATGGCTTTACGCTTCAAAATCAAGTAGAGTTTATTTTTTGAATAATTAAAACACGGAGTCACGTATGAGCGCTAAAGGGCAATTGTTACAAGACCCGTTTCTGAATACCTTGCGGAAGGAACATATTCCGGTTTCGATTTATCTGGTAAATGGAATCAAATTACAGGGACACATCGATTCATTCGACCAGTATGTAGTGCTGTTGAAGAATACCGTCACCCAGATGGTCTACAAGCACGCAATTTCTACGGTAGTCCCCGCAAGAGCTGTCAACATTCCATTTGAGGCACCCCCTATATCTGATGCTTGATTCCTCTAGTGGGAACGCGCCCGACACTCATGCCGCTGTTGATTCTGCTGTTCTGGTAAGTCTTGATCTAAATGACAGCGACTCCACAGAAAACCTCGAAGAATTACGGCAATTGGCCGCCAGTGATCGCCTTGCAATTTCCGCTGTAGTGCTGGGGAAACGGCTTCGCCCGGATCCTGCGACTTTCGCAGGAAGCGGGAAAGTTGACGAAATAATGGGGGCAGTGGAGCAGACTGGCGCTTCGCTGGTTATTTTCAATCATGATCTTTCGCCAGCCCAGCAGCGTAATCTGGAGCAGCGGTTAGGGCGGCGCGTCATCGATCGTACGAGCCTTATTCTGGACATCTTTGCGCAGCGCGCAAAGAGTCACGAAGGAAAGTTGCAGGTGGAACTTGCCCAGCTCGAACATCTGGCCACCCGGCTGGTGCGGGGCTGGACGCACCTGGAACGGCAGAAGGGCGGTATCGGCCTGCGCGGCCCTGGTGAAACACAGTTGGAAACTGATCGACGCCTGCTCGGAAAACGTGTCAAGGTGCTGAAAGAAAAGCTCGCTAAATTCGAGCGCCAAAGAGCCCTGCAACGGCGCGCCAGGCAGCGTGCGCAAGTGATGTCGGTTTCTTTGGTCGGTTATACCAATGCCGGTAAATCCACTCTTTTCAATAGACTCACTCGCGCCCACACCTATGTCGCTGACCAGTTGTTTGCAACCCTGGATGCCACCACCCGCAAGCTGTTTATCGCGGGCCGCGGTCCGCTCGTACTTTCCGACACGGTGGGCTTCATTCGGGCTCTGCCGCACACGCTGGTGGCAGCATTCCGGGCGACACTGGAAGAAACGGTGCAAGCAGATTTGTTGCTCCACGTCGTGGATGCCGGCAGCTCCAATCGCAGCGAACAGATTGATGAAGTCAACAAGGTGCTGAAGGAAATCGGCGCTGACCGCATTCCACAGATACTGGTGCTGAACAAGACAGACCTGATCGACTTGCCGGCAAGCTCCCCGGGTTACCAGCGGGATGAGTATGGTAGAATCGTACAAGTTCGATTGAGCGCCAAAACCGGCGAAGGGCTGGAGTTTATCAATCTGGCATTGTCCGAAGCACTCGGGGAGCGGACGGCTTTACGAGAGTCCGATAATCAGCCGGAAGCCCGGGATATAACGAGCGGGTATCACTGAATGTCGAATAATGCAGCAATTTTTGCTTTCCACAAACCTGATTCGGGGTTTTTCACGGTAGAGTTTGATGGGCTGCTCCATTAAACACAAAAATAGGAATCATCATGGGATTAAATGATCCTCAGTGGGGAAGAAAAAAAGGCAATTCCGGTCCACCCGATCTGGATCAGTTGTGGCGCAATTTTAACAAGAAGCTCAACAATCTGTTGAAGGGCAAGGGTGGGGGAAGGCGTGACAATTCCGGAGGTGGTGAAGGCGGTCCTCCGGCCAGTCCCAAAAGATACGGCGGCGGCATAGGGCTGCTTGCGGGATTGCTTCTGCTGCTGTGGATAGGAAGCGGATTTTATATCGTCAATGAAGGCCAGCGGGGCATCGTGTTGCGATTCGGAAAATATGTGGAGAGTACACAGGCAGGCTTGCGCTGGCATTTGCCCTACCCTGTCGAAGTCGTTGAAACCGTTAACGTAAGCCAGGTGCGGACTGTTGAAATCGGCTATCGTAACAATGTCCGGAGCAAGGTGCTGAAGGAGTCGCTCATGTTGACCGACGATGAGAATATCATCGATATTCAGTTCGCCGTGCAATACATTCTGAAAAATCCGGAGGAGTTCCTGTTCACCAATCGTGACCCCGAAAACGCCGTGCTACAGGCAGCGGAAACCGCGATACGGGAAATCATCGGAAAGAGCAAGATGGACTTCGTGCTCTATGAAGGGCGTGAACAGGTGGCGGCAAAAGCCACCGAGCTGATGCAGGAAATCCTTGACCGCTACAAGATCGGCATCGCCATCAGTAAGGTGACGATGCAGAATGCCCAACCGCCCGAACAGGTACAGGCGGCGTTCGATGACGCAGTCAAAGCCGGACAGGATAGGGAACGGCAGAAAAACGAAGGCCAGGCCTATGCGAATGATGTGATTCCGAAGGCCAAAGGTAATGCGGCCCGTCTCCTCGAAGAGGCTGAGGGGTACAAGCAACGGGTGATTGCGAGTTCCGAAGGTGAGGCGAGCCGCTTCAGGCAGGTTCTCGTTGAATACAGCAAGGCGCCGGGCGTGACACGTGACCGGCTTTATCTGGATATGATGGAACAGGTGCTTTCCAACACCAGCAAAATTATCGTGGACCAGAAAAATGGCAATAACCTGCTTTATCTGCCGTTGGACAAGCTGATTCATATGAGCGGACCTTCTTCCTCGTCTGGCACAGTGCCGGAGACACAGCCTGCGTCGCCGCCGGAACCTGCCGCAGACGCCGCTACCCGCACCCGGGAAGCATTTCGTGGCCGCGAACGGGAGACAAGATAAGTGAAAAACTATACCCCAATGTTATTGGCTGTCCTTATCGTCCTGTTTCTTGTGGCAAGCTCGTCACTGTATGTAGTCGACCAGCGGCAGCAGGCAATCCTGTTCCAGCTGGGTGAAGTGGTGGATGTAAAGACATCTCCGGGCCTTTATTTCAAAATCCCGGTGGCGCAGAACGTGCGTTACTTTGACTCGCGCATTCTGACTATGGATACCGCCGAGCCGGAACGCTTCATAACATCCGAAAAAAAGAACGTTCTGGTGGATCTGTTCGTGAAGTGGCGTATCGTGGACGTCAAGCAGTACTATGTCAGCGTGCGCGGGGACGAGATGCTCGCCCAGACGCGCCTGTCGCAAACAGTCAACTCAAGCTTGCGCGATGAATTCGGTAATCGGACAGTACATGACGTCGTGTCCGGCGAGCGCGACAAAATCATGGAAATCATGCGGCAAAAGGCCGATGCGGATGCGCGTAAAATCGGAGTGGAAGTCGTAGATGTTCGTTTGAAGAGAGTAGACCTGCCGCAGGAAGTAAGTGAATCGGTCTACCGTAGAATGGAAGCCGAGCGGAAACGTGTGGCGAATGAACTGCGTTCGACCGGCGCTGCGGAATCTGAGAAGATTCGCGCCGATGCGGATCGCCAGCGCGAGGTCATTCTTGCCGAAGCCTACCGGAAAGCCCAGGAAACAAAGGGTGAAGGCGATGCGAAAGCGTCGAGTATCTATGCTAGCGCCTTCGAGTCGAATCCGGAATTCTATTCTTTTTATCGCAGCCTCGACGCCTACAAACAAAGCTTTAAAAACAAGAGTGATATCATGGTACTGGAACCGAATTCCGAGTTTTTCAAGTATATGAAGAACTCGGGGCGAGGAGGGAAATAGAGGTGCCAGTAAATAGCTCATTCGGATGAAGCAGCTGTCCAGGAGTACGGCTGGCTGCTTCAGAGCTATCGACAGAGTAATTCCATGGCCGGTCGAATATCGCCCCTCGCTTCTCCAGTCTTTTCCCACGCTGTAAATGATCCCACATAGAGCGGTGATTCCTGACGTTTTCTCCAGCGAATTCCCTGCCAGACACCTGCTTCGGTGTCGCCTGACGCAGTAAGCGTCCAGTCTGCTTGGGTTATTTCAATATGTGGGACACTCTGTTAATGGCTTTTGCCCTGATGCTGGTGCTTGAGGGACTGCTTCCCTTTTTGATGCCCGGTGCATGGCGTGAGGCTTTCAGAAAACTGACCGAAGCCGGCGACAACCAGATACGTTTTATCGGCCTGACCTCCATGCTGGTCGGGTTGCTCCTGCTCTATCTTGTGAAATAGTTCTTTCCATACCCTCCATACCTGCCTTTATCCTGTCTTGATTATGACCCCGAGTGCATGGGCTCTCCCCGAATATATTGAGGACATTCTGCCCGCCGAAGCGCTGAAGATAGAAATGATGCGCCGGCGGGTATTGGACTGGTTGTTCGTGAACGGCTACGAACTCGTAGGGCCGCCGTTGCTGGAATATGTGGAATCGCTTCTCACTGGTAGCGGGAGGCAAATGAATTTGCGCGTGCTTAAGGTGGTTGATCAACTGAGCGGCCGCATGATGGGTTTGCGCGCGGACATGACGCCACAGGTGGCTCGCATCGATGCACACCTTCTGAACCGGAAGGGCATCACGCGGCTTTGTTATGCGGGCAGCGTGCTGCACGCGCGGCCGTCGGGCCTGACCCGGACCCGGGAACCGTTGCAGATCGGCGCGGAACTTTACGGTCATCAGGGACTTGAAAGCGATCTGGAAATCCAGCGGCTGATGCTTCAATCTCTCGCAATCGCCGGTGTGGGAAACATACACCTCGATCTCGGCCATGTCGCGGTATTTCGCGGCTTGATCAGAAGTACAGATATCTCACCTGCCCTGGAAATGGAATTGTCCGGCGCCTTGCAGGGAAAAGATAAGGCAGCATTGAAGGAACTCTGTGCCGGGTTGAAAAAACGGGTGGATGCCTCGGTGCGAGAGGCGCTCCTGCTGCTACCCGAGCTCTACGGAGACGAGAATGTGTTGACATTGGCGCGCAGCGCCCTCCCGCCCTACCCCGAAATCCTGGGAGCGCTGGACGAGCTCGAAATGGTAGCGGGCGAACTGGGCCCCCTTGTGGATACATTGGCATTCGATCTCGCCGACTTGCGCGGATATCACTACCACAGCGGCATGGTCTTTGCCGCATATACCGACAACTGTCCCAATGCAATCGCAGTGGGTGGACGCTACGATGAAGTTGGAAAGGCATTCGGGAGAGCGCGGCCCGCAACAGGTTTCAGCATGGACCTGCGGGAGTTATCTAGTTTGATGCCCTCGGACTCTTATCCCAGAGGAATTCTGGCTCCGTTCATAAAGGATGACAGAACGCTGGAAAAGAAAATCGAACAGCTTCGTAACGAAGGCCAGATCGTGATAATTGCCCTGCCGGGTCATGAAAATGACGCCAGCTCCTTCAATTGCGATAAAAAACTCGTATCGGAAAACGGGGTGTGGTCGATAGTGAATGCACTGACCTGAATGCCAGTCATTGCCCAGCTTTAGGAAGGAAAGTTCTTCCTCCCTTTACCTTTCAAACATTACAGAAGTTTAAACGTTAAAGAAGCGATATGAGCAAAAATGTAGTTGTCATAGGAACCCAGTGGGGTGATGAGGGCAAGGGCAAGATCGTGGACTGGCTTACGGATCAGGCGCAGGGTGTAGTGCGCTTCCAGGGAGGGCACAACGCGGGTCATACACTTGTCATTGGTGGCACGCAGACCGTGCTGCACCTGATCCCTTCCGGAATTCTCCGTAAGGACGTCGCCTGCTATATCGGTAATGGCGTGGTTGTGTCGCCACAGGCGCTCCTGGATGAAGTCGGTATGCTGGAGCGCGCGGGCATCGACGTGCTTAACCGGCTTCGCATCAGCGAGGCCTGTCCTCTCATTCTACCTTGTCACGTGGCGCTGGATAACGCGCGAGAGATCGCCAGAGGATTGGGTAAAATCGGCACGACCGGACGAGGTATTGGACCGGCATACGAGGACAAGGTGGCGCGCCGCGCCGTCCGCCTGCAGGATCTGTTTCATCGTGACCGCTTCGCGGCGAAGCTGGGCGAAATACTGGATTATCACAATTTCGTGCTGAAGAACTATTTCCAATCGCCAGTCATCGATTTTCAGCAAACCATGGACGAGACGCTCTCACTGGTGGAACGCATCCGCCCCATGGTTGCCGATGTGCCGCGGCTTTTATTCGAAGCCAACAGGGCAGGCGCGAATCTTCTGTTTGAGGGCGCACAGGGGGCGCTGCTCGATATTGATCATGGCACTTACCCGTTTGTTACGTCCAGCAATTGCATTGCCGGTGCCGCGACAACAGGAAGCGGAATCGGCCCCCAGATGTTGCACTATGTGCTGGGAATCACCAAGGCATATACCACGCGCGTGGGAGCGGGGCCCTTTCCAACCGAACTGGATGATGAGGTCGGCAGGCATCTCGCCAGGCGCGGTAATGAATTCGGTGCAACCACGGGACGCCCGCGGCGCTGTGGCTGGTTCGATGCCGCCGCCCTGAAACGTTCCATCCAGATTAATGGCGTCTCTGGGTTGTGTGTCACCAAGCTTGATGTGATGGATGGTGTTGAAACCCTGCGGCTGGGCGTGGGCTATAAACTGACAGGAAATGGAGAGGAAGAAAAATTCAGTGGCATCATGCCGGTAGGTGCGGAGGAACTTGCCTCCTGCGAACCGGTTTACGAGGAAATGCCCGGATGGAGCGGGAGCACGGTCGGTATCCGCAATTTCGAACAACTGCCAATGGCCGCACGCAACTATCTCAAGCGTATGGAAGAAGTGTGTGAGGTATCGATAGACATGATATCGACCGGACCGGATCGGGAAGAAACAATTGTATTGCGGCACCCTTTCGAGTAGCTGGAAAGCCTGTCTCCCGATAGGCAGAGGCAGACAGTGCAGGAGCAGAAGCTTCCACCACACTGGCGGATTATCACGACCAGTCGAGCCAATATGAGTCTCTGCATAGTACGCCCGGCAAGCTGGCAGGAAGACGGAGGGGCATTACGAGCAGTACGAGAGGCGGTTTTTATCAGGGAACAAGGAGTACCTGCGGAACTCGAATGGGACGAGTTCGACGTCGTTTGCGCGCACCTGCTGGCGCTGAATCCCTCGGGAAATCCAATAGGTACGGCAAGGTTGCTACCGGATGCTTCGGTAGGACGCATGGCCGTGTTGAGAGATTGGCGACGCAAAGGAGTGGGTAGCACACTCATGGATCGGTTGCTGAAGGAAGCGGAAAACCGGCAGCTTCCTTCAGTTACCTTGAACGCACAGACACACGCGACCGGGTTTTATAGCAGATTTGGTTTTCAGCAGGCAGGACCGGAATTCCTGGATGCCGGAATTCCTCACGTGAAAATGATACTGCAATTTCGGCCGCGCTAACGATAGAAGCGCTCTGAAACGCGGACCTGTCCCGTTCTCCTCCTTTTCGGCATTACAGATTAGACCCTGTAGCGGGCGGAAAAAGTGGAAATCAGGAAATCAAAACGGAACCATAAAATCAAGGGATAAAACCACCTGATCTTTATGTCCCCCGAAGGGCCGATAATCGATGCCATGTAGTCCATCGGCGGCGTCGTAACGAACGTTTGGACGAATATTGAACTGCTGCAACGGCTTCCAGTCGAGCTTCAGCCTCTTGGCCGCCCTCCAGTTCATGCCTACCGTGACTGCATAATAATCCGCCGGACTGCTGGTGCTATTGCCAAGCTGATTGCGTCCAAGCGCATAACTGAATCCCCGATTGTCGGTGGCGGCAGCCACCCGTCCCGGTGAAAATACACGGAACCCATCCCGGTCGCGGAACCACTCGGCCCGTACTCCGATCGTCAATTCCGGCATGAGATCGTAATACAGATGGGTGTTGATGCCGTACCATTCGGCATCCTTGATCACGTTACTATAAAAGACATTATTCAGGAAAACATTTCCCGCGAAACCGTGGTCGTGTTGCAGCACAAAATGAGTCTTGTCGGTGAATTTATGCTTCAGCACGATGCTGTACAACATCCACGGTTCATCGCTGCGTGTCGAGGTTGCGCTGTAGGTTCCGCTGATATTGGCCGACGTGCCCATATCCTCGCTGGTCCAGGTAATGCCCGCAATCCCCCCCCAATTGCCCAGCTGTTTGTCGAACCCGCCATCCCAGCCGCCAGTGGCGCTCCCCGTGGTAACGCCCCCCATGAACGTCCAGTTCTGCGTGATCTTATAGTTGCCCAGCACCCCGGTATGCGTGAACGGCTCTCCATACTGCATGGTATAGGCATGAGTGTAAAAGAAATTGTCCGGCGCCGGTACCGACTCGTAGCCGATCGGAGTGTAAAAATGGCCTACCTTGACGTTCAATCCGTTCCCAACGGGAACATAGGCTTCGGCAAAAGCCTGCGGAAACGCAATCCCATAATATCGGGTTGAAGCGCAGCACACATCAAGATCCCAATTGCTCCTGTTTAAAGGTTGGCCTGTATTCACGTCGAATGCGGGAACGCCATAAGCCTGGGTAAAAATGGCATCCGTTCCGAACATGAAATCGATACGTCCCCCGAAATCCCAGGTGCTGCCCTCAGCTACCACGGGGCGTTGCACATAAATATTGAACTGATTTAACTGAAATCGGTTGGAGCGGTCGGCAAATGTTACCGGGCCGTTGAAACCGGTGAGCTGGCTAGGATTGAAAGTCGCGCCGCCGTTGATCCAGCCGCCAAGCCTGATGCCATTGTCCTTGAACCATTCCAATGCGGTATTGGCGTAGGCACTATCGGGATTCTCGAGAGTTGTAAACAGGCTGACCGCAGAAGCAAAGATCATTCCATTTCTGCGTTTCGGTGGGCGTTTCATGATTGGCTCCCCTTGGCAAAACACTACCACGAAAATTGTTATTCTGTTTGAAACGTAACATGGGATAAATAAAAAAAGTGTTATATTTTTGTCAAGAATTTGTGAAGTCATCCTCCTCGCTCACAAAGAGATGGAGAATAAGCAAAAGCGATGGAAGCGGCAGACAGGGGCAGGTACTTATAACATTGGGCGCGGAGGAAGAGAGGAAGCTGCTGGAACACTGCGAGGGCCTATCTATGCGGAAGGCGTGTCCAGGATCTGAAGGCTCATACTGCAGCCTGATTGAGTAAGAAAAAAGCGGAAGAAAACATGATGCAGGCCGCTCTTCAGCGGGAAATGGCTCGAGAGCAGGCACAGCGCAATCTCAACTCGCCCCTGCTGCATGCGGCCCGAAGACGTGAGGATGAGCAGGACAGCGGCGGCGAGGAATGACAGCCTGAGAAGCGGGGAGGCTGGCAGTCTGAGAGACTATTTTCCCATCTTACTTTCCTCTTCGATAGACGGCTTTCCCCGCACCCGTCCAGCCTTAGAAGGGAATAATCGCATCGAGGGAAAATATGATCTGATCCTTCTTGTTGTTGAAAGGCCGGACCGAATGGTCAATGCCGTCAGCACGGTCATAGCGGATATTTGGACGAATGTTCAGCTTTTGCATTGGCTTCCAGTCCAGCCGCAACCTTTTCGAGGGCTTCCAGTTCATCCCGAAGGTGATTTCATAGTAGTCCGCGGGCGCCGCGATCACAGCTGATGGATCGCCTGCAAAACTGGTGCCGATATTGTTGAGCGCAGCTACCACGCGAAAAGGCGAAGAGACGCGAAAACCGTCCCGGTCGCGGAACCATTCACCGCGAATACCCACCGAAAGGTCTTCCAACAGGTCATAATAGAGGTGAGTATTGATGCCATACCATTCCGCATTCTTTGGCACCCCTCCCAGCAAAACACCCCCGGCATAGCCGTGGACGTGGTGTAGAACCAGGTGGGTTTTCGGTGTGAGCCTGTGCTGCAGCACAATGTTGTACATTCCCCATGGTCTGTTGCTGCGGGTGGACGTCGCACTGTAGCTCCCCGTGATGTTGGCCGAAGTCCTTTTGTCGTCGCTGACCCAGGTAATGCCGCCCAGCCCTCCCCAGTTTCCCAGCTCTCTGTCAAATCCGCCATCCCATCCACCGGTTGCGCTCCCGGTGATGACGCCCCCCATTAACGACCAATTCCCGTTGACGGTATAGTTCCCTACGGCACCCGTGTGGGTGAACGGTTCCCCATTGTTAAAGCTATAGGCGTGAGTGTAAAAAAAATTGTCAGGTGCAGGAACGGTTTCATACCCTGTCGGTGAATAAAAATGGCCTGCCTTGATGTTCAAGCCATTACCCAATGGTATATAGGCTTCGAGATACGCTTGCGGTAGCGCGATGCCGTACGTCCGTGTTGATGAGCAGCATATATTCAGATCCCAGTGGCCCCTATTCAAGGCTTGACCTGTATTCACGTCGAATGGCGGAACACCGAAAGCCTGGGTATAGATTGCATCGGTGCCGAACATGAAATCGACACGCCCGCCGAAATCAAAAGCCTTGCCTTCCGTGACTACCGTGCGCTGGAGATAAAGATTGAACTGATTCAGCTGAAACCGGTTGGCGCGGTCTGCAAAGGTAACGGTGCCGTTGTATCCGTTGACAGGATTGCTGGGGTTATAGGTTGCCCCTGCATTGATCCATCCTCCCGCCCTTACACCGCTCTCCCTCAACAACTCTGCTATATCAATCGCCTGAACAGCGCTGTTGCTCATGAAGATCAATAAAAAACAACCTACTCCGTACGGAATCCAGCTGCTGCGCTTTCGCATGCATTTCATTCTGAATTTTTCCTTAGCTCCCGGACACACGACTGTGAAACCTTCAAAACCGTCTGTTTTACACGACTGTATTCATCTGATTTGGATTATTGAAGGTTTAAGCACTGTAACCCCCGCAATATTCGATTTCGAGGGTGCACAAAACTTGTCGGGAGATAAACAGTCAGCGCTATCTGTTCCTATCCCAGGAATAATTTGTAGGCTGGATTCTGGGTTTCGTCCCAATAACGATTGTCGAGTTGAGCGAGAAATGCCTGGAAATCCGCTTTCTCCTCCGGTGGCACCTCCATGCCGACCAGCACCCGTCCATAGTCTGCCCCGTGGTTACGGTAATGAAACAGGCTGATATTCCAATGATGGCTCATGCTGTTCAGAAATTGCATGAGCGCTCCTGGACGATCGGGGAATTCAAAACGATAGACGATTTCATTTTTAACATCACGTGCATGCCCGCCCACGAGATGGCGGATATGCAATTTCGCCATTTCATTGTCGCTCAAATCCTCGGTGCGCAAGCCGTTGCTCTCCAGATCCTTGATCAGTTTCGCCGCTTCCTCCCGGTTTTTTACCGACACCCCTACAAACACATGCGCCTCCTTCGGGCCGGCAAAACGATAGTTGAACTCGGTAATGCTTCTCGGTCCCAGCATTGCGCAGAACTTCTTGAAACTGCCGGGCTCCTCGGGAATCGTCACCGCCATGACCGCTTCCCGCTGCTCACCCAGTTCCGCCCGTTCGGACACATGACGGAGCCGGTCGAAATTCATATTCGCACCT
Organism: Nitrosospira sp. CT; assembly: GCF_059489795.1. Taxonomy (NCBI): domain Bacteria; kingdom Pseudomonadati; phylum Pseudomonadota; class Betaproteobacteria; order Nitrosomonadales; family Nitrosomonadaceae; genus Nitrosospira; species Nitrosospira sp. CT. The sequence continues at coordinate 237,014 of NZ_JCAHZJ010000066.1, forward strand.
GAGGCGATCGCAATCAGGTTCTTGCCGCGGATACCTTCCCGCTTTGCATAAGCCTTGGCGCCTGCAATCGAGAGCGCTCCCGAAGGTTCAAGTATGGCGCGCGTATCCTCGAACACATCCTTGATTGCCGCACAGATGGCGTCAGTGTCTACAAGCAGGATCTCATCGACCAGTTCGCGGCATAAATGAAAAGTTTCCACCCCCACCTGCTTGACAGCGACTCCGTCTGCAAACAATCCCACGCGCGGCAACCGGACACGGCGGTTCTTTTTCAGCGACTGATACATGGAATCGGCGTCGACAGGTTCCACACCGATAATCCTGATTTCCGGATAGAGCCTTTTTACATAAGCCGCAATACCCGAAATCAACCCACCTCCACCGATGGGCGCGAATATTGCATGAATTTCACCCGGATGCTGGCGCAGTATTTCCATTCCGATCGTTCCCTGCCCGGCAATGACGTCGGGATCGTCATAGGGGTGTACAAAGGTTACCTGATTCTTTTCGGCGAATTCATGTGCGTGCGCATAGGCTTCATCATAGGAATCACCGAAGGAAACCACTGTCGCCCCGCGTGCCTCGACTGCCTGCAACTTGATCTGGGGCGTGGTGACAGGCATCACGATGGTTGCCCGGCAGTTCAATCGCTGCGCAGCGAGGGCTACACCTTGCGCATGATTGCCGGCAGAGGCCGTCACCACTCCGCGTTCGAGTGCCGCGGGAGAAAGTTTGACCATTTTGTTGTAAGCTCCCCGCACTTTGAACGAGAAAACATCCTGCACATCTTCCCGTTTCAGGAATAACTGATTATTTATACGTGTGGACAGATTCGGCGCAAGCTCCAGGGGACTCTCTACCGCGACGTCATAAACCCGCGCGGTAAGGATTCTTTCGAGGTAACTGTTTTTCATCGAAATGGGTTGCGATTTTAAAGGTTGAGCATTTTAGCATGCCGGGAAACCCTAAATGTCCAGCTTCATTGTTAAAATGGACTGATAGTATTATGCTCATAAACAGTCAATATTTTCAGGCATAAAAAATAACATCATGAACCAGGACGAGCAGAAACGGGCGGCCGCACGCGCCGCTATTCAACATATTCCCGCAGGCTGCATTGTCGGAGTCGGCACCGGCTCCACCGCCAACTACTTCATCGACGAACTGGCTGGCATCAGAAGCAGAATCGATGGAACGGTAGCAAGTTCAGAAGCAACCGCCCGCCGCCTCAGTGGGCATGGAATCGAAGTCATGGACCTGAACAATGTCGACGAGCTTCCGTTATATGTGGATGGCGCCGACGAGATAACGCCGTACTTGCATATGATAAAAGGGGGCGGCGGAGCACTGACCCGGGAAAAAGTCGTGGCCGCAGTGGCGAAAAAATTCATCTGCATTGCGGACCAGAGCAAGCTCGTGAACGTGCTCGGCAAGTTTCCCCTGCCAGTAGAGGTCATTCCGATGGCGCGCGGTTATGTGGCACTCGAGATAATACGGCTGGGGGGACAACCCGTGCTCAGGGAGGGATTTACTACCGATAACGGTAACCTGATTCTTGATGTGCATGGCTTGCAGATCCTGAATCCCGTTGAACTGGAGACGGAACTCAATCAGATCACCGGCGTCGTAACTAATGGCCTATTTGCAAGACGCCCTGCGGATTTGCTGTTGCTGGGTGGCGAAGGAGGCGTTCGCACCGTTGCTGTCTGAGGGCAGGTCAAAGACCAGTAGAATTGTCACAAGGGACTGGTATTATCTTTGTTATTTTTTGCTTTCAATCGATCCACAGGTGAGAAATGGGAAGCCACGAACATATATCCAAGCAATTTGATGCGGATCTCGAAGCGGTGCGCACGCGCGTGTTGCATATGGGCGGATTCGTGGAAGAACAGATCGAAAAAGCGATTGAAGCGTTGATCACCGGCAACGAGGGTCTGATCGAAAATATCATCGCCGATGACCACCGGGTCAATGCGATGGAGGTATCGATAGACGAGATCTGCAATCAGATCATCGCGCGCCGGCAGCCAGCCGCGGGTGATTTACGCATGATCATGACGGTCATCAAAACCATTACTGACCTCGAGCGCATCGGGGATGAAGCGGAAAAGATCGCGCGCATGGCCAAACTAATCTATGCCACGGACCGCATGCACATGCCCCGTTTCGTCGAGATACGTCATGTGGCCAACGTTGCGCTGGAGATGCTGCGCAAATCGCTGGACGCTTTTGCGCGCCTGGACCTCACCGCCGCCGCGCAGGTAGTGCGCCAGGACGAGCTCGTGGATGAGGAATTCCGCTCCATTATGCGCCAACTTATCACTTTCATGATGGAAGATCCGCGCAAGATATCGACTGCCCTGGAAATCCTGTTTATTGCAAAGGCGATCGAGCGCATCGGTGATCATGCCAAGAACATGTCCGAATATGTGGTATACATGGTAAAGGGCAGGGATGTGCGTCACGTCACGGTTGAAGAAATCGAGCGCGAAATACGGGAGTAGGTCCTCCCGTCGCACGCACGCCTGCCAATAGACCCCATGCCCGGATACTCCACACTTGCGGCGGTAGATCTGGGCTCCAACAGCTTTCGTTTGCAAGTCGCGCGAGTGGAAGGCAGACAGCTTTATCCGCTGGACAATCTGCGCGAAATGGTCCGTCTTGCCGCCGGTCTTACTCCCGACAAGTGCCTGGATGAGGATTCCCAGGCACGCGCCCTGGTCTGTCTAAAGCGCTTCAGTGAACGCCTGCGCGGCTTCCCTCCCCATGCCGTACGAGCGGTTGCGACTAACACTCTCAGAGTGGCGAAAAATGCGGACGTATTTCTCAAAAAAGCCGAGGCAGCGATTGGTTTTCCCATTGAAGTCATCTCGGGTCACGAAGAGGCGCGCCTCATCTATCTGGGCGTTGCGCACGGCCTCCCTGCTTCTCCTGATGCTCGCCTGGTGATGGACATTGGGGGCGGCTCTACTGAATTTATCATTGGCCGCAGACTGAAACCGGTCAAGCTGGAAAGTCTCTATATGGGTTGCGTCAGCTATAGCCTGCGCTTTTTTCCGGACGGCAGGATCAGCAGGGATGCAATGAACCGTGCCGAACTTTCGGCCCGCAGCGATATTCAGGCAATCGCAAAGGAATTCTCCAGTGAACACTGGCAGCTTGCATACGGATCATCCGGCACGGCACGCGCCTTGGGCGATATCATCCGGTTGAACCAGCTCGGCAGTGGAAGCGGCAACGGAGAGATTACGCGGGAAGGGTTGGAAAATTTTCGCAATCATCTGCTCAAGGTGGACAACATCAAAAAACTCGACCTCGCGGGCATCCGGAGCGACCGCGCGCCTGTCATAGCCGGCGGTTTCGCCATCATGTCCGCCGCGTTCGCAGAGCTGGGAATTTCCCAAATGGCGCAAGGTATGGGCGCCTTGCGTCAGGGCGTGCTGTACGATCTGCTGGGGCGTTTCCATAAGCATGACATGCGCGAAGTAACGGTCAGGCAGTTCATGCGCCGGTACCATGTGGATGGCGCGCAGGCAAGGCGGGTGGAATCGACTGCGCTTCTGCTTGGAAAGCAACTGCTGACACCCTTTCTTGATGATGGAGAAGAACATCTGCAAGCTCTCTCATGGGCTGCCCGACTGCATGAAGTAGGTATTTCGGTCGCGCACTCCGGTTATCACAAGCATTCTGCATATATCCTGGGCAACGCCGACATGCCTGGTTTTTCCCAGAAAGAGCAGGAGCGGCTAAGCATGCTTGCGCTCGCCCATCGGGGCGATATCGGCAAAGCGCGTGGAAGCATCATAGAACCGCCTGGTTTCGCCCTGCTGTTTGCGCTTCGCCTCGCGACATTGTTTCATCGCAGCCGCTGTGAGACGAGTCTTCCAAGGCTCAAGGTCAGCCTTCGGGGCAAGGAATTCAGTTTATGTCTTGAAAGAAAGTGGCTGGAGCGCAATCCCCTGACGCATAACGCGTTGCTGGCCGAAATTGAACAGTGGGATGCCCTTGGTTTTCGTTTTGGCATAACCGGAGCCGGCGGAAGCAAGTTGACCGTATCTGCATAGAACATCATCCGACCCGATGACATCCCATTCCAAAAAGAGATCCACTAAAGCAGGCCTGCCGCCGGGCACGCTGGTGCATATCGGGGCAAAGAAAGGCGTGGCACCACGCATAACCTTGCTGAATTACGACCCGGAAGGCGTGCGTGAATCCGAGGTGACTCCCGCGGACCTTGCCGAAAAGATCAAACATGCTCCCGGGGTCAAGTGGGTTAACCTGCAGGGACTGGGCGACACCCACATGATCGAGCAGATCGGCGCGTGTTTTGATCTTCACCCTCTGGTACTGGAAGACATATTCAACACAGAGCAACGCTCCAAGGTGGAGGATTACGGAAATTACCTGTACGTGGTGCTCAAAACCTTCGGGTATGAAACCAGAGGAACGGAAGAGAGAATATATTCCGAGCAGATCAGCCTCGTGCTCGGTAAGGATTTCGTGCTGTCGTTTCTGGAAGCGAATGGTGTTCAATTCCAGTCGGTCCGCGACCGCCTGCGGTCCGGCAAAGGCCAAAGCACAAAGCTCGGCGCCGATTTCCTGATGTACAGCCTTATTGACGCAGTAGTCGACACCTACTTCAGCATTCTTGAACGCCTCGACGAAAAAACCGAGGCGCTGGAAACAGAATTGGTCAACCGCCCGCAACCAAGGACCTTGCAATCAATTCAAAGACTCAAACGTGAAGGCGTTTTTTTACGCAGGGCGCTGTGGCCCCTCCGCGAAGTGATCAGTTCGTTGCAGCGTGGGGATTCTCCCCTGTTTAGCCGCAATACCCTGCTCTACCTGCGGGATGTATATGATCATACTATCCACATTATCGAATCGATTGAATCGCTGCGTGATGTCACGGCAGGTATGCTCGATATTTATTTATCAAGCGTAAGCTTTCGCATCAGTACCGTCATGAAAGTTCTTACCGTCATCACCACGATATTCATGCCGTTGACGCTGATAACAGGCATTTACGGGATGAACTTCACATACATGCCGGGGCTGGAATGGCACATGGGATTTTTTGTTGTACTGGGCACAATGACAGTCATCAGTATTGCGATGCTGCTACTGTTCCGCTGGAAAAAATGGTTGTAGCGGCTGAAATCACCATTCTCTCCGCAGATCATTCAAAGTAGCCTGGGAGTGCAATTCTCCTCGGGCGGCGTCCGCTCCCAGGTCAGTATGCGCAACCCGCAAATGCGCGCCCATAAGGTCAGGGCTTCATACCGCAGGCGTGGAACATCGGGCAATATCCAGATTTCCGAAATGCGCTTGTCCTCACGCCAGCTGCATAAGAATAGCCGGATGGCAGCTTCCATGCCTGACGAGAGGGTCCTCATCTGCAAACAGAGAAGCATGCCTGCTACTTCGGGCGAAAGCCAGTAAACGTATCCTCCTCCGCAAAATACGTCATCGAGCGCCTCCAGCAGATTCAATGGAAAACACGACAGCGGGCAGTTTCCGGAGAGAAGGAGAATATTACGCTTTGCGCTGGGGTGGAGCGAAAAAAAAAGCTTACGATTACGCCTGACCAGTTTCTTGAAAGAGCGGCCCCGGCCGAACGACCCCCCGCCCTCATGCTGTATATGAGCGTCCGGATGCACGCCCACTCGCCAACCCCGCTTGTTGAGCCGGCGCCCAAGATCGACATCTTCATAGTAGCCGCGGCCGAATGCCAGATCGAAACCACCTGCATCCCGGAATATCTCCCGACGGATGAGAAACGCGTGACCCCGAAGGCGGTGTGTCTGAATATAGCCGCCTGGCTGCCGCACATACCGATTCAAATCATATCCAGCAAAATCATTCCCCGTGGGGATGATGACTGCCAAGCGGGAATCAGCGACGAATGCTGTGTATAAGAGCGGTAAAAAATCTTCGCTCACTACGGTGTCGGAGTTCAGGACCAGCACGTAGCACGCGTCGGATCGACCGATTGCTTCGTTTACCGAAGCGCCGAAACCCTGGTTCTCCCGGGCGTGATGCACACGTATGTGCTCGCCCGGCAATTGATCCAGCATGGCTCGGGTTTCCATGCCCGAGGCGTCATCCTGGATGAAAATAAAGCGTATGGATTGGCTCAGGCATGCAACGACCGAATCGATGCAGTGCCGTGTCAGCACCGGTGCATTATAGACGGGGATTACCACATCGATGGGCGGCATCGCCGGCATACGGCTCAGTAACCTCCTTGAGAACACTACCAGCGAAGCCGGCTAATCAGACAAAAGCGAAATCTTTGGTGTTGCTTTGCAGCTCAGGCTGACTCTGGTTTGCCTTTGGCTGCACTTGTCCTTCCAGCAGCCCAACATAACGCGATAACACATCCGTATCCCCCACATCAATCATTTCCTTGAGGAAACGTTGACGATGCTCTTCTATATAAAAAGAACCACAACCCTGGGTAAGGAATTTTTCCATGTGCTTATACACATCATCGCGGCAACGCAATTCTGCTTCCGGCAGGTACTCAGCTAGGGCCGAGCGACCGGCATGCAGGTAATCCGCCGCCAGCACGGGCTTCCCGACCTTTACCGCCTCGAATACCACAGAGGTGGCAAGATCGATGATGACATCTGCCCAGTTCATCAGATGGATGGAATGAAGGCCGCCGCCTGCCACTTGCACATTGGGCAAACGCCGGAGCGAAACATCTTTTGTCAGGGACTGCTGCCAGCCGCCCCGGGTATGCGGCTTTATTATAAGCTCCACTCCCGGAAAGCCTGCCACTATGCGCACTACCTCTCCCACTTCTTCCCAGAAAGTGGAAAAGTTACTCTTTCTCAGGAACATCACCACCTTGAGGTTGCTATCGGAACGCGTCAGCGGTGAGGGCGGCATTAGCGTTGCCAGTTTGGCGAGCCACTCATCGCAGTAGCGTGGAGAACCGAGTACCGCAAGTTTCTGGTTATCCATGAAAGGACGAAAGCGTACTGAGCATAACTCGTTCGGCACCACAACCTTCTCGAAAATGCCGGCGTTTGCAAATGTGGTATCCGGCTCCAGCCGCAACTCGCGCCGCCGGATCAATTGACTGGCGTGGGGACTGTCTCCATGCGGCAGCGATACCGTACCCAGACCCATCCCGCGCGCCGTCGACAATACCACCTTGACCCATTCCACACAGATGGAGGAATTGCGTTCTATCCAGTCAAACACCACCACGCCTTCCTCATTCTCTGCAAAACTCCGGGTCAGCAGGCGCTCTGCCGTGCGCTGCCAGACCGGCTCGCGCCGCTTGGCGTCATAGACCTCCTCCAGTTTCTTCATGATCGGCCCGATGAAAGGGCGGCGCAGGCTGCGGATCAGTATCAGCGTCTGGAAAAACCATCTGACAAAGTCGTGCGGAGGCAATACATCCGCGATATAGGCCATCCGCACGCCCTTCAGGCCTTTCAGGAACTTGATGCGATAATCCGTGCGGAACCGCGAGTTGCCGATCAGAACGATGTCGCAGGTATGACCCTTGCCGGTCCATTTGTAAATGACCGGTGTAATGTGATCGATGTCATTATAATGACGAAGGAAAAATAAAGCTTTCATATCAGCATACCTATTCCTTGGACGCAAGCAATACGCTGCATCTCCTCATTTTGAGGCACTTCAGACATTCTCCGGAAAAATCTTGTAATTTTACACGGGCTGATACCGATTTTACTAGCATTGCAGATGTTTTTACTTCCCCGGCCTTCTGTTAAAATGGAGTCATCATTGAGATATTAATCCGATTTTCGCAGCATCCCCGTTGCGGCCGCCAGTATATAGCCCTACAAACCACTCACTGTACAGTCCCCAATGCCTGATGCGCACCTTTCGCCCCTTTAAAGGGGCAACCTATCCTGATAAATAAAGGCAGTCATCAGTTCAAAGTGAAAAGCTCCTGTTTCATCGCCTTCAATTAACACAAATCCCCCATGAAAACAATCGCTGTCATACCAGCTCGCATGGGTTCGTCCCGTTTTCCAGGAAAACCCATTGCGAACCTGCTGGGCCGAACCATGCTCGAACATGTGTATAAACGTGTCTCCCTGAGCAAGGCGCTCGATGCAACCTATATAGCTACCTGCGATGACGAAATACGACGCGCGGCGGAGAATTTCGGTGCGCCGGTGATTATGACGGCGGATACCCACGAACGTGCGAGCGACCGGGTGGCCGAGGCGGTGGCAGAAATCGAGGCTGAACTTATCGTCATGGTACAGGGCGATGAACCGATGACTCACCCGGAGATGATCGATGCAGCGGTGGAACCGTTCCGGCATGATCCGGAACTGGGGTGTGTGAATCTCATGCGGAGCATCGATAATAAAGCGGATTTCTACGACTTCAATACAATCAAGGTTGTCACTAATCAGTGTGGCGATGCACTCTTCATGTCGCGTCAGCCGATCCCGACTGTACCCGCGTCCGCCCTGTCTGCCGGCTCTGATTTTCCGCATACTCTGGCCTTCAAACAGGTGTGCATCATTCCTTTCCGTCGCAAAACGTTGCTCGAATTCTCCAGGCTGCCATCCACGCCGCTCGAGAAGCTTGAATCGGTGGACATGCTGCGGCTACTGGAGCACGGTTATCGTGTAAAAATGGTGGAAACCCGGTTCAACACTCAGGCCGTCGACACTCAGGCCGACCTGGAGCGTGTAGCCAGACTGATGGAGAAAGATCCTTTACTCGCATCATACTGAGGTGGGCTCTATAATTCTCTCGGACGCAACTTCATTTCTCAAGGCTCATACGTGCAATTAAAAGCAAAGCTGGCCCGCAATGCCTTGACTATCGGCTCCTGGATCACTTTGGGGCATCCTTCCATCGCCGATATCATGGCTGCGGCGGGATTTGACTGGCTGGTGCTGGATACGGAACACAGCGTTCTGGAACTGGGCGAAGTTCAGATGCTGATCCAGGTGCTCGACGGCCGTGCATGTCCCGCCATCGTGCGGCTGACGTCGAATCATCCTGACCAGATCAAGCGAGTCATGGATGCAGGGGCAACAGGCATAATGGTGCCCATGATCAAAACGGCGGCAGATGCCGAAGCGGCCGTAAACGCAGTATATTATCCTCCACGTGGACAGCGGGGCGTCGGTCTCGCGCGCGCCCAAGGGTATGGTGCCCGATTTCAGCAGTATCGCCACTGGCTGGAAGAAAATGCGGTCATCATTGCGATGATCGAGCATATCGACGCGGTCGATGCCATCGATTCGATTCTTTCCGTTCCGGGAATCGATGCTTATATCATAGGTCCCTACGATCTTTCGGGATCACTCGGCCGTCCCGGAGAACTCGATGACCCGGAAGTCCAGGCTGCGATAGAACGGGTAAAAGATGCCGGGCGACGCGCAGGCAAGGCAGGCGGGATTCATGTAGTTGAACCGAATCTAGAACAGTTGCGCCGCAATATCGACGCGGGTTTCAGTTTTCTTGGCTATGGCCTGGATATCCGCATTCTCGATACCATCTGCCGCAGTCATTTGCAGAACGTCAGGGAAGGCCTATGAACAAACTTGCGATCTCTACCTCGTCATTCGATGTCACCCATAATACTGCGCTCCGGCATTTACAGGAGAAAGGCATACACATTGCCGAAAACGGTCATAAGCGGAAACTTACCGAGGATGAGGTTATCGCCCTGCTGGGCGAAGATACGGTGGGGATGATCGCAGGCGTGGAACCTCTCACAGAGCGGGTTTTCTCCTGTGCCAGGAGCCTGAAAGTCGTATCGCGCTGCGGCAGCGGCCTCGACAGCGTCGATCTTGGCGCAGCGAAGCGGTACGGAATCAAAGTGTTGAATACGCCTGAAGCTCCCGCCCAGGCGGTTGCCGAACTCTCGCTGGCCCTTATAATGGCAGCATTGAGGAAGGTATGCCAGACAGATAAACTGGTTCATGCGGGGCAGTGGCCCAGGGCCCAGGGAGGCCTGCTGGCTGCCCAAAAGGTGGGAATTGTGGGACTCGGGCGGGTGGGATCACGTGTAGCCCGGCTGTGCCGTGCGTTTGAAGCGCAGGTGGTGGCGCACGATACTTATGTCAAGGAAGTGCCTGCGGGAATGGAAGGCGTGAAACTGGCACCCTTTGAAACCTTGATAGCCGAATCGGATATTATCAGCCTGCACCTGACCTACGACGCGGACACTCATCATCTGTTGAATGAAAAAGCATTTGCGCGGATGAAGCCTGGCGCGATCGTCGTCAACACGGCCCGGGGTGGTCTGATAGATGAAGCAGCGCTGGCCGACGCCCTGAACAGGGGACGGCTTGGGGGAGCGGCAATGGACGTTTTCGAGCAGGAACCATATCATGGCCCGTTACTGCAATGCGATAACGCAATTCTGACGTCCCATATCGGCTCTCTTGCAAAAGAATCGCGGCAGCGCATGGAACTGGAAGCCGCGGAAAATCTGGTGCGCGGATTGATCGAAGCGGGTGTGGTGGAAAAAGGTTAAAACAGCAGATGTCCAGCGAGATTGCCATTGTCTATGGCGCCAGTGGTTTTCTGGGTAGCCATGTCGCCGACGCGCTCTCTGCCTCGGGCTATCGGGTGCGCCTGTTCGACCGTTCTCCATCGCCCTACCAGCGCGCGGATCAGGAGATGATCATTGGCGATATCATGGATCTTGAGCAGGTGAAGGAAGCAGCTCACGGCGCCGGCGTGGTCTACAATTTTGCCGCCATTGCAGATATCGACGAAGCGCAGGAAAAACCCCTCGCTACCGCGACCATCAATGTGCTGGGTAACATGCATATCCTGGAAGCAGCGCGTCTTGCCGGCGCCCGGCGCTTCGTCTTCGCAAGCACGATTTATGTCTACTCCGAGTCAGGTTCCTTTTACCGCGCCAGCAAGCAGGCAGCGGAACGTTTCATCGAAACCTACCACGAACGTTATGGCCTGGAGTATAGTATTTTGCGCTATGGATCGCTCTACGGCCGACGCGCCGATGCGAGAAACGGCATCTACCGGATGCTGTACGAAGCGCTGGAACGGCACTCGATTACTTATCACGGCAGCGGGGAAGCAATCCGGGAGTACATTCATGTGGAAGATGCGGCACGCATGAGCGTGCAGGTGTTGGGACCGGAGTTCGCGAATCGCCATCTGATCCTGACCGGGCAAGAGCGGCTGCACATCAAGGATGTGATGACGATGATCTCGGAAATCATGCCCTGGAAAATCGACCTGCGTTTCGACGAAGCACGGGCGGGACATCATTACGAAGTAACACCTTATGCATACCAGCCGCGTATCGGCCGCAAGCTGGTGCTGAACGAGCATGTCGATCTGGGGCAGGGACTGCTGGATTGTCTTCAGGATATTCACCAGAGCATGCATCGTTCGGATGAAGATGAGGAAGTCATACCTTTGGCCTCGGATAATAAGGCATGAAGACTACTGCATGGCAAGCGATCATCTTCGACTTCGACGGGGTCGTGGTCGAATCAGGGGAAATCAAGACACAGGCGTTTGCCAATCTCTACCGGGAATATGGCGAAGTGGTAATGGCCGAAGTTGCGAAGTATCATGTCCTGAACGGCGGCATGTCGCGTTATCAGAAATTTCGTTACTTTCAGGAAGCGCTGCTGGAAAAATCTCCGCTTACCGCGGAGGAGGAGCGGCAACTCGATCAGCGTTTCTCCGAACTGGTGGTCGAAGCTGTGATTGCCAGCGCCCCGGTTCCAGGCGCAGCGGAGCTGATCCAGCGTGAAGCTGGACGAATTCCCTTGTTTGTTGCATCCGGTACGCCGGAAACTGAATTGAATACGATCGTTGTTCGCCGTGGTCTGGGGTCCTATTTTACTGCTGTGCGCGGTTCACCCACTCCCAAGCAGAAACTGATCGCGGATATCCTGACTACCCATCGCCTCCTGCCAGAGCGCGTGCTGATGATCGGAGACGCCTTGATCGATTATCAGAGCGCCATGGTCAATAATGTCGCGTTTATAGGCCGCGTACGGCCTGGCGATCAAAATCCTTTTCCAGCTCATGTAGATGTGCTACCCGACCTGAGCCCGTTACTCCTTTGAATAAAGCCTCATGAACAGCGCCCCGCCGCATGCTCCACTCACTCCACGTCAAGCGGCCAGATACAAAACTGGGAATGCTTTAAATATATAACCTTCAAGGGCTTGTTCCATTTCGGGAGCTGATTGCAATATGGCGGGTAGCGAAGAAAAACCTCCTGTCAAGGCGATTATTCTGAGCGCCGGCCAGGGACACCGGTTGGGCCCATTGACAACCAGTATTCCCAAATGCCTGTTGCCGATTTCAGGTAAACCGATCATCGAATGGCAGATCGATGCCCTGCTGTCAACGGGGATCAATCAGGTGACAGTGATCACTGGTTTCCAATCCTGCCTGATTGAAACTTTGCTGCAACATCGTTATGGAAACGATGGAAGGATCGAGACCGTTTTCAACCCTTTTTTCAGTATTACGGATAACCTGGTAAGTTGCTGGATCGCACGCGCGGCCATGGATGGCGACTTTCTGCTTCTGAATGGGGATACGCTGTTTGAGGAAGTTTTACTGGCGAGAGTGCTGAACTCTGATCCAGCGCCTGTTACGCTCGGTGTAGATCAAAAGCCTGTCTATGATGCGGATGACATGAAAGTCCAATTGGATGAAAACGGATGGGTCAGACATGTCAGTAAAACCCTGCCGGCAGATCAGATCGATGCCGAATCTGTCGGCCTTGTTCTTTTCAGGGAACGTGGGCCGCTGCTTTTTCGTGATACCTTGGAGGAAGCGCTGCGACATCAGAGCGGACTCAAAGCCTGGTACCTCTCCATAATAGAGAACCTCGCCAGCAGACAACTGGTAAAAGCGTGTTTTGTACCGGAAAGCTCGTGGTGTGAAATTGATTTTCCCGCTGATCTGATAAAGGCAGAAGAGCTCTTCAGCGAGAAGAAGCTGAGTAGAAGCGTAACCATGCAGCGCTAGGCGGCAGGCCTGTTGTATTTAGTCTCGACAGTTCGTCTGAGATTAAATGCCAGAAGTTTTCCCAGTCGCTGCTCGCCAACCGGACCGCCTCCCACTCTCTGAATGATATCCAGGTCAGGCGCCTTGTTGGCCTCCATTATGCACGGTCCACTATTGAGCAGGGCAACATCCCATCCGATTACCACCTGATCGGAAAAGGCGCTGGCATGAGCGTATTGTACAAGATCGACCAGGGCAGGCCAACATGGAAGCCTCCGGTGCAGGATCTGCACCCCCGTCTCGCAATGGCGCTCATACCATCCATCAGCAGTTGCGCCCCATGCGCCACCGGTTCCTCTTCCCAATTCACCGGTGCGAATATCGACATTGGCTGCAATTCCTCCAGCGTGAAAATTGTCCACTACCACAGATTTTTTCCGGGCCATCCGAAAAACTGTATTGGTTACTTCAAACTCGCCCCGTTCGTTACGGCAGCTTATTACCCGCACCGTCGCCAACGTACCATTGGCAAGGTCCGCGATATCCTCATGATTCAGAAGTCGAGGCTGAATCAGGAAAGCTTTTTGCCCCGACTCCAGCCGCAAACGCTCCAGCAGCTGATTTCCGGTCAGAATCTCGCCATCGTTGCGCCGGTACTGCCCTGAACCCAGGTAAATCCAGCGGGTGGCATTTCTACCGCCCCGGCCGTGCGATGGCTTCACAAAGAGATCGGTCTCCGGCAGTTCGGGGCCATTCCAATCCACTGCTGTGACCTTCCCTCCCATGATCTTGAAGAAGACAGGGGCTGTCATGATTCCATGCTCACGGCAGCGAGCCATGAAGCGCGATTTGTCGGAAATGCAGGGCGTGCTTCGTTCGGCCGGCAGAGGGAGACCGCCATTGTAATCACGCAGGAAGCGATAAAGTCCGGCCTTCGTTTCGAGGCGATTCAGGTACTCTCCAGCGTGCCGCTTCTTGTCATCGTCATGCAATTCGAAGATGTAGTACCATGGAGACAGGATCGCAAAGCGGAGTGCAAGCTCGATCTGCTCGCGAATCTGCCGGATGATACCCTTTCCTGTCCGCCTTTTTATGGCAGACCCGTTGAGCGTGGTGAAAACGGCGGTCACAGCCATGATGACGAACGGCACGGCTGGCAAAACCGCGCATATCACGACCTTGTCGCGTAACCTGATCTCGCGCCAGATCTCGTGCTGGAAGCAGCGGTGGATAAACGTCGCTGTGGAGTTGTCGTCTTTACGCAAGCGGGCAAAGATCCACATGGCACCGCTCAAGTCCCGTGTGATCCTGTCGATACCCGGGTCATTCACAATCTTCATGATCCTTCGGCTTCATTGCAGAGATGGAAAAAATGGCAATAGCGTGTATTTCGAGTCCCGTCTACACACCGAAGAACCTGGAGCGAGTCGGCAGATCAGATGGATCTTCGAAAGCCATACCTGAGGGTAATCAAACTTCAAATCGATGGATTAACAGCGTTTTGTCATATCGAGGCGAATTTTTTCACTGGGTAGCAGAAGCGTATGTACGCCAGCGCACATAATCGAAGCTGTTTTTCCATGACCATCCATGACCATGAGTGCCAATTGTCGGAATATGACCAGTGCGACAGAAAGGGGCCGCAAAGACAGCAAGAAATATGAGCCTGCCGTCTTGAAGATGTCGCCTTGCTCTCCATGTCTCAGTGCCTTAACGTCTGTCGCCGCAGTTCATGCATCTCATCCTGCAAAAGGCACACTGGCGACTGCAGGGATTTATTCATGACTTCATGGTATTCTGGAAACTTTACCGGAGCCGCCGTTGGGGTTGATCCTCATAGTCGGGTCGATTCCGCATATCCACATATCGGGCCTCGCCAGCAAAATATCCTTTAAAAGCTTCTAAATGATCAGCGTTCCACCCTCCGGTACGGCAATCCTGAATCCCACGATGCGGAAATTCGGCGCACCGGAGACAATCATTCATCAATTTCAGTATTGGATCGTCATGCTGCGTCCGATCCAGTTGACATTGGGTTCTCTCGTTCTTGCTGCACATGAGCCAGCCCGCTCCTTCTCCCAGCTTGGTCAGGAAAGCTTTACCGAGCTTCACAAAGTAACGGGTCAGTTGGAATCGGCTTTGGCTAAGGCATTCAACTACGACAAGCTCAACTACCTGATGCTGATGATGGTCGACCCGGATGTGCATTTTCATGTCGTTCCGCGATATGTGGAAAGCCGCTATTTCAACGGCCTGGAATTCATCGATTCCGGCTGGCCGGGTCCGGCCGACTTCAACAAGGCTACAAAGACAGACGCTGACACCAATCGGCTGATAAGGGAGCACCTCATCTCCTGTTGGCCGTGATAATGTACGCCTCTTCAGAAACCCTAGGAAATTCGGCTATCGCCGCATTCCCCGCTCCCGATCAGATATCCGTTCCGCCACCGGTTATTGGCACCTGCCCTCGTCGTGAACTCCGGTAGTTTTTTTCCGGTATTTTGTCTATGTTGTACATATCATCCACATTTCGAAGCGAATGACACGTTCATGCAAAAGAGATGCTCTTCCCGCCGAGCGTAGCCGTGTCGAACCCATTCCCTAATCGAGAAGCAAACCATATATGACACAACTCGTTCTGCTGCGACATGGAGAAAGCGTCTCGAACCGCGACGGATGCTTTACCGGGTGGGGTGATGTCCCATTGACGCCCCGAGGCGAACGGGAGGCGGAGCAGGCGGGTGATCTTTTGAAAAAGTCAGGGCACAAGTTCGATATCTGCTTCACCTCCGAACTGAGCCGCGCGAATGACACGCTCCGCATCGTGCTATCGGTCATGGGGCAGGATGAACCGGTGGTGCAACGGAGTTGGCGCTTGAATGAACGTCACTACGGGGCTCTGGAAGGAATCAATCGCTGGGAGGCAATCAGAAAATACGGCTTTTGCCCTATCCTCAGTTCGCAATGCCGTTTTGATGCGCCCCCACCTCCACTTGATCCCACCGACATCCGCTTTCCCGGAAACCAGCCGTGCTATGCAACCATCGATCCCAGGGAACTGCCGCTTGGCGAGAGCATGCAGCAAGCCCTCACGCGAATGCTGCCTTACTGGCAGCAAACAATCGTGCCGGAAATCCAGCGCGGCAAGCGGGTGCTCATTGTCGCCCACAAGCATATCCTGCGGGCGCTGATGATGCAGTTGGATGGCTTATCCATTATTCAACTTATAAAACTGTCAGTTGCCAGGGGCCGCCCACTGATCTATGAGCTTGACGATAACCTGCATCCCATCCGGCATTACTACGCAGACACCGGATTGACCGGTCATACAGGTTGAGTGTTGAACAGAAGACGCAGCCGATATCCCGATGCCGGAATCATAGCTGGATCAGACGCTCCAGCGCTCTCTCCTTTGCCGGAAATACCAGCCTGGCAAACCCAGGTTTTCGGGTAGTCGCCGAGTAATGAACTTGTGCTGCAAAATGTGGGGAAGTACAGATGGATTCCAGGAATTATCTGCGAGCAGGATGCATACAACCAGCAGAAGCGAAAAAAGCAAGACAGAGAGAACTTGATATGGTTTCCACAGGAACAGGAAAAAATGCTTGAGCTGGCTGAAGTTGCCCGACGCCCCCTATTTTCGGATCGCAGTCGTTTTGCAGTCACAGGATTATTAGCCGCGTTCCTCGATGGACTGCTGTTCGAGGTGCTGATGAGCTATGGAGCGAGCCTTGCCCTGTCGCATATCGCGGGCTTCTTCGCGGCTGCTACTCTCCACTATTGGTTTATTTCGAAACCGCGGCTCTTATACGACCTCGCGGGTTATTCCAGATGGACTGAATTCGGCCGCTTCCTGGTTGTCTGTATGCTGACGCTCTCCGTGCGCGGCGGCATATTAGCGGTGCTGATCCAGGCCTGGCATATACCGCCGATTGCGGCCATACTTCCGGCAATCGCGGCAACAGCCGTAATACTGTATCTGGGATCTGTTTTCTACGTGGTTCCCATCGGGAATCCCGCGCCCTCGCTTGACACAGACTGGCGTACCGCCTCGTTCGGGATCATCGCATTTGTCATCCTGTTGCGCCTCATCTACATTGGCGTGGCGCAACTGATTCCCGATGAAGCGTATTACTGGAATTACGCCCAGCACATGGATCTGAGTTTCTACGATCATCCGCCCATGGTTGCCTGGCTGATATGGCTTGGTACGTCCATTTTTGGAAACAGCGAATTTGGCGTCCGGGTCGGTGCATTCCTGTGCGGCTTGATAACGATGGGTTATTTATTTGCACTCACGCGCAACCTGTACGATAGCGCAACGGGGATTCGCGCTGTGCTACTGCTCGCGATTCTTCCCTTTTTCTTTGCCACGGGCGCATTGATGACGACAGACGCGCCGCTCGTGGCCGCGTGGGCGGCAACCCTGTACTATCTCGAGCGGGCCTTGATCGCCAATCAGGGGCGGGCCTGGCTCGGGGTAGGCATTGCCTTCGGTCTGGGTATTCTCTCCAAGTATACCCTGGGTTTGGTGGGGATTGCCGCATTGGTTTTTGTGATTATCGATCCCGTTGCACGCCGCTGGTTGCGCCATCCTTATCCATATCTCGCCGTATTGCTTGCGCTGCTATTGTTCTCTCCCGTAATCATCTGGAACATGGAGCACGGCTGGATGTCGATATTGTTCCAGTCCGGCCGCGCCAGGGGCATAGGAGATAACGAGTTCGGACTATTCGAATTGATTCTTCATTTTGCCGTACTGCTTACGCCGGCCGGTTTGCTTGCTGCCGCGATAGCATTGCTGCCCAGTAATGATCAGAATAACAATTCCTCCATCTGCAGGCGCCACCTGTTCATTACGGTATTCACCGGCGTACCACTGGCCATTTTCCTGATTCTCAGCATTTTCGATACCCAGCGGTTCCATTGGACTGGTCCATTGTGGCTTATGGCACTGCCTGCCATGGCCTGGATGATGGGAAAAACACGAAGTTTCTCCGGTAGTCCGACGATTTCGGATCGTGTAACGGCAGCCTGGAAACCGACTATCCTGGCATGTCTGGTTTCCTATGCGATTGCGCTGCACTACCTCGTTCTCGGCTTCCCGGGCATCCCCTACCAGGGTATATATAAAGGCTTCCCCGAGCATTATTTCTGGCGCCAGGCAACGGCGGGCATCGAGCAAATTGTAGAGAATACGCGGCGACAGACCGGCCAGGAACCCATCGTCGTGGGCATGAGCAAGTGGTCCGTATCAAGCATCCTTACTTTCTATAACCGGGGCAAACCCATGGAAATACGCTCGCGCAACATGTTCGGCGACAGCGGGGCGATGTACGAGCTCTGGTACCCATCGGAATCCCCTACAACCCGACCTGTCATTCTCGTCGGCATGTGGCAGGATAATCTTGAATGCACCCGAAATAGCATCGAGATCGGGAGCATGCTTGTCGACCCTGGCCCGGTTCGGGAGCTTGCAATCGTCGAGGATGGAAAACCATTGCGTGGCGTGTATTATCGCGTTGCGCATGGGTACCTGGGCAAGCAATATCAGCAAGTCTCGCCCAAGTGCGCAGAGGGAAAACACACATAGCCGGCACTATGTCATAAATTCCCCTCCTCCTTCTCTTTCCTTCTGCCAGGCTATGGCTATGGCGGTGATGACCACGAGAAAGGTAGGAATCTTGCTGTAAAGGGCGAAAGTATCCGTCAAGCCGGATAAGAAGATGAAGAATACCAAGGCTGCCCCCAGGACTGGGAGACGATGCGATCTCAGCGTTTGAAACCAGCCCCACAGGAAAAAACCATAAGCCAGAATTCCCAGCGCACCGGTATGCATTCCAATCTCGATCCAGTCGTTATGGTAATGCGACGTTCCAATATACTCGGGTAAATCCTTGTAAATGCCGCCTTTATATGTAAGCACGGTTTTCTCGAAATAGCTTTCCGGCATTCCAGTGCCGTGGCCAAAGAATGGATGCTCCAGAATCCCATGCAGGCCGACATCCCATATCGCCAGCCGATATCCCAGGCTGGTATCGTACTTTCCCTGCTGGGATAGCTTCATTTCAGCCTGTAACTGCTCAAGGCGGGTCTGGAAGCCATTGCTGCCATATACAAAAGCTGCAACAACAATAGCCAGTGATGCGATGATACCCAGGAGTGCTTTCTTTTCCGTTTTATAGGTCAGGAAAATCAACAGAAAAACGGCAAGAAGCGTGGCCAGTAAGGGACCTCGCCCATATTGCCCAAACTGGATCAACAATAAAAACAGGCTTCCGAGCCCCAGGGTGCACTTCCACTTTATCTGGTCAATGGTCGTCGCAAGATAGAGTAAAAGAATAATACCGATCCCCAGCATGGAGGAAAACACGAGATAGCTTATGTTAAGGGGCGCAATCCCTTGTACTCCGGCAACAGCCCATTGATAAATACCTGACAGCAGGACAAGGATGTAACCCGCAAGCAGGCCGGCAATTGCCCATGGAAGGCGGTCTTTATCGAGAAGCGATAAAAACGGGATGAAAACCAGGAAGCCGAAATATCGCCTCCATTTCAATCGTCCTGCCTCGGGATAGTCGCCCCAAAGGAGTCCTAACGCCACTACGGCACATAGAAGGAGTATTCCCAGCACGAGCGGCTCTCTACTGATCTGGCTGAGCCTGCGAGGACCGTTATCGAGAATCCAGACGAAGGTCAGAAGGATGCCGGTACCTAGACTCAGCCATTTGCTCCATAAAGCGATCCCGAAAAACAGCAACACAAACTTTGCGGCCACATCTTGCCACGCGCGCACGTCGTGTGCCGGACTGCAAGGAACTGCGGCTTTCTCACTCATGGAATATGACTCATGCAGGGGATATAAAAGACGCGAAGAGCGGGAATATAAGCAAATAACCAGCAGAAAAATCAGTGCTGGTCAGCCAGTGCCATCAAGGAAGGCATGAATAGGCCAGAAATGTCATCGTGATCATGCTTGAGTCGAATCCCTGCCCGCCCTGGCCAACTTCATCGAACACCGGTTTGATTCTTCGAATCTGCTTAAAAAGGCTGATGCATAGCCTCGACGGTGCGTTTCAGGTTGAATGCCAGAAGCTTCCCGAATCGCTCGTTACCGAGCGGGCACCGGCCTATCCGCTGGATCATATCCAGATCAGGTGCTTTGTTGATTCCAATCATGCACGGCCCGCTGTCGAGCAGGGCGACATCCCAGCCAATCACTACCTGGTCGGAGAACGCGCGCTCATGCGCATGTCGAACCAGACCGAGCAACTCGGTCCAACACGGAAGCTTGCGGTGCAGAATCTGCACGCCTGTCTTGTGATGCCGTTCGTACCATCCTTCTCCCGTAAATCCCCACGCTCCGCAGGCGCCATTCCCCAGTTCGCCGGTATGAAGATCAATGCTCGCTGCGACGCCGCCCCTGTGAAAGTTGTCGACAACCACAGTCTCATTCTGCGCCATTCGAAAAACCGCATTGGTTGCTTCGAATTCTCCCCGTTCATTGCGACAGCTCATCATTCGTACCGTCGCGAGGGTGCCATTTGCAAGGTCGGCAACCTCCCTGTGGTTGATGAGCCGTGGCTGCACCAGGAAAGACCTGCGCCGTGATGCCTTGCACAGGCTTTCCAGCACCTCCTCGGCAGTGGCATGTTTACCATCGTTGCGCCGATACTGCCCCGAACCCAGATAATCCCAGCGCATCGCATTTCTTCCATTCTCGCCCTGCAGCGGTTTCACGAACAGATCGGTCTCTGGAAGGCCGACACCACTCCAATCAATCGCCTTGATCTTCCCCTTTGAGACAATCAAAAACACAGGGACCGTGGTTATGGAAAACTTACGGCAGCGTGACAGGAAGCATAGTTTGTCCTTGATGCAGGAGGTGCTGCGCTCCGCAGGGATGGGAAGGCCGCCGTTGTAGTCACGAAGGATGCGGTAGAGGCAGGTTTTTACTTCAAAGCGGTTGATGTATTCAGAAGCGCGCTGCCGCTTGTCATCGTCATGCAGTTCGAAAATATAATACCATGGGGGCAAAATCGCGCATTGCAGCGCGATTTCAACCTGCTCCCGGACTTGCCGGATTATCCCTTTCCCGGTCTGCTTCTTTATCGCCCGTCCATTAAGCGCAGTGAAGACGATAACCAGTACCAGAGTGACGAATGGCGCGAACGGCAGAGCCGCATACATGAGGGTGCGTTCGCGAAACCCGGCTTCCCGCCAGCTTTCCCGCTGAAAGCACCGATGGACAAAAGTGGCGGCCGAGTTGTCGTCAGGCAGGGAGGAAAACGTCCACATTGCACCGCTCAATGCCTGCGTAATTCTGTCGATACTCCAGGCGCTCATTGTATTCCGTCACTGGCGTTGGGTGTCTGGGGCATGACCGCCCGCATGATTTTACCGGATCCTGCGTCCCCTCTCACTGGCACCTTCCGCTGGCACCTCTCACGCTTAAACCAGAGCTTCGCCCGCTAACCTCTCCAGAATGCGCAATGACGAACGTGATGAGTCCTTCATCGCCTCAACGGGCAGATAGAAGGTCTGGTCGAGGCTATGTTGTCCTGATATCGCCCCATGCAGCACCAGATCTGTGATCGCAATCCAGCTCGCGCCTGCAGGAAATTCCATGATCCTGCGCGGTGCCGTCCGCTGGTACTCCTTGTCGCGCATGCCGAGCGAACGCAGCGTTGTGATATAGCGGTCGTACGGAGTCTTGGGACCGTCGATAATACCGAGGCGGGTCAGGATAGAGGTGATCCAGCCCGGTTCACTTGGGTGCGCGGCAGGCAAGAAGCGCCGCACGAAGGGCTCAAACGGTTCGCCGAGCTGCCAGATACGCAGCCTGTCAGTGGGATTGATATTGGAGAACACGCGCAGCATGCCCCGTCCCTGGGTGGGATAGCCGTAGCTTGAATCAATGTGCAGGGATTGGATGTTATTACGGGGGAAAGGACGATAGGTAACGCGTTTCCGCTCCAGGGCTCCCTGGTAGCTGGGAAACAATTGAGTGATGACACTCTCTGTCCATTTACTGTAGCGCGACATCATCGCCTCGATCTGAGGACGTGCGGAGTCCTTGACCTGAGCCCGCATCATCTTCCCACGCACTTGGGCATAATGATACTTCTTGATACGGCCGCGCTCCGGATCAAAAATGATGGTTGGACGTCCATCCTCGACATCTGGCGTTCGGGACAGGATATTCGCCGTATCCGAAATCAGCTCCCGCTCATGGTCAGACAACTCAAATCCACTTTTTGGCAGATAAATGACCCCGCCTCCTTCCAGCGTGTCGATTGCCGCGCGCTGCAACTCGGGCACCCTCAGGTCGGTTCCCGGCTCTATCGTCAGCATCTGCACGGTATCACCTTCCTGGTATCCCCCATCCTGTTCCTTATTTATCATGGTGTTCCTTGATCTGTTGGACGTACGAATAGTCTATAAGTAAAGTAATACCCACGGCGGGAAAGCGGCAATGACTTCCGTCACTGAATTTGAACATCGCTAAAAAATCGCGCAATCACGTTAACATATAAATTTAATGATCGGGAATAAAACCAGCCGTGCGGTGCCAAGCATAAGAAACTGCGACAACGGCTTCCATAGGGAAGCTCAGCAA
This sequence comes from Nitrosospira sp. CT, assembly GCF_059489795.1. Taxonomy (NCBI): domain Bacteria; kingdom Pseudomonadati; phylum Pseudomonadota; class Betaproteobacteria; order Nitrosomonadales; family Nitrosomonadaceae; genus Nitrosospira; species Nitrosospira sp. CT. The sequence continues at coordinate 259,599 of NZ_JCAHZJ010000066.1, forward strand.
CAACTGACAATCTGAAACAACTGGACTGTCTTTATACCTGTTGCTGTGAATCAATGGCGAAAAACAACCTTCCGGCGCAAGCCTTTTTCTCAATTCCCATATGAAAGCGCTCGTTTTTCTACGACATTACAATGACATAGACCATATTACACCAGTTATCTCAAAATGGCTCGAGTCTGGTCACCGCTGCGATGTCGTGTTGATAGGCAATCCGAAATTCTGTAATGATTACCGTGTTGAATTTCTGGGTACACTGGAGGGGGCGCGTGTTGCCCATATTCGCGATCTCTTGCCCCTCCTGGAATTTTTAGGGTGGCGGCTACAGACACTGCTGCTGGCCAGTCGCCTCCGACGCTCGATAATGGGTCCCCTCGTCGATGCGCTTGCCCGCACCTACAGCGTGGACCGGCGTCAACCGATCTGGCGCAGCACTGCCGGCAGATTGCTGGAACGCAGTTTCACCGCTGCTGACAAAGGCGTAGTGGTGTTTGACTGGATCACAAGGGATTCGCCTGTTTCGGTGGAATGGGTCGAAGTGGTTGTTTCCCTCGCCCGCAGCAAGGGCTTGGGCACGGTGTCGCTGCCACACGGAGACAGTCCGCATGCCAGCCAGCTGATACGGCATCACGAGTGGAGTCTCAAGCCGGATTCCCTCTACTCCGCAGCAAGCATATTCGACAAAGTGGTGGTGCCCAACGGGTTATGCGCGGAACGTTTTCGCCCATTCCTGGATGATCAATCCATCGCCGTCCTCGGCTCCCCCCGCTACTGTGATGAGTGGCTGGTGAAATTGGCGGAACTTTCTCCCGCCCCACCTGCTATCCACCCCGGAAAGGAGCCAAAAAGAGTGAAGGAGTCCACGGAGACCGAAGGCCTTAAAGTCGTGATATTCCTGAGAAAGAGTAACTTTACGACCTTCTGGGAAGAGGTCGAGGAAATAGTGGGAATGATTGCAGCTTTTCCGAACGTGGAACTGGTGATCAAACCTCATACCCGTGGCGGCTGGAGGCAGCCCCTCACCAGAAACGCCTCGTTGCGCAGGCTTCCCAATGTGAGTGTGGCGCCCGATCATGTCCATTCCATTCATCTGATGAACTGGGGGCATGTCATTATCGATCTTGCCACCTCGGTAGTATTTGAAGCAGTCAAAGGAAAAAAACCCGTGCTCGCTGCTGACTACCTGCACGCCGGTCGCTCTACCCTGGCACATTTCATGCCGGAGACGGAATTGAAGTGCCGGGATGATGTATACCGGAGAATCGACGGATTTCTTTCCAATGGTTGCGATTCATTCTATGTAGAGGAACACCGGCAACGCTTCATCAACGAAATGCTTCACGTGGGTGGGTCCGATGTATTGCCACGTTATGTGGCGCTGCTTGAAACACAAGCGCAGGCATCAAGGACTGAAAACAGGTAGCGAAAAAACGTATTCTTCATGTGACTGAACCTTAAAAAATACTGGCTCTGCTTCTATAATTAAACTTGCTTATCCGCGAAGAGTTAAGGCGGCCTCAGGTACACAACGATAAAAAGGAAACATGATGCCCCAGACATACTCTCCATCGGTCAGCGTAGTGGTTCCCACCTATGAGCAAGCGCGGTTTATCGGACGTGCGCTGGACAGCTTGCAAGCGCAGGTTCTCCCGGATTGGGAAGCAGTCGTCATCGACGACGGTTCACGGGATGCTACGGCGGAAGCCGTATCGGCATACCTGGGCGACACGCGCATCCATTATTATCGCTTTCCCGAAAATCGGGGGCTGGGTCACGCCCTGAATGAAGGCATTGCCAAAGCAAAAGCGCCCCTCATCGCTTACTTGCCAAGCGATGACGTTTATTACCGCGATCACCTGCACAGCCTGAAAACATGCCTCGAAACGCAGAAAGGCGCTGTGCTGGCTTGTTCAGGCGTTCGCCACCATTACAACCGTGAGGCCGCTGGACAGATAGCCGGATTTTCGCTGCAACTGGTGCAGTGCATGCATCGGAAAATGCCGGTGCGCTGGGTGGAGCGTGCAGAACTGGAGTCGGATGACCTCGAGCGCCTCTACTGGAAGCTGCTGCGGCCCTTTGGCGCTTTTGTCGAAAGCGAGAGCCTCACCTGCGAGTGGGTCTCCCATCCCATGCAACGGCACAAGATCATGCAGGAACCGGAAGGCGGCATCAACACGTTTCGCTCCCATTATCGCGTCAAGGAACCGCTGCGCTTTCATACGTCCGTAGGTCATCGGATCGATGAAGCGGACCACTACCGGAAAATGCGCGAGCGGCCGGACACTCCGCGTGCCGACAATGGGTTGAAAATACTTCTGGTCGGGGAACTGGCCTATAACGCCGACCGCGTGCTCGCCCTGGAAGAACAGGGGCACAAGCTGTATGGTCTGTGGATGCAGAACCCGTACTGGTACAACGCGGTGGGCCCGATGCCTTTCGGACATGTGGAGGACCTGCCGCGCGACAACTGGCGCGAAGCAGTGAAGCAGGTGCAGCCCGATGTTATCTATGCGTTGCTCAACTGGCAGGCGGTGCCGTTTGCACATGAGGTATTGATGGCCACTCGCGGCATTCCTTTCGTCTGGCATTTCAAGGAGGGGCCTTTCATTTGCCTCGAAAAGGGAACTTGGCCGCAACTGCTCGACCTGCACCGGTATTCGGATGGGCAGATCTTCTCCAGTCCGGAAATGCGGGATTGGTTTGATACCGTCATTCCCGACCTGTCGCTGGATAAACCCACCCACGTGCTGGATGGAGACCTACCCAAGCGCGACTGGTTTGATCAACCTCGTGCGCCGCTGCGTTCTGCAAACGAAGGGGATATTCATACCGTATCACCCGGGCGACCCATCGGTCTGCATCCGCATCATGTTGCGGAGTTGGCCCACCACGGAATTCATCTGCATTTTTATGGGGAGATAACCCATGGACAATGGCTGCAATGGATTGAAAAAACCCGGGCAATGGCACCAGGCTACCTGCATTTACATCCGAACGTGGACCAAAGCGGCTGGACTGCCGAGTTTTCCCAATATGATGCAGGCTGGCTGCATCTCTTTGAAAGCAGCAACGGAGGGGAAATCAGGCGGGCAAACTGGGATGACCTGAACTATCCGGCACGGCTCAGCACCCTTGCAGTAGCCGGCCTGCCGATGATGCAGAAGGCAAATGAAGGCGCATTCGTCGCCACCCGAACGTTGGCAAGGCAGCTTGGCGTTGGGATTTTTTTTGATACCGTGGATGAGCTCGCTGCGCAGTTGCGCGACCGCAAGCAGTTGCGAGCCACGCGTGAGCGGGTTTGGCAGCAGCGGCACCTGTTCACGTTCGATCATCATGTACCGGAACTGGTTGATTTCTTCCGCCTCGTGATAGCGTCCACTTCCAGGAAACAGATGCGCACCGGAACTGCAGTGGAATCCGCTCACCTGCAAAGCCGCAGACTGGCATGAAAACATCGAATACCGGATCCCTCACTCTGAGAATCCCCTCTTAATTGAGCAAGTCGCTTGCACATTCCACCAGCCCACCCTCTTCGGGCTTGCTAATGGAGGTGGAGACCAAGGTTCCGTTCGAGATTTACTTTGGCGGCCCCGACCGGCCATCGGGCTATTTACGCGATGTATTGGCGGCGCACATCGCTGCCGTCCCCGCCGGGGGAGCCATCGATTGGGTTACTTATTATTTCCGCGATATGCGCCTGGCGGAAGCACTTGTTCAAGCACACAGACGAGGGGTGAAAGTAACGGTGACCCTGGAAGGAAAGCCTCGGATTCCATATGCCAACGACGAAGTAATCGCCCTGCTTTCCCGACCCGAGGGCCTCGGAAAAGCGCTGCGCATCATCCGTATTCCAGGCATTCCGGCCCCGGCGGGAAAATCGTGGAAACCGCAGTTGCACGAGAAACTCTACTGTTTTTCGCATCCTGCGCCCATCGCCTTTGTCGGCTCTTTCAACCCGTCAGGAAACATGCCGGATGAAAACCCGGAAATCATCCGTGAGTTGGGGGATCAGGACAGAGGACACAACGTGCTTGTCGGACTCGTCGATCCAATGGTGGTCGCGCAGTTGACGGCGCATGCCCGGTGCTTGCACCGCGTGCCGCCCGGCCTCCTGCACCGCTTCTCTGCCCGTGCAAATCAGACAATTTGCGGAAAGGACGCGACCATTTATTTCTGGCCCCGCATACATCCGCACCCAGTGGTGCAGTTCCTGATGAGTGTGCGTCCCGGGGCACGGGTGCGCGTCGTCGCATCCCACATCAGAGCCGAACGCGCAGTTGAAGTCATGATCGCGCTTGCGCAGCGCGGTATGACGGTGCAGGTCCTTGCCGAATCAACGCTGAGGCGCGTAACCGCAAAGGTGGAAAAACGTTCTTCGGCCGCCAACGTGCAATTTTTTCGTTTCCAGGATCCGGAGAGTCTGCCGATGCACCTCAAGTTCGTACTGGTGGAGGATGGCGACCATGTGTTCACCATTTTCGGCAGTTTCAACTGGACCAAGCCGTCATTCTGGCTCAATCATGAGATTGCCGTCATTTCCAGCAACCGCGGGCTTTTTCGAGCTTTTGCCGCGCGATGGGAAGTATTGAAAAACCAGATAAACCCGAAAGCCGCAGATAGTCTAAAATGTCTTGATTGAACTCTTAAAATAGCCTATGGGAAATTCTGTTTCGACGCTTATCATTCCCGTGGAAAGCCAGGTACGCGAACTGGATGCCAAAATCCTCCTTTCCTGCGTCGCGGCTGAGCGTGGCTTTCCCGTCATTATGGGTTCACGCGCATACGCCCACTTCGAACTGGCGTCGATTCCACGCGGCGTTTATCTTGCGAAGAGCATGCGCAGCCTGAGCAACACCATGTTCAGAATCGTGCGTCAGCTCGGTCATGAGATTGTTGCCTGGGAAGAAGAGGCTCTGGTGCACCCCCCGGCGGATACTTATTTCACTCTCCGGCTTTCTCCAACAACAATAAAAAATGTGTCGCATGTATTCGCATGGGGGCAGGAAAACGTCGACCTGCTTCGGCAGTATCCGGCTTTACCTGCGAACATGCCGATCCACATCACGGGAAATCCCCGCGGCGACATCCTTCGAGGTGAAATGCGCCCCTACTTCGAGACGGAGGTGCAAAGACTGCGAAATCTGTACGGAAATTTCATTCTTATCAATACCAATTTCAGCGATGTAAATCCTTTTATCGGAAGTATCGGCCTGTTTCAGCCGGAGAAAAAGCGGGAGGGAAAAGCACGCCGCGGTCAATCGGGAATCGGGATGAGCCGTGCGTTTGCCGAAGGGCTGTGGGATCACAAGCAGGCGATACTCAGAGATTTCACTCAGCTCATCCCCGCGCTCGAACATGCATTCCCCGACCTCAACATCGTCGTTCGCCCTCATCCGAGCGAAAACCACGAGATTTATCACGATATTGCCGCACAGTGCGAGCGAGTGGCGGTAACAAGCGAAGGAAACGTGATTCCCTGGCTTCTCGCCGCAAAAACCATGGTGCACAATGGTTGCACGACCGGACTGGAAGCTTATGTTCTGGGAGTACCGGCAATATCCTACCTGGCCACGTTCAACGAGTATTATGACTATGATTTCCAGGGGCTACCCACCAAGCTGAGCTATCAGTGCTTCAATTTCGAGGAATTAAAGGATAGCTTGACCCGCATTCTTTCGGGCGAATTGGGTCCTGCAGCGGGTGAAGAACGCGAGGCGCTGATAAAATACTACCTGGCAGCGCAGGATGGGCCGCTGGCCTGCGAACGCATCGTCGACATTCTCGAGGAGAGCGGCTATGGCCGATCGAAACCCCCGGCAAAGCCTCTCCGGACTTATGCCCAAGGCTGGATGCTCGCTACGCTGAAGGCGATGGCGACCAAATTGAACATGCGGCAGCCCGGTCCCAACCGGCTTGCATACCACGATCACCGTTTTCCGCAGATTTCAGTGGCCGAGATCGAGCAGAGAGTCGCTCGTTTCGGAAAATTACTGAATCGCTTCGGCACTATTCGCGTGGAGCAACACTCCAAGCATCTGTTCTGGATCAGGCGGTTGAATACCCAGTAGCAGAGTGTTTTTCGAAAAGCGGAGAAAAAGCGTCATTTAGGAACGGAAAAGATAGCATTGAATGGACAGCCGAATTGCAGTTAAATTTTCGCCATCCCACCGCAGTATCTGTGTACAGGTCGAATACTTATGAAAACCCCATCAGTGGTAGCCGAGATCGGCTGTAATCATAAAGGCGATATCGAAATCGCCCGGGAAATGATAGGAATTGCCGCAACCTTCGCCAAATGCGATTTCGTCAAGTTTCAGAAACGCTCGAACCGTGAACTGCTCACCTCTGAAGAATATAATGCTCGGCATCCGAACCCGCAGCACAGTTATGGCAACAGCTACGGGGAGCATCGCGAGTTTCTGGAATTCGATGTGGACCAGCATCGGCTACTGCAGAAATGGTGCGAGGAGTTTGGAATAGGCTACTCCACATCAGTCTGGGATCTGACTTCGGCAAAGGAGATCGCCGGCCTCAACCCGGAATTCATCAAGATACCCTCGGCATGCAACCTGCATTTCCCGATGCTGGAGTATCTCGCAAAGAACTATAGTGGGGAAATTCATATATCGCTCGGCATGACCACTCCCGCCGAGCAGGAGCAGATCGTGCAATTGATGGAGAAGCATGGAGTCGCCCACAGGGTTGTTCTGTACGCCTGCACTTCCGGCTACCCCGTTCCTTTCGAGCAGGTCTGCCTACTCGAGTTGCAGGCGCTGGAGGAGAGATTCGGGGCACGTATCAAGGAAATCGGCTTTTCAGGCCATCACCTTGGCATTGCGGTGGACATTGCCGCCTTCACGTTGGGCGCCTCATGGATCGAGCGGCATTTTACGCTGGACAGAACGTGGAAGGGCACTGACCATGCGGCCTCGCTGGAGCCCGACGGGTTGCGGAGACTGGTCCGTGACGTCCGTGCGGTATCCAGGGCGCTTACTTTCAAGAATGCGCCGATAGTGGAAATCGAAGTCGCACAGCGTAATAAGCTCAAACGTATCCAAGGGATTCACTTTCACTAGTGCGCTGGGTAGCTTTCATGCCTCTGCGCGCGCACTCGAAATCGATTATCGAAAAGAATGTGCGCAACATCGCGGGGCGGCCGTTATTCGCATGGAGCCTGGAACAGGCGATCGCATCGCAGTGTTTCGATGATGTCTATGTTGCGACCGATTCTCCCAAGATCCGGAAAGCGGTATTGGAGGAATTTTCATCAGTGACGGTTCTGGAACGCTCTGCCGCAACCTGCACGGACACGGCCAGTACAGAAAGCGCAATGCTCGAATTTCAACAGCAGATTCCCTTTGATGTCATGTGTCTTATCCAGGCGACCTCGCCGCTCACGCGGGCAGACGATTTTCGCTCCGCAAGGCATAAGTTCCTGGCAGAAAACCTTGATTCCCTTCTGACCGCTGTGCCTTCAAAGCGCTTTTTCTGGAGCGTACATGGCACACCCGTCAACTACGACCCGATGCACCGACCAAGACGGCAGGACTTCGAAGGATACCTCATGGAGAATGGCGCTTTTTACCTGACGCGGAGGAAATTGCTGGAGGAATGCGGTTGCCGGTTAGGAGGGCGTATCGGTGTCCATGAAATGGCCGCCGAGAGCGCAGTCGAAATTGACGATGAAACTGACTGGATTGTTGTAGAACAACTCCTGCTCAAGCAGAAACGCCAGACGGTTAACACCGTCGCGGCCGAAATCAAAGCGTTGGTGCTCGATGTAGATGGCACACTGACCGACGGCGGAATGTATTACGGGCCCGACGGTGAAGCCCTGAAGAAATTCAACACCCGGGACGCGCACGGACTGAAACTGCTGCGGGAGAATGGCATCCGGGTCGGCGTCATTACCACTGAAACCAGCCCTTCAGTCGAGGCGCGGATGAGAAAACTCGGGATTGATGAATATTACCCTGGCGCCCGTGATAAATCAGCGCTTCTTCTGCAACTGGCAACACGCTGGTCGGTTTCATTGCAACACATCGCTTACATTGGCGACGATCTCTGCGACCTGGAATGCATGCGGCGGGTCGGTGCGGCGTTTTGTCCCGCGGACGCTGTTCCGGAAGTCATGCATCAGGCACATCATGTCTGCGGGCATACCGGAGGGAATGGCGCAGTGCGGGAAGCCTGTGATCTCATTCTCAAAGCCCGCACGTCAATGCTTGACGCGGTCAGCGCATTACGCCCCGCCGTAACAGGCGCCATGAAACTTTAAAACCCCACAACAGGGGATGGCGCCGTAGCATAGGAGTCACTTCGACGCGAACGCCGGTATGGCGCTCGATTTTCCAGGCGGCATAGCTGATGCTGTCATGAAAGGTAAAAGCCGCCTTGGACAGCCGCAGCACGGACAGGACTTTTCCCTGCCAACGCCGCAGCCGCCAGTGCCACAGCGATTTCCGACGTTCTGCATCGCCTATCCGACATTCGTAACCTTCATCCGGCAGGAGCCTCAATTTTCCTGCCAGTGCCGGTACTGCGAGCGCAGTCAGGCGTGAATAGATCTCCAGGTCCATCTGCGCGAGCTGGCGCGCGCGGCCGGCTCTCTCGGGCCGCAATTCCGCAGCGTAAGTCTGGGTTAATCCATTGGTCCAGATCATTTCAGTGGTGATCACTGTGGCCCCGGAACAATCGAGAGTGGGCAGGGTGGAGCCGATAAAAGTGACGACCGCATGGGCCAAAGACTCTGAAATTCGCTTGCGAGCAGCTTCGTCGCGGGAAAATAATAGCCTTGAGGGCTGAGCAAAACGTGCCCAGAGATAAGGGTGGAACCAGCGGCGGGTTCCCTGCTCGAAGTCCGCCATTGAAACCACGGCATATTTGGCACGGAACGTTTCCTCCTCTTGGGACACCTCCAGATAAAAGACATTCGGAGGTAGCAATGCGTTGAAATAGCGCAGGTAGCGTTCCGGGTAAGCACTGCTGTAACTGCTCACGACCGCGTAAAAATCGACCATCCCATCCCCTATCTCACGCGCGCGCAGGCACGATCCATAAAGAAGCACAGCGTCGAGGGCTGAACCGAAGCGCAATTTCAACGCCTCTAGCAAAACGAGAAAATCCGCGGATACCGTATTTGAACTCAGTGCCGCCATCTCCGAAATCAAACCCTCTGGAAGCGGTGGATCCACTGTTGCAGGCCCTTGAAGCATACTCATGATTTTGCGTTTGCGGCTACCTTCTCCGCCACCAGAAAGGCGATCGGGCCAGCAGGCGTAATGCGCAAGGGTCCACTCTGGCTGTCGGCACGATAGGACTCGCCGTCGACGATGTAATCGTCATCGATCAGCAACTCCATCCCATCAGTGTTGTAACTATGATAACCCTCCTTGCCCTTGAGATCATTTCCACGCCCTATCAGCAACCGAAGCACGGAGCGCAGGGGAAGCTGCCGCTGCTGCCTGACGAATGTGACGTGCAGCGGCTCCGGTTGCTCGCCCCAGTACAGCCTCATGCCGAACAGCAGGCGGTCGAGGGTGCTGGCGAAAAGAAACGCGAAGGTTCCCTGGTGCTGGGGCAAGGTTTTCTCGGTAATGGTCATCCGGACCGGCGCCCATGCTCCCTGCCGCCGCCCGAGCAGAAAGCCTGCAACATAGCCGAAGGTAATAAGGGCAGAGTATATTTCTCCGGTAATACCCAACCGCTTTATCCTGCTCTGAGAAAAGATCACAGCGCGGGCGATGAGCCCCACGCCGAAGAACATTCCATAAACCTTCCCTGCGCCGGACTGTTCTATGCAAAGGACATGACGCTTCACGAGTGCGAAGGGAAAACCTTTTTGAAAGCAGGCGCCCAGTTGCTGCAGAACAGATTCCGGGCTGTCGCTTATGCCGAGATCGAGCGCAGTCATGTTGGTTGTACCGCCCGGCACTATCGTCAGAACAGGCCACTTCGCCAAAGGCTGAGTGGCGAACAGATGGCACAGTACACCCTGCACTGTGCCGTCCCCGCCGATAATTACCAGCAGATCCGTATCAGCGTTCACGAACGCATCCACCGAGGCGCTGATTTCGTGGGCGTTCGTCACTTCCCTGCAGGCGCCGGAAATCTCGCCTGTGGCGCGCCGGATCGCCTCTTTCCGCTTGCGAATGCGCCCGCTGAGCGGATTGAAAAGCAATCCGACAGATCCTGTTCCGGACTTCAATCTATCAACCCGTGATCTTTCTGTCATCTACGTGATCTTAAAGGTACAAAAATACGAACGGCCAGCTTTCCTTCATCCTGCCCCGCAACGATCTCCTCAAACCAGGAATGCAAGGGTCCACGCGATCGTCGCGATAGCCATCCCATCGCCACTCTCACTGAGAGAAAACCGGTCGAAAGCAGGTGCCAGATCACCACGGACAAAAGTCCGATATCCGGCCTGCCCGCCAGCCAACCAAGTGTCAGCAGAACCAGGTTGGGATTGCGGCGGGCAGTAATGAGCCGATTGAAGGAATCCAGTGGACGCCAGATGAAAATATCGAATGACGCGACCCAGAACTGGAATGCTCCCTCACACAGCCGCCCACCGATGTAACCGATAAGAATCAGCCCGAATAATAGCGGCAGATGCGAGGATAAGGAATAGTCGGCGGACAGCCCCATGCCCCAGGCCATGTACCAGAGCGGTGGATGAATGATATCCAGGCCGTGGTCGAGCACATCGCCGAAGCGGCTGGAGGTAACGGTTACCCGCGCCAGTTTGCCGTCGACGGTGTCCAGGAAGGTCATGAACCATCCCATCACCAGTCCCAATCCATAGAAACCGTACCAGAACGCAATCCCCGCCAGCACAGCAAACAAAAGACTGAGCAGTGTAATATGGTTAGGCTGCAAACCCGCACGTATGCAGAAGCGCACTGCCCGAAATGCAGGCGCCGGCCACAGCCACTTTGTCACAAAATCAGTTACCCCTTTGTAAGACCGGTCGAATAGCTCTGACTCGAGATTACAGCGACTATTCCTGCTGATCGGCAAAACGTAGGGAGCATCTCTTTTCTTGAGATTCTGGCGCAGGCTTGGCAGATCGAGGTCTTTCAACTCATAACGCAGCAAGGAAGAAAGGGTTTGCCCTTCTCCTCCGCGCGCAAATTCGTCAAACCCCTGTTGCACGTTCCCGCCGGAAATTCGCACTGCGACTGGCTCACCCTCCTCGCTGACAAGCACAAGATCCGTTCTTGCTTTAATCAGCGCGCCCAGTACGATAGCGTCAAAAAGATAATCTCCGCGTAAAAGCAGTGCCGGGGCAGGGGCGGGAATACGTGCTGGATTGTCAACCCGCCTCGTCCCGCTAAATGCCTTTAACATGCGTTGCAGACGTTCCCGACCACTCAAGCCCCAGATATCGGTTTCGCTATCGCCAATGATATGGATATAAACAGGCATCGACGAATCCGCCGGTTGCCCGATTATCTCTGTGCCTGGATTTGTCAAATTGATAGGTTTCGCAAGTCCTCCCGCAAGATTGCGGCAGGCATTCAGGTTAATAAAATTGGAACAAGTAAGAGGTTTGTTAAAAGATCCGCCGTAACCAGAAATAAGCCACGGCGATCAGCACCACCCCTGGAAGAAGTGCACTCAGCGCAGGATTCAAATGCAGCAACAAGCCCGCATTGGCAATGATCTGATCGAAGAGATAGACGCTGATTCCGAGCATCGATGCGACCATGAGCCTGTTGCCGAGGCCCGCCCGCACCGATCCAAAAACAAAGGGAATCGAAAGCAACAGCATCGCGATGGTCGTCAGGGCACCACCCGCCTTGCCCCACAAGGCAAGCTCATAAGCATCCGACTCCTGGCCTGTGGCGCGCAGAAAATGCACATGTAAAAGTAACTCGGCGGGCGAGAGACTTTCCGGCGATTTGGTCAATGTCGAGATATCCCCCTCCTTCAGGAAGGGTTCCCAGGGTACTGATTCTCTGGTTACGATCTCCACGGCGTTACCGTTGAATGTCTTGATGACGACGTCCCTCAACTCCCACAACCCCTCATTTATGATGTCAGCATACCTGGCATACGTATAGCGTAACAGGAAACCATTGTCGTCAAAATGCATTATTTCGATGTTCGCTGCCCTTCCCGCATACAGCATTTCTCCGATTCGCAGTATATTCCGCTCATCCCGCGTCCATATCCCTAATTGCTTGCCAAGTGCGGCGCTCTTCTCAAGCGCGGCTGCGCGGGATGAAATGGCCTTCTGCTGAAATTGCGGCGCCACGAACTGATCCAGTCCAGTAATAAGCAGTAGAAGAGCCATTCCAACGGCAACCGGTGCAAGGCTGATGCCCAGCGGGGATACACCTGCTCCCCGTAACGCCGTGAGTTCCGATCCGACGGCAAGCCTTCCTAATGCAGTTACATTGCCCATCAATGCGATGAAGGGCGCAAGTTGAATAAACCGTCGAGGCAGCAGTAGAGCCGTGTAAAGAAACGCGTCCTTGACGCTGTATGTGCCCTTTCCCACGTCATCGAGCTGATCCAGCAAATCAAGGAAACCGAAGAGCGGCAGAAGCACCGCAGTAGCGATTCCCAGACCCATCAAAACCTGGAGCGCGAGGTAGCGGTAAATTATCGTCATCTGCGCAGAAGCAGCTTCCACCGGAAACCGGGCGACAATAACGAGATTGCAAACAGCAGCATGACAGCGTAGAGCCACCAAATCCCCGGCACCCTGCCGATCGTGCCCTGCTCGACCCAGGTCTGGGCCAATCCGCTCAAAATGTAGTAGATGGCGAAAACCAGAGCTGCCAGATAATAAGTCTTATCCCCCTTTGTCTGGCGGGGTGAAGCGCGGCTGAAGGGCACCGCTATCAGCGCCAGCAGGATCGTTGCCAGTGGGCGCGACAGCCGCCACTGAAGCTCGGCAGTATCCCGTGGCAGATCGGATTGCATCAATGCCGCGGTAGGGGCAGCCTTGCGCCTGTAATCCATTACGTTTCCGCTGTCCGTGAAATAAACCAGCTTTTCAAACTGGACGACGGTATCGCCCTTTCCGGTGTGTGATAGCCGGTAAATGGAGCCATCCAGCAGATGTATCTGGGGGCGCTGGCCGAACACAAGCTCAGGCTGGTATGCCTTCCTGGCAAGGATGATCTCGCTGCTGTCATGCTTGTTCAGATAATGGAATACCTCTCCCATCTGCTTGCCGGAGCTATCCTTGGCTTGTACATAAATCACCCGGCCTTTTTTTTCGCTGCCGTAGAAACGCCCAGCGCGGAACCGATCCGTATTCAACTCTGCCTCTGCCTGGGCATTGAGCAGATAGCTTTCCTCATACGCCCATGGGCGCGCGAAAATGGAAAGAAAACCACTGATAAGCCCCACAGGAATCGCAACGATGAGCGCTGCATAGATAATGCGATGCTCACTGACCCCGGCGGAACGCAGAACGACTATCTCCTGGTCCCGGTGCAGGCGGCCCAGCCCCATGATGACAGCCACGTACAGGGCAATGGGCATCAGCACTTCCAGTGCGATCAGCGTTTTCAGAAACACGAGCCTGAGCACGGGGACAAGGCCAAGCGAATCTGTCACTGCTCCGGCCAGAAAACGGGCGGTGCTGAAACTTGCAAACAATGTCGCGAGGATCACGGTGACTACCATAAACGGTATCAGCAGTTCTCGCGTGATATATCGTTCTATTATTTTCACGTTGCCTGTCGCCGTTGATCGGAATTCAAGCCTCTCACATTTCAGGGAGCGGGTCCGCGCAAACCGGCCTCTCCTCCGGCAGCCGGCGCCTTGCCCGCCAGTACCGACTCCGCAAGCACCAGATCTGCAACCTTGTCCACATCGACCCCCGCCTGAGGATAAGGCAGGAATACCGGATGCGCCCTGATGGCGGTTTTTTTTCTGACTGCTCTCAGTCCCCTTTCTATCGTCAATAATCCCAGCAGATAATAGAAGACAGTCGCGAACCCGAAAGTCTCCATGATCAAGCGTACCGGTCGCTTGCGCAGGTCTTCCGCGCGTTGCCAGAATGATACGAGACCGCGGCCGCGATCATTGAGAAAGGCATACAGGTTGCAGCCGCAGACATTCGCATCCTTTAACCTTATTACCGTTCGCCTTGCCCCGGGAAACGCAGCTGCCACATCTTCATATTTGACGACCCCCACAGCAGCATCGCAATCCGACGTCTGCGAGTTGCGAAGAAAATATTGCACGATGGCCGGTGTCAATAACGCATGATCGGCTGTGGTCAATAATACCCGGTCCTCCTGATTCACCTGGGAGAGGCCGCTGCGGGCGCTGCGGCTGGGAGAATCGAGATTTGGCAGCCAGATGACGCGCCCGCTGCCGATACGTTCCTCCAGCTCCGGACAAGCAGGCAGCAAGGACTTCGGTGGCCCGCACAAAATGATGCCCTTCACCATGCCGCTGGCTTCCAGCGCGTCCAGCACGCGGATAATCATCGGGATTCCCCCGACGCGCGCGAACGCCTTGCAGGGCGCTCCCGTTTCCACGGAGATGGGATCGCGAGCCGTGCGGTCCGCTGCCAGCACCACGGCGGTGAACAGATCATTCTTTTTCATTGCATCGTTTTACCGATTCCGGTTCTTCAGTTGCTCCATCCGGCATTCACAGCATCTTCTGGTAAATCCGGTAGCGTTTATACTCCCTGCAGCCCAAACTATCCAGAATGGCACGCATGGGCTTGTTATCCTCAAGTATCCAGGATAATTCCATTGCCTTCACTCCCATGGCTCGTCCGAGTTCCCTCGGCGCATCGATGACCATGAAGGCAAGCGCCATACCGAGCGGAGTACTATGGAAGCGCCTGCGCACTCCCATTAATGGGATGCGACCGGTATGCACTCCTCCCCTGGATCTGATCCGGACCAGTCTGATCCAGCCAAACGGGAACAAGTGTCCGTTCAGTTCGGCAAAAATTTCGTTGAGATTTGGCAATGCCACCATGAACGCGGCGGGCACTCCATCGACCTCTGCAATCTGGATACAATCATCGGGTACGAGCAAGCGAAGGCTGGTGCCAAGTTCCGCGAACTCCGCCTGAGTAAAAGGAACGAACCCCCAATTCTCGGACCAGGCATCGTTGAATATATCACGCAGGACTTCCAGCTCTTCGCTGAACTCGTCGCGGCGCAGAGTCCTCAGGCGCACCTGATCCGCAAATTTACCGATCAAGGCATCCATCAGCCGCGGCACCTTGAAATCGAGCTCTATCCAATAGGCAAGCAAATCCTTTGCCTGTTGATATCCCTGTTCTTCCAGCAGGCGACCGTACCATTTGCGGGAGTGTGGCATCATCACCACCGGCGGCGTATCAAAACCTTCCACCAATATGCCGCATTCCTGGTTGATCGATAAATTGAACGGACCGGTCACATGCCTCGTCTGCTGCGCACTCAGCCATGCCTCAGCCGTATAGAAGAGGGCAGCCGCCACTTCCTTATCATCTATGCACTCGAACAGACCGAAATGTCCGGTATCGCCGCCGTAGCGTTCCCGATGCAGCTGGTCGATCTGGGCGCTGATCCTTCCCACCGGCTGCCCACTCCTGTATGCAATCCATGCCTGCCATTTTCCGTGCTTGAAAAAGGGGTTGAATCTCGAAAAATGCAGGCGTCGTTCCAGCCGCAAAGGGGGAACCCACATGGGATCATCAGCGTAAATACTCCAGGGAATATCGATAAAAATCCCCATTTCCCGGTAGCTTCTGACGGGACGGACAACGACTTCCGAGAAGTTTGGGCCGCTAATCTTTTTTTTCATGCAAAACTGGGCAAGTGATGATCGACGGGGATATTCCATGGTTCGCATTGGGCAGAGACCTGAGAATGTTCGCACCGTGAAAGGCTGCGCGCCGGAAATGAGCTGACGGAAGAACGAAACGATTTCAGCTTTACCCAGTCCCGGCAGGAGCCAGTCTACACCCTGCGAACAGGGCGGATATGTTAACTTGTTAACTCGATGACATCTTGTTGCCGTGTGATATTATAATTGGCGGTCTGCTACCTGGGACGGACTTCAGCATTTATCCCTGCCATCTCCGTACACTCAGTCCGGAGAGAGCGGTAGTATAGCGAATGAAGTAAGAGGAAAAGAAGGAAACAGCGACTGGCAGTGGATTCTGTAACGATTATTTGCGGAAGGTTGATTATTGATGGAAAGTTCTGAGTATAGCCTGCTAGTGTCTCTCGCCCTTATTCCTGTCGTTATCGGACTGCAAATATGGGTAAGGAATCGCCGCAGGCGCCGGCGCAACGAAGCCGGGCAACAGGAATTCGATAGCCTGGCTGCAACGCTCCTGTCAGCGCTTATCGAAGGAGTAGCCGTCATCTCGAGTTTATTACTCATCATCTGGATTATGGGAGGCATATTGAGATACCTGTTCCCAATGATATTCAACGCAAAGTAGCAACGCGAGTGTCCTGCAAAACCGTGAAGCCGGAAACCTTCGGGCAATGGCCGCGGCTAACGATCCCCGGCGGATTCCGCTGTCCATTGCACAATGAGAGTTCACTGTTAACTGCATGGAATATCTCCTCATAATAAGGTTGGGCAGATTCTTATGATTATTTCCGGTTTTGTATGCGTGTAGTCGTGACAGGAATGGGAGTTGTTTCTCCTATTGGCATCGGGGTTGACCAGTTCTGGTCAGCAGCTGTCAATGGTGTGAGCGGAATAAAAAGAATAACCAGCTTTGATGCATCGAGCAGGCGTTCCCAAATTGCAGGAGAAGTGGCGGACTTTGATCCTTCAACCTTCCTCTCCCAAAAGTATATCGAGCAAACCGACAGGTTCACCCAGCTTGCCCTGCTTGCTGCGCGTCTTGCTCTCGAGGATGCCGGCGGACTTGATGCTTATGAATCTCGCCGCATCGGGGTGAGCATAGGTTCGGGAATGGGCGGCTTTTCCACCTTCGAATCATCCGCGCTGCGCAAGTTTCGGAACCAGCCGGTACCGCCTTTCACCGTACCACGCACAATGGCCAACTCCGCCGCCGCCTGGATCGCGATCAAGCATGGGTTCAAAGGCATGAACCTGACCTCCAGTACAGCCTGCTCTTCGGGAGCCAATGCCATCGGCGCGGCACTCGATCTCCTGCGTGCAGGAAGAGCAGACGTGGTGATCGCCGGCGGCGCTGAAGCGTGCGTATTGCCGCTCACCATCAACGGTTTTGAGATATTGCATGCCCTGACCACCACTTCCAACGACAATCCAGCCGGAGCCTCGCGTCCTTTCGCAAAAGGCCGCGATGGTTTTGTCATGGGAGAGGGTGCCGGAATACTGATTCTCGAGAAGGAAGAGCAGGCCCGCAGCCGGGGAGCGAAAATATATGCCGACCTTGCCGGCTATGGACAGGCATGTGATGCA
The DNA here is from genome assembly GCF_059489795.1 of Nitrosospira sp. CT. Classification (NCBI taxonomy): domain Bacteria; kingdom Pseudomonadati; phylum Pseudomonadota; class Betaproteobacteria; order Nitrosomonadales; family Nitrosomonadaceae; genus Nitrosospira; species Nitrosospira sp. CT. The sequence goes on from NZ_JCAHZJ010000066.1 coordinate 276,981, forward strand.
ACGCATATCGTAATGCCCGACATGGAAGGCCAGGTAGCTGCCATGCGGGAAGCCATCCGTGATGCCGGAATGGAGCCGAATTCCATTGAGTATATCAATGCACATGCGACTTCCACGCCATTGGGCGATACAGTCGAAACGCGGGCGATAAAAAATCTTTTTGGAGCGCACGCCGCCGATATTGCCATCAGCGCCACCAAATCGATGGTAGGACATTCCATTGGCGCGTCGGCAGCAATCGGCAGTATCGCCACCATCATGGCGCTTCATACCGGCACCATTCATCCGACCATCAATCTTGATGAGGCTGATCCCGAATGTGACCTCGATTACACACCCAACGTTGCGCAGAAAAGGAGTGTCCGCACCGGCTTGTGTAACGCTTTCGGATTTGGCGGTAACAATGCGAGCATCCTTTTCACAACCCATGAAGGAAGAGACTAGATATGGACACAGCGGAGATTGAAGCAAAGGTCGTACAATTCATCGCCACAAAAGTCGAGAATCTCGATGCTTCCACTATCAACCGGTCTTCAAAATTTGAAGAGCTTGGACTCGACTCCATGGATACGATCCAGCTTCTGTTTGACGCTGAAGATGCATTTGGCATCAATTTCGATAGCGAGGAAGCAAAGGGATTCAGCACCGTAGGAGACATCGTCTCCTATATCGAAACCCATCAGTCATCAGCAGCCTCCCAATAAAGGATGAGGCGTTACGCAATCCCACTCTTCCCCTCTTCTTTCATTCTCTCAGCCCTCCGATCTCCCCACACGGGTCTTGACGAAGCAGGCTGCGCCCCACTGCCCTTTTCACCTCGTTTTCGCGGAGAGGGTTTTTTTCAACGGCGCAGCCCTCGATTTCGATACCTTTGCTTCCTCCGTCTCTGTCGGGGTTTTAACCTTTGCCTCCTTCACTTCGAACTCGAACCCGATTTTTCCGTCCTTGCCGGCAACGAGATAGGCTGAAAACGGCCTGCCCTTCTTGGAAATAAACTTTGTCAGCAGATCCGTTTTGCCGGTCTGCAACAGTTTCATCACCTGCTCGCGCTCGAGCGGCCGCGAGAGAATGATTTTCCCTATTCTAAAGCTGCATGTGTGCGCAGAACCGAGCGATTTTTCGCAAAGGTAGCTCATGCCGTGATCGAATACCCGACCACTGCACCGGGGACACTTTCCGAGCGTTTCCTGCCCGGAAAAATCAACCTCTTCGGCATCCTGCTCCCCGTCTGCGCCGAAATCGAACTTCATTTCGAACTCATCAGTCAGTTTGATGTTGGCGTTGAACAACCGTCCCATCTTGCTCCGAAAACCCTGGAGAGGTCCCACCTCGCGCCGGGTAATGAGTTGTTCCATTTCCGCCGTTTCAAATTGCCGTCCCGCCAGAATTTTCCATAGCGCGAAATCACATTTCTGGCACTGAAATTTTTTATATGTCTCCTGAATCACGCCGCCGCATTTCGGACAGGGCGACTTGAGCGTCGAAAAATCTCCACTGATGGTTTCACCGCGATGACTTTTTGCCTGTTGCACGATGTGGCTCGTCATCTCCGCGATTTCCGCCATGAACTTGTTGCGTTCGAGCTTTCCCTGTTCGATCTGGCGCAGCTTGTACTCCCAGTCACCCGTCAACTCGGGCGAAGTGAGTTCCGGTACTTTCAACCCGCGCAACAGGGTGATGAGGGAAAAAGCCTTGGCAGTAGGATGCAGTTCCCGTCCCACACGCTGGACGTAGTTTTCCGATACCAGGCCTTCGATAATAGCGGCGCGTGTCGCCGGCGTGCCGAGTCCCTTTGCGCTCATGGCTTCCCGCAGTTCTTCATCTTCCACCCATTTACCCGCGCCTTCCATCGCGGACAGCAATGTGGCTTCATTGAATCGGGGGGGCGGCCGGGTCTGGTTCGAGGCAACCTCAATTTCCTCGGTGATCACCGATTCACCCGGCTCCAGCTTGACCAGGGTCGAACTGTCCTCTGTACCTGAAGGCTGCGCCTCCTTGCCGTAAACGGCCTGCCAGCCGGGATTGACCAGGACCTTGCCTTCCGTCTTGAAGGGCTCGCTCTCCACTCGCGTGATACGGGTGGTAACGAGAAATTCAGCCACCGGATAAAATATCGCGAGAAAACGCTTGACAACAAGATCGTACAGTTTTGACTCCACCTCGTTCAAACCCCGGGCTTCAATGGTCGTAGGAATGATCGCAAAGTGGTCGGAGATTTTTGCATTGTTGAATACACGTTTATTGGGCTTAACCCAGCCTGCGCTGAGAATCTGCGCCGCGAATGCTCCGTATCCGGAGTTTTCGAACGAACCCAGGGTTTCCTTGACGGTGGCAATATAATCTTCCGGCAGGGCCCGCGAGTCCGTGCGCGGATAAGTCAACACCTTATGCTTTTCATATAATGCCTGTGCCAGTGCGAGCGTAGTCTTGGCGGAAAAGCCGAAACGGCCGTTGGCGTCGCGCTGCAAACTGGTAAGGTCATAGAGCAAAGGGCAGGTTTCGGTAGCAGGCTTGCTTTCTTCGGTGACGACGCCAGATTTGCCGAGGCACTTGGCGCGGATAGCTTCCGCAGTCGCTTGATCCCATAGCCGCTCCGGTTTTTGCTCATTGTCTTTTTTGGCTTTCGTGAACGACTCATCGAACCAGCGGCCCTTATAGCTTCCTTCCCCGGCGGAAAACGTTGCATGCACTTCCCAGTAACTGCGAGGGACAAATTTCTTGATGATATCTTCGCGCTCGATCAGAATCGCCAATGTAGGAGTTTGTACCCGTCCCACTGTGGTTTTATGGAAGCCGCCTTCCTGCGAATTGAATGCAGTCATGGCGCGTGTGCCGTTTATGCCCACCAGCCAGTCAGCTTCCGAGCGGCTTACCGCTGCTTCCGCCAATGGCCACACGTCCTCATCATCCAGCAGCTTATTGAAACCCTCCCGGATGGAAGTGGGCGTCATCGATTGCAGCCATAGCCGTTTAACCGGTTTTCTGGTTCCAACATGGCGAGTGATGTAGCGGAAAATCAGCTCCCCTTCCCGGCCTGCATCGCAAGCATTGATCAGCGCGTCCACATCCTTCCGCTTGATGAGCCTGGTCAGAAGCTTCAGCCGCGATTCAGTTTTCTCGATGGGATTGAGGTCAAAATGCGGTGGAATGACAGGCAGATTCGTAAAGCTCCATTTCCCTCGCTTGACTTCGTGTTCAGGAGGGACCGCGAGCTCAAGCAAGTGCCCTACAGCAGACGACACGACATATTCATCGTTCTCGAAGTAGTCGGTATGTTTCGTGAATCCGCCCAGGACACGTGCAATGTCTGCGGCAACAGAAGGCTTCTCGGCAATGATTAAGGTTTTACCCATGAAACTCCTGTAAATATCGCGCGCCCCCACGCGATTCATCAGCATAACAGGTGGCAGGCAAAAATAGATAGCACTGCCACCGACTCGGAACCAAAAACATCATCATGATAGGAATGCCTGTAAACAGGCAAGCTGAGCAGAAAAACAGCCATGCTTCTCCGCGCGGAATCATGCCGTCCGCACCAGTCGCTGCAGCTCCTGCAACCTCTTCCGGTTCCGCGTTACCCCCTCCAGAGCTGGTTGTCACATGGAAACCGTACCCACCTCGAACACTGTAACCTACCGGAGCCGCTGGTAACGCCCGCCGGGAAGACTGGCAACTATGCCATCCAGTTCAAGCGTCAACAGCATCGCCGATACCGTTTCTACCGTCAAGCCGCTACGCATGCAGAGGGTATCGACATCGATGATGTCGTGGCTGAGGTGTTTCAACAGCAAAAATTCTTCTCTTGCAGTCTCATCACCTTCCGGGATGAGGGTGGGAACTCCAGGTGGGCAGCCGAATTCCTCCAGAATATCCCCTGCGCTTTCCACCAGCTTGGCGCCCTGCTTGATGAGTGCATGGCATCCCCTGGACAAGGGCGAGTGGATGGAGCCCGGAATGGCGAATACTTCGCGTCCCTGCTCCAACGCCTGTCGCGCGGTGATAAGAGAACCGCTCTGCAACGCAGCCTCGACCACAAGGCATCCCCTGCTCAGGCCACTGATGATGCGATTGCGACGCGGAAAGTTGCTGCCGATAGGAGGCGTACCCAGCGGAAACTCGGAGACAAGCGCGCCCTTTTCCGCCAACTCATGCGCCAACTTGCGATGGCTTGCGGGATAAACGAGATCCAGTCCGGTACCCACCACGGCAACACTCCCTGCCCTTCCTCGCAGTCCCCCACGATGTGCTGCGGCATCCACGCCAAGCGCCATGCCACTGGCGATGCAAAACCCCGCATTGCTCGCTGCCTCGGCAAAAGCTTCTGCATTGGAAAGACCTTGGGGCGTAGCATTCCGGCTGCCGACAATGGCAAGTATTGGCGTGTTCAGCAGATCGCGCTTTCCTTTGATATAGAGAAGCGGCGGAGGATCGGGGGTATTGAGTAACAGTGCGGGATAATCCGAATCTGCCAGGGTGATGACGGAATTCTGCGGGTCTTCCAGCCATTTGAGCGAAGCGCTCAGCTTTTGCGGGTCAGCTCCCCCGATAATGCTGCCCGCCACCTTCCTTTTAACCACGCGCTCCAATGAAGCCATGCTCGCCGAAAGAATTGCAGCGGGACTGCCAAAAGCCGCAAGCAAACACCTCATGGACTGGTCACCCAGGCCCTCGATCAAATCCAGAGCGAGCCAGGATTCGATATCCGGTTCGATATTCCGCTGCGAAATTACCTGGTCAGGTATTGATGACATGGCCTCTTCATCCCGTAACTGCGGACAGTGGACTTCATTCCTTCACCGCTGCAGAACCCATGGTGATCAACCTGGAGGCAAATCTCCGGTTACCATCATGACAGGACAATCTGATGAGATATAGGAACTTGGCAGTGATTGAAGGTCGGAGAAAAGAAGGTTGCGTAAATCAGGATATAATATATCCGCAGGAATCCTGCGAGGGTGCGGTGGACTATCCGCTATCAGGCATCGCCTTGAATTTTGCATTTAGTTTCTTTTATGTTCAAGCCTTTTTATGGCGTTATTAAAAATATTGCAATATCCTGACGAACGGTTGCACACCATTGCGGCGCCGGTTCCCCAAGTCACCGATGAGATACGCGTCCTGGTGCAGGATATGGCAGAAACCATGTACGCCGCGCCGGGAGTCGGGTTGGCTGCCACCCAGGTGGATATGCACAAGCGCGTTATCGTAATCGATGTTTCCAATACCCAGGACCAGCTGCTTGTGCTGATCAATCCGGAAATCACCGCCCGCGACGGGGAATCGGACTATGAGGAAGGCTGTCTGTCCGTACCTGGGATATTTGGCAAGGTGCGGCGCGCTGCGCAGATTACCGTCGAAGCACTGAACAAGAACGGCGAGCGCTTCACGCTGGATGCCGACGGCCTTCTGGCGGTATGTATCCAGCATGAAATGGACCACCTGCTGGGAAAAGTATTTGTGGAGTATTGGTCGCAGATGAAGCAATCGAGGATTCAGGCAAAATTCCGGAAACAGCGCCGAAAGGTGATGTAGCAGACCGCGTAAAAATTTATATCTTTATTGTGCGTCTCTTGCAAGCTTTTGGTACATTCCACGGCGCATTTCCCTGTTTCCACAGCAACCCCAATGCAACCCGCAATGCGAGATTATCCGGAGAGTTCACTGACCGGCGCCCTGGCAGCGGGAACGGGATGCGAACACTGACAGCCCTTTCTTGCGGTCGAGCGCCTGCTTCTGCCTATCCCCATGAGAATCATTTTTGCCGGAACGCCTCCTTTCGCCGCTATCGCGCTTGAAGCGCTGGCAGATGCCGGACACGAAATTGCACTGGTCCTGACCCAGCCGGATCGCCCTGCCGGAAGAGGCATGAAAAATGTTCCCAGTGCAGTGAAGTTACTGGCGCAAAAGCACGGGTTTGATCTGCTGCAACCCTCCTCCCTCAGGCCACCCGAGTTGCATGCGCAACTCGATGCCATCGGGGCGGATATCATGATTGTCGCCGCGTATGGATTGATTCTGCCTTTCTCCGTTCTGAATATTCCGAAACTTGGTTGCGTCAACATTCATGCCTCGTTACTGCCCAGATGGCGCGGAGCAGCTCCGATCGAACGCGCGATTCTGGCGGGAGACCGGGAAACAGGAATTACGATCATGCAAATGGATCGTGGTCTCGACACCGGCCCCATTCTGCTGGTACGAAGTATTACAATCGCAAAGGAGGATACTGCCGGAACATTGCATGAAAAGCTTGGGCAACTGGGAGCGGCCTGTATCATAGAGGCGTTGGCTTTGTTGCAGCAAGGAAAAATTATCGCCACTCCCCAGAATGATCTGGCGGCGACATACGCCTCCAAACTGGAAAAGGTGGAAGCCCAAATTGACTGGCGGATGGATGCAGAAAACATTGATCGCGCAGTGAGGGCCTTTAATCCTCGTCCCGGCATGCATTCCACCGTGAATGGAATTTCTATGAAAGTGTGGCAGGCCAGCGTAGATACCGCAGAGGCAGATGAAAAACCAGGGGAAATCGTTGCAGTAAGGCCAGACGGAATTGTCGTTGCATGCGGCAAGCATGCCTTGGTATTGGAGATAGTGCAAAAATCCGGAGGTAAAAAATTAAGATCCGCTGAATTCCTCCTGGGGCATTCTCTGCAGCAGGGCGATCGTTTTGAAAGCCGGGAATGATCAGGACCCAGCGCCTGGCCGCCACCGCTGTTGAAAGAGTACTGAGCGGCGCGAGTCTGACAACCGTTTTGCAGGAAACCTGGCGCAGCCACAGCGGCCTCTCTGACCAGCAGCGCGGTGCGATTCAGGATTTAAGCTATGGCGTACTGCGCTTTTATGGTCAACTGGACATATTGCTTGGCTTATTGCTGAACAAGCCACTGAAGGATCAAGGTTTGCGCTACCTGCTGCTGGTGGGGCTGTATCAGCTTCAATACAGCAAAACGGCGCCGCATGTCGTGGTAGACAGCGCGGTATCCGCTTCCTGCAGTCCCTCGATCGATAGCAGGAATAGCAGGAACATGCGGGATCCTCGGCATGCGAAAAGTGTAGGGGGACTGGTCAATGCGATATTGCGCAACTTCTTGCGCAAACGTCCTGCCCTGCTTGAACAAACGGCGGCAACCGATGTAGGAAGGTATTCTCATCCACAATGGTGGATCGACAGACTCCATGCGCAATATCCCTCACGCTATCAGGCTGTACTGGAAACTGCCAATCGGCGGCCGCCCATGGCGCTCAGAGTCAATCGGCGGAGAACAAACGTTGAAGCCTATCAGAACCTGCTGCACAATGCCGGACTGAATGCCCGGCGACTGGAAAACAACTGGGCAGAAGAGGCGCTTGAATTATTTCACCCCGTCCCGGTGGAAAAACTGCCGGGATTTGGTCAAGGCCTGGTATCAGTTCAGGATGTGGCCGCCCAAATGGCAGCGCCGTTATTATGCCCCCGGAGTGGAATGCGTGTGCTGGACGCCTGCGCTGCGCCTGGCGGGAAAAGTGCACATCTGCTTGAGTTGGCCGATCTGGAATTGATCGCAGTTGACAATGATAGCGAGCGGGTAGAACGGCTAAAGCAGAATTTCACTCGTCTCGGCCTCAAGCCTTATCGCATCATTCAGGGCGACGCCATGCACCCGGAGGAGTGGTGGGATGGAAGGCCATTCGATCGCATCCTGGCTGATGTCCCCTGTTCTGCGTCCGGGGTGGCGCGGCGTCATCCCGACATCAAATGGCTGCGGCGCGAAAGCGATCTGGCGCAGTTTGCGGAGATACAACGTAAAACGCTCGATGCCCTTTGGCAAACCCTGGTCAAAGGGGGCAAATTGCTCTATGTCACCTGTTCCATATTCGCAGAGGAAAACGGTCTTCAGGTGGAAAATTTCCTGAATCATCACCCGGACGCTCGTCTGTTGCCCTTTTCCGTGCCAGAAATCGTTGACGGCCAGTTGTTGCCGGATCCCCATCACGACGGTTTTTTTTATGCGTTGCTTGAAAAGCTCTGATTTCCTGGCACGTCTCCTGCGCATGACAGCGACAATGCTGCTGCTTGTGCTCATAGGACAGGCCTCCAGCGCACAGGCGGAAGCACGCATAGAAATCAAGTCGGTCAGAATCAAACCAGTGGAAGGCGCCTACGAGTTTGACGCCGATTTCCAGATTACCCTCAATCACAAACTGGAGCACGCACTGGAGAAGGGTATTGTGCTTTATTTTGTCACGGAACTCGGCCTGGTGAACTCACGCTGGTACTGGTTCGATGAAAGAGTAGGCTATAGCAGGGTGCGCGAAGGGTTGAGCTACTACGCACTGACCCGCCAGTATCGCCTGACGCGAGGGGCGTTGTCACAGAGCTTCGGTTCGCTCAACGAGGCGTTACAGGCGTTAAGCCGCGTGCGGGACCGGCCGATCAATGCGAGTGAAGAATTGATCCCGGATGTGGAATATACCGTGGAATTGCGCATGCGTCTGGACATAGCGGCGCTGCCCAAGCCGTTCCAGGTGGAAACGCTCGGCTCCCGGGAATGGGATCTCGGTTCCGGCACTTTGCGGTGGGATACCCGCCTACCCTCCCAGAAGCTGCAGGATGACGGCAAATGATGAAATACCTCATCATCGCCGGCGTGGTGCTGGGGGCGATCATGCTGTTCCTGCTCGCGAGCGCTGGCGCCGATACCGGGCTTTTTGACCGTAAATACAGGCTTCTGATCAGGCTCAACGCCGGTTTTGTGCTGTTCCTCATGGCAATCGTCGGATACCTGCTATGGAGGCTCAGACGCAGGCTTCAGGCGGGCGTATTCGGTTCCAGGCTGGCGCTGCGCCTGTTGCTGATCTTCTCGCTGATGGCTGTGCTCCCGGGTGTCCTGGTCTATAGCATATCGGTGCAATTTCTGGGAAAAAGCATCGAATCGTGGTTCGACGTAAAAGTGGATCGCGCTCTGGAAGGCGGATTGGAACTGGGACGTAGCATTCTCGACAGCCGGCTGGAAGATCTGTACAGAAAAGCCGATCGCGCCGCGCTTGCATTATCCGAGCAAACGGGGCCCTTGCTGCCAACATTGAACCAGCTCGTCCATCAAACGCAGGTGCGGGAGGCAGTCCTGTTTGATCACGAAGGTAACGTCGTTGCATTTGCACGTGCGGACACGAGCGAAACCGTGCCTGCCGGGCTCAGTACGACGTCAATGAATCAGATCAGGGCTGAGAGCAGGTACAGCACGATTGAGTCAATTCCCGGGGAGGGTTTGTACCTGAAGGTATGGTCACCTATCGATGTTCCCGGCGTAAGAAACAATACGCGCATTCTGCAGTTGACGCAGCCCGTGCCGAAACAACTGGCAGAAGATGCAGAAATAGTACAGGCAGCCTATCGGGACTACCAGGAATTGCTGCTGTCGCGCGAAGGTCTCAAACATCTCTACGGAGTGACCCTGACGCTCGCACTGCTGCTCGCGCTTTTCTCTGCCCTGGCCGCCGCATTCCTGATCAGCGAGCGGCTCAGCGCCCCTCTGGGAATGCTGGCGGAGGGCACGCGAGCGGTAGCACAGGGCGACTTCAGCAGACGTCATCCGGTACGGAGCCGCGACGAACTGGGTGTACTGACCGAATCATTCAATCTCATGACCCAGCAGCTGGAGGAAGCGCGGATAACTGCCCAGCACAATCAACAGGAAGTGGAAAGTGCGAGAGCTTATCTGGAAAATATCCTGGCCAATCTTTCCTCGGGCGTCCTAGTATTCGATGAAAACCTGCACTTGCGCACAGTCAATCTGAGCGCAGAGCAAATCCTGAACGTTCCGCTGCCCGCCTTGGAAGGATTGACGATCGAGGAATGGGCGACGCATGAATCCGGATTGAACGCTTTCGCATATGGAATTCTGGAAGGATTTCACTCGGAAATAAAGGGCGAGTGGCAGCGCCAGGTGGAGCGAACGAGAGAGGGCATGCGTCAGGTCCTGCTGCTCCGGGGAACATGGCTGGCGCATGTGCCGGGCGGAGGAGGCGTCGTCGTGTTCGACGACATCACCCATCTGCTGGAAGCCCAGCGCGCAGCAGCCTGGGGAGAAGTGGCGCGGCGTCTGGCGCATGAAATAAAGAATCCCCTGACCCCGATACAATTGTCCGCCGAACGCATACAGCACAAACTTGCCGCGAAGCTGAATGACAATGATGCACAAATTCTGCAGCGCTCCACCGAAACGATCGTCAATCAGGTGGAAGCGCTCAAAAGGATGGTCAATGAATTCAGCGAATACGCGCGCGCCCCTGAACCCGAGTTTCACCTTCTGGATTTCAATGCGCTGGTACGGGAAGTACTGGCCTTGTATGAAAGCCCAGCCACAGCAGCGCCGGATAATCGGCAACCGCCCATCGATCTGGTTCTGGCGTCCGACCTGCCGATGATGAAAGGGGACTCCGCGCGACTGCGCCAGGTGATACACAATCTCCTGCAGAATGCCCAGGATGCGCTGGCCGGTTTGGCTCAACCCGCAATCATGATACAAACGGAAACCCTGACCTCAGGAATACGTTTCACCGTCAGTGATAACGGCGGGGGATTTCCTGAACAGGTGAGAGCACGGGTATTTGAACCCTATGTGACAACAAAACCGAAAGGAACCGGACTCGGTCTTCCCATTGTAAAAAAGATAATCGAAGAACACAGGGGAACGATCCAGATTGAAAATATGCGGCCGCACGGTGCGCGTATTTCAATCATACTCCCCGTCTCGCCGGACAAGCTCGTGGTTTCTCTCAAGGATAGATGGCTCCGACCGATCGCGGGCAAGCCTGCGCTTTCACTTTCCTGTGAAATGCAGTCAAAAGAATGAGAGGCAAGGCTTGACGTTCAATTTCATTTCCGTGGCAAGCAAATCCATTCCTGGAATTATGAGCAACAATACGATACTGATCGTCGACGATGAAATCGGCATCCGCGAGCTTTTGTCCGAAATCCTGCGCGATGAAGGTTATCGCGTCGCCCTGGCGGAAAACGCCGCACAGGCACGCGCTTGGCGGAAACAAGCTCGTCCTGATCTGGTATTGCTGGATATCTGGATGCCGGATACTGACGGCATCACCCTGCTGAAAGAATGGGTCAGCAGCGGACTTCTCACCATGCCCGTTGTAATGATGTCAGGGCATGGCACAATCGACACTGCGGTAGAAGCCACGCGTATGGGGGCAGCGGCCTATCTCGAAAAACCGGTACCGCTGCAAAAACTGCTGAGCACAGTCGGCCGCGCATTGCGCAGTGGACAAGCCAAACCACGCATGACGCTTCCCCTGGCGAGCCTGGGACGTGGTGCGCTGATTACAGACCTGAAAAGACGACTGGAACAGGTTGCCAGCCTCACGACACCGGTGCTGCTCATAAGTGAACCGGGGACTGGCGTGGATCTGTGTGCCCGCTTTCTGCACCAGCCGAATACACCGTGGGTAGAACCCGATACCCTCGCCGCCCTGTCGAATGCTCCGTTTGAGTTACTTGAACAGGCAAAAGGAGGATTGCTTTTTCTCAAGGAGATCGGCGAGCTCAACAAACTGGCGCAAAAAGGACTGCTGCTGCTGCTGGGCAAGCTGGAAAGATACAGTGTCCGGCTCGTATGCGTGACCTCCATGCCGCTTGCCAGGCTGGCGGCCCAAGGGGCCTACGACCCAAGACTGTATGAGATGCTGAGCGGACTTTGCATTAACGTGCCCGCATTGAGGGAGCATCGGGAAGATATTCCCGATCTCGCGACCCAGATACTCTCGCGTTACATCGAATCGGGAGACGTCCCGTTGCGACAGTTCAGCACCGCTGCTCTCAACTGCCTGCGAAATCACGACTGGCCGGGAAATCTCGCACAACTGACAGGCGCAGTGCATACCCTCGCCCTGACCTGCACCAGCGATGAAATATCGGCAGAAGACGTAAAGCAGATGCTGACCCCTTCCTCGCCTTCACAGGCAGTGGGAGGCATACCACTCGACATACCGTTGCGTGAAGCGCGGGACATGTTCGAAAAAACGTATTTTGAACAGCTTATCGAGCAGGAAAACGGCAATATGACCCGAGTGGCGGAACGCGCCGGCCTGGAGCGCACCCATTTGTACCGCAAGCTCAAGCTGCTCGGTATCAGACTGCGCGGCAATTGAGATTCATTCTCTACAATCGGACTTGTCATATTGTCTGACATCCTATCTTAAGCGATAATGATGGTTTTGCCGACCCGCACCGCTACTTGAGCGGTGTTTTTGTGTGCGTATAAATTGTTGAGCTAGGAGTTCATGTTCATGGGAACATTTCGAGATTTTGAAGCGCCGGTATTCAAGAACCTGACCAGCGCCATTCGTGCACTGGCGATGGATGCCGTGCAAAAAGCCAACTCGGGGCATCCGGGAATGCCTATGGGCATGGCTGAGATCGCTGAGGTATTGTGGATACACCACCTACGCCATAATCCGGCAAATCCGAAGTGGGCCGACCGTGACCGCTTCGTTTTGTCCAATGGGCATGGATCCATGCTCATTTACGCCCTGCTGCACCTCACGGGCTACGATTTGCCGATGGAGGAAATCAAGCGCTTCCGTCAGCTTCATTCCAGGACTCCCGGCCATCCGGAATATGGTTATACACCGGGCGTCGAGACGACCACAGGTCCGCTGGGCCAGGGGATCACCAATGCTGTGGGAATGGCTCTGGCAGAGAAAATACTTGCCTCGGAATTCAACCGTCCCGGCTTCGATATCGTCAATCACCATACCTACGTATTCCTGGGCGATGGCTGTCTGATGGAAGGTATTTCCCATGAAGCCTGCTCGCTTGCAGGCACATTGGGACTGGGCAAGCTGATCTGTTTTTACGACGACAACGGTATTTCCATCGATGGACATGTGGAGGGCTGGTTCACAGACGACACACCCAAACGCTTCGAAGCCTATGGCTGGCATGTTGTGCCGAATGTCAACGGACATGACCCGGTAGCGGTAGAAGCCGCCATCGAGGCGGCCAAGCAGGCGGTGGACAAACCTTCCATGATCTGCTGCAAGACCGTGATCGGGATGGGCTCACCCAACAAGGCAAATACTCACGAGGTGCATGGCGCAGCACTGGGCGACCTGGAAATAGCTGCCGCGCGTCCGCACATCGGCTGGAATCACCTGCCATTCGAAATCCCCGAGGATGTCTACCAGACCTGGGATGCGCGCGCAAAAGGGCAAAGACTGGAAGACGGCTGGAATCACAAGTTTGCGGAGTACGCTGCGAAATACCCGGCTGAGGCGGCCGAGTTCAGCCGGCGGATGGCAGGCGAACTGCCGGAGGGATGGCAGGAGCACGTGGATGCGCTGGTCGCGCGTGTTCATGCGAAGGAAGAAACCATTGCAAGCCGCAAGGCATCGCAGAATGCGATTGAAGGACTGGCGCCCAAATTGCCGGAACTGGTCGGCGGCTCGGCAGACCTGGCCGGATCGAATCTTACCCTCTGGTCGGGTTCAAAAGGCATCGCCCGGCAGGATGGCGGCAACTACGTATATTACGGCGTGCGCGAATTCGGCATGAGCGCCATCATGAACGGACTGGCGCTGCATGGAGGAATCATTCCTTACGGCGCCACCTTCCTCATGTTCTCCGAATATGCGCGGAATGCGCTGCGCATGGCTGCTCTGATGAAAATACGGTGCCTGTTCGTATTCACCCATGATTCGATCGGCCTGGGCGAAGATGGACCTACGCACCAACCGGTGGAGCAGACGGCGACATTACGCTACATCCCCAACATGGATGTATGGCGCCCGTGCGATACGGTCGAATCAACCGTTGCCTGGGCACGGGCAATCGATCGCAAGGATGGGCCCTCCACACTGATTTTCAGCCGCCAGAACCTTCCCTTTCAGAAACGCGATGCGAACACGATCAAGCTGATCGACAAGGGCGGCTATATCCTGTCGGAAGCATCTGACAACCAGCCGCGGGCAGTCATCATTGCCACAGGTTCGGAAATCGGCCTGGCGATGATGGCGCAAAAAGCGCTGGCCGAAACGGGAATTCATGTGCGCGTCGTTTCGATGCCCTGCACAAACGTATTCGACCGTCAGGATGTCGATTATAAAAACAGCGTGCTGCCCAAGGGTATAGGGCGCGTGGCGGTGGAAGCAGGCGTGACGGATTACTGGCGCAAGTATGTAGGCCTGGAGGGAGCAGTAGTCGGTATCGATACCTTCGGCGAGTCCGCGCCGGCTGGAGAGCTGTTCAAGCACTTCGGCTTCACCGTTGAGAATGTGGTAAAGGCGGTAAACAGCGTCATTTAATTCTGACCAGTTGCCAGCCGAAACGCGGAGGAAATTTTCTCCGCGTCCGGAGTTCTTTTTTTATCCAAGGAGTGTAAAACATGACAATCAAGGTCGGTATCAATGGATTTGGCCGTATCGGGCGAATGGTTTTCCGCGCGGCAGTCCAGAATTTTCCGGATATTGAAGTCGTTGCCATCAATGATCTGCTTGAGCCCGACTACCTCGCCTATATGCTGCAGCATGATTCCGTGCATGGCCGTTTCAAGGGGGATGTTTCGATCGAAGACAGTACGCTCATTGTCAATGGCAAAAAGATACGGCTGACGGCGATTAAAGATCCGGCTGAGCTGAAATGGGGAGAAGTCGGTGCTGAAGTCGTGGTTGAGTCAACCGGCCTCTTCCTCACCAAGGAAAGCTGTCAGAAACATATTGCCGCGGGTGCCAAGAAAGTCATCATGTCTGCGCCGTCGAAAGACGATACACCCATGTTCGTATATGGAGTGAATAACGATACGTATGACGGTCAGGCGATTATTTCCAATGCCTCCTGCACCACGAACTGCCTCGCTCCCGTTGCAAAGGTATTGAACGACACCTTTGGCGTCAAACGGGGCCTGATGACGACGGTTCACGCCGCCACCGCAACCCAGAAGACCGTGGATGGTCCTTCCAACAAGGATTGGCGCGGTGGCCGGGGTATTCTGGAAAACATCATTCCCTCCTCTACCGGTGCGGCAAAAGCCGTTGGCAAGGTTATCCCCGAACTCAATACGAAGCTCACCGGCATGGCTTTTCGCGTTCCGACCTCTGATGTTTCCGTGGTGGATCTTACCGTTGAACTGGAGAAGGAAGCCAGCTACGAAGAGATCTGCGATGCCATGAAGAAGGCGTCCGAGGGATCAATGAAAGGTGTGCTGGCCTATACGGACCAGAAGGTTGTTTCCACCGATTTTCGGGGCGAAAGCGCAACCTCGATCTTCGATGCGGAAGCGGGAATGGCTCTGGATGGCAATTTTGTAAAAGTGGTTTCCTGGTACGACAACGAGTGGGGCTACTCCAGCAAGATTCTGGAGATGGTCCGCGTTGTGGCTAGCAAGTAGCAGAGGACGAATTCGTCACAAGGGGAAGAAACCCGGGATCGTTTTTCTTCCCCCTGATCCCGTCCTTCTCTTCAATTCATCATAAGGAATCCCAAACTTCCTTATGTCTTAAAACTTGGAGTTCCCAGTGTCTGTCATTAGAGTCACCGACCTTGATCTGAAAGGCAAGCGCGTGTTCATCCGCGCCGACCTCAATGTGCCCGTGAAAGATAGCAAAGTTACCTCCGACGCACGCATAAGCGCCTCCATGGGCACCATCGACTACTGTCTGAAGCAAGGCGGAAAAGTGATGGTTACCTCCCATCTGGGACGACCGGAAGAAGGCGTATGGTCAGAAGAAAACTCGCTCAAGCCGGTAGCCGACAATATTTCCGAACGTCTCGGCAAGTCCGTGCGCCTGGTCAAGGACTGGGTGGACGGCAACTTCGACGTTGCCGAAGGCGAACTGGTCATCCTCGAAAATTGCCGCTTCAATAAGGGGGAAAAGAAAAACGTGGATGAAACGGCGCAGAAATATGCAAGGCTGTGCGACGTATTTGTGATGGATGCTTTTGGCACAGCGCACCGTGCCGAAGCGTCGACCTATGGCATTGCCAGATACGCTCCTGTTGCCTGCGCTGGCATTCTGCTTACAGAAGAGCTGGATGCGCTGACCAAGGCATTGTTGGATCCAGCCCGTCCCATGGTGGCAATCGTCGGAGGCTCGAAGGTCTCGACAAAACTGACCGTCCTGGAATCCCTGTCAGAAAAAGTGGATCAACTGGTGGTAGGTGGCGGCATCGCCAATACCTTCCTCAAGGCGGCGGGAAAAAACATTGGAAAATCCCTGTGTGAAGACGACCTGGTTCCCACCGCCAAAATGCTCATGGAAAAAATGGCAAAGCGGAATGCGACCATTCCAATTGCCGTTGACGTTGTTGTCGGGAAAAAATTCGACGCCAGTGAACCGGCGGTATTGAAGGATGCAGGTGCGGTAACGGATGACGATATGATATTCGATATCGGTCCGGAGAGCGCCCGCGAGTTGTCGGACATCATCATGAAAGCCGGTACCGTAGTATGGAATGGCCCTGTCGGAGTGTTCGAGTTCGATCAGTTCGGTGAAGGCACCAAAACCATCGCCATGGCTATCGCCGATACCGACGCCTTTACCCTGGCAGGGGGAGGAGACACCATTGCCGCTATCCAGAAATACGATATTTATGACAAGGTTTCTTACATTTCCACTGCGGGTGGGGCCTTTCTGGAATTTCTGGAAGGCAAGAAACTGCCTGCCGTGGAAATACTCGAACAGCGCGCAGCCGGCAGCAGATAGGCCCAGGTAGCGAAATATGCGGATTGATACGCCGATTCAACGCGTGCCCTCATCAGAATGATTCGAAGAACAAAGATCGTAGCAACACTTGGTCCTGCATCCCGAGATGCAAAGGTGCTGGAGCGGATGATAAACGCCGGCGTTGATGTAGTCCGTATCAATTTTTCCCATGGGACCAGGGAAGAGCATATCGAAGGTGCCGAGTTGGCGCGCTCCCTGGCACGCGCTGCCGGTCACGCGGTGGGTGTGCTGGCGGACCTGCAGGGGCCCAAGATTCGAATCGGCAAATTTGAAAATAATAAAATTCTGCTGAAAACGGGCGATCAATTCATACTCGACGCTGAATGCGAGCTTGGAAACCAGGAACGGGTGGGCCTGGATTACAAGGAATTGCCCAGCGATGTCGAGACCGGTGCAACGCTGATCCTGGATGATGGCCGCATCGTGCTCGGCGTTTCCGAAGTCAAGGGAAGCCAGGTTTATTGCGTGGTTGAACAGGGTGGAATACTGTCCAACAACAAGGGAATCAACCGGAAAGGCGGGGGTCTGAGTGCGCCTGCCCTCACCGGCAAGGATGTGGAAGATATCCGGACGGCCGCAGCGCTTAAAGCCGATTATCTGGCGGTATCGTTTCCCCGTTCTGGGGAAGATATGCGCTGGGCGCGCGATGTAATGCGCGAGGCGGGCGGGAAAAGTTTATTGATGGCGAAGATCGAACGATCGGAAGCCATCCTGGCGCTGGACGACATTCTGGAGGCCTCCGATGCGATCATGGTTGCGCGTGGAGACCTTGCGGTAGAGGTAGGCGATGCAGTGGTGCCGGCGTTGCAAAAACGGATGATCCGCACTGCCCGAACCAGGAACAAGCTGGTGGTAACCGCCACCCAGATGATGGAGTCCATGGTCAGCAGTCCCATCCCCACCCGCGCGGAGGTATCGGATGTAGCAAATGCGGTACTGGATGGCACTGATGCGGTGATGCTGTCAGCGGAATCCGCCACCGGGCAATATCCCGTTGAAGCAGTTGCGGCAATGGCAAGGGTATGCCTGGAGGCGGAAAAGGAATACCTGGTAAGCAGTGAAAATCGACGGCTGCAGGGCGGCCTGCCCGATAATATCGAAGAAGCGATTGCCCGTGCGACCATGTTCACCGCAGGGGGATTGAAGATCAGAGCTATTGCGGCGCTTACGCAAAGCGGCAGGACCGTGTTGCTGATGTCGCGCAGGAGTTCCACCGTGCCCATATTCGCGTTGAGTCCGCAGGAGGATACACGGCGCAAGATGACGTTATTTCGCGGCGTGTATCCGGTCAAGTTCGGCGGAGGTTCGAACGACCCCGAAATCATCCTGAATCACGCCGAAAACGAGTTGCTCAGGCGTGGCGCGGTGCGCAACGGCGACCTGATCATCATGACCATCGGTGAACCGGTGGGCAAGGCAGGCGGCACCAATACCATGAAAATAGTGAAGGTCGGCGAGCACAGGAAGCAGGAACGGAAGGTGGAATCCTGAGCACGTTGCAAGTATTGCCACTTAGGGTTTTTCGCTGCCTGTGATTCGCATGTTCCGGTTTTACCATATACTGATTCTAACTTTGAGGAGGTTCTAATGGCACTCGTATCATTGCGTCAACTTTTGGATCACGCGGCAGAAAATGGCTATGGCCTGCCCGCTTTCAACGTCAACAACCTGGAGCAGATTCATGCCATCATGCAGGCTGCGGATGAATGCGACAGCCCGGTGATCATGCAGGGTTCGGCAGGCGCGCGCAAATATGCTGGCGAGCCTTTTCTGCGCCATCTCATTGCTGCGGCCGTAGAGGCATATCCGCACATTCCCATCGTCATGCACCAGGACCACGGAGCTTCGCCAGCGGTTTGCGTCAATGCCATTCGCAGCGGTTTTTCCAGCGTCATGATGGATGGATCCCTGGAAGCGGATGCGAAGACGCCCTCTTCCTATGAATACAACGTTGAAGTTACAGGCAAGGTAGTGGAAATGGCACATGCAGTGGGTGTTTCCGTCGAGGGTGAACTCGGATGTCTCGGTTCCCTGGAATCGGGCATGGGTGAAGCGGAAGATGGCCATGGCGCCGAAGGCAAGCTGTCTCATGATCAACTGCTGACCGATCCGGAGCAGGCAGCCGACTTCGTCAAGCAAACGGGCGTGGATGCGCTGGCAATCGCCATCGGCACCTCTCATGGCGCGTACAAGTTTACGCGCAAGCCAACTGGAGATATTCTCGCCATCGAGCGTATAAAGGAGATTCATGCGCGCATTCCCAATACCCATCTGGTGATGCATGGCTCCAGTTCCGTGCCGCAGGATTGGCTCGACATCATCCGTGAATATGGTGGAGAGATGAAAGAAACCTATGGCGTTCCGGTCGAGGAAATCCAGGAAGGCATCAAATACGGCGTACGCAAGGTCAATATCGATACCGATATCCGGTTGGCGATGAGCGGGGCGATACGTCGCCATCTTGCCAAGAACAAGAGCGAATTCGATCCGCGTAAATATCTCAAGGACGCGACTGCCGCAGCCAAGGACATTTGCAAGGCGCGCTTTGAAGCATTTGGCTGTGCAGGGCAGGCGGCCAAAATCAAACCTATCGCACTGGACAACATGGCAGGCAAATACGCGAAGGGGGAATTGAAGGCTGTCATCAAGTAATCAGGTAAACTGACAGGTCCACCAGTTCAACCGTCAGTGCTGGTTTTATAAGCAACTGGAATTCGAACGGGATAAAAGGCGAGCCGATACGGTTCGCCTTTTTATTACCGGCGGCTAAAGTGCCCGGTCGAATTGCTCGAACTTCCAGAGCTGCTGGCTGGCCCCGATCTTGCACTGGCAATCACTACCCCGGCAGGCCCGCGGGCGGCTGCCAGAACACCCTCTTTTTCTCGAAATCCCCCCAGACCTCATCAAACTCATTTCTTTTCGTCAGCCCACGCTGGGCGATCCAACCGAGAACAATACCTTTTCCTTCGCACTCGCCGCCTTTCCCGCCTTTGTCCCCTATCATGCCGACCTGATTCAGCAATCGTCCGGTCACGGCAGTGTCAATTACCGCGCCCAGCGTTTCCTGCAATACGGCCAGAGACTTGATGTAGCGCTTCACCTTTTTTCGGCGGTACAGGTCTGAGAAAAACTCAGCGGTATAGCGCTGTTCTTTTACCGCAATGCGCAGGGCATGCACTCCTTCTGTACCCTCCCCATCCACCCTTTTGTGATACTTTTTCAATTTCTTGTGTCCGTGCGACAGCGCGTTATCTGCGAATTTCTTCACTGACCATTCCAGCGGGGCCTTTCGCGATTCACTCTCCTGCGGCCCAGGTGCCGGAAGCCATGTCTCCGCGTTCAGCCAGGCGCCGAGCCTCAGCATCGCTTCCGTATAGCGGGTAGATCCTACCGCCTCACGCGCCGCATCATTACGGTTTCGCCGCATCTGCTCGCATTCTTCCCACAAGGCGGAGATACCGGCATGTTCATGAAAGTAGTTCCTCACTTCGCTTAATGCTTCCGACATGAATACATCCCAGTCCCGCGCCGCGCCGAGGGAACGCGACAGCCCTTTCAAGTCCGGGGTTGCAGAAGCAAACGCAGTTGCATCGAATGCCCTGGCAAAAACACGGCGCACCGTACGCACCCTGCGTAATGCCACGCGCATCTGATGCAGATACTCCGGATCCTCGCTTTGCAGCATGCCTGCCTCGTTGCCCTGCAGATGATTAAGGCAATTCCATGCGATCGCCTTGAATGCTTCACACAGATTCATTTCCGTCTCGAGTCGAACAGGTACTGCCTTGACGGGGGCGGGTTTGGAGTCGACAGCGAGCCTATAGCCACGCTCGACTTTGCTTGCGTTTTCCAACCTGAAAGGAATGGTGTGCAGTATATCCAGTGCGAACTGGTATAACGCCTGCACATTTCCCGATTTGAGTTCCAGTTCGATTTCGCAAATCTCCCTGGTAAAATCAGCCGGCGTTCTGATTACTCCCTGATCCAGCGAAAATTCGATCTCGCTTCCGTCCACCAGCCGCAACATGCGTGTGCTGCGCTTGAAGTCGGTGGTAAACAGGGCAAGCAATTGGCCGTGCAGTTCAATATTGTCGAACAGGTCGGGAAGCGCAGGCTCGGATATTCGGGTGAAATCGGGCTGTCCTGTCGGCACCATGGACTCCCATTCATGATGCTGGTGCAATCCCAGGGCAGCATCCCCCCCTCCTTTGATGGACTGTATCCATTTTTTTCCGATATGCCGCAACCGGAGCGCCATCTGATGCTTCTGAAGATACAGATCAGGCGTGTCGTAATAGGTGGTGAAAAGTTTCCGCGTAACAGGGCGGGAAACGGTAAGGGATGCTAGCAACGGATCATGTCGAAGCCGAGCGGCATCCTCGGGTGACAATCTTAATTTGAGTTCGATTTCGAGCGGCACGATTCTTTTCCGACTATTGCCTGGACGACTACTCGCTACCGGGTGAAACGCCATGCCTCTGAGGGCTGCCGCCTCTATTGCGCGGCGGCCAGTTCCATCAGCAGCGTCTCCTGAGCGCTTCGCTTCTTGCTCTGGCCGGGATGCTTCAAATGATAACGGCCGTCGCTGTCCATTTCCCAGGCCTGGCGATTGTCCTTCAGAAATACATACAGGCCTTCTTCGAGCACACGCTTTTTCAGCTTTGGCTCCAGAACCGGAAAGCAGATCTCGATCCTTCGAAAAAAGTTTCGATCCATCCAGTCGGCACTGGAAAGGTAGATATCGTAAGCGCCGCCATTGCGAAAATAGAAAATCCGGCTGTGTTCGAGAAAGCGGCCGATAATGGAGCGTACCCGAATGTTTTCTGAAAGCCCTTTGATGCCCGGCCGCAAAGCGCACACCCCGCGAACAATGAGATCGATCTTTACGCCTGCCTCGGAAGCGGCATAGAGTGCCTTGATGACTCCCGGTTCCAGTAATGCGTTCATCTTTGCGATAATTCGGGCAGGCTTTCCTGCTTTCGCATTCTGCGCTTCGTTTTCAATGGATGCGATCATCTGGCTATGGAAACTGAAGGGAGATTGCCAGAGATATTTGAGTTTTCCCGCCTTGCCCAGTCCCGTAAGCTGCGTGAAAACTTCATTCACATCAGCACAGAAATCCTCTTGGCAGCTGAACAAGCCGAAATCGGTATAAAGCCGGGCCGTGCTGGCGTGATAATTCCCGGTGCCGACATGAACGTAACGCCGAAGGCTGCCTTCCTCACGCCGCACTATCATTGCCATCTTTGCGTGGGTCTTATGGCCTACCACTCCATAAACCACATGCGCTCCCACATTCTCCAGTCGGCTGGCCCAGTTGATATTGGCCTCTTCATCAAACCGGGCCAGCAGCTCCACCACCACAGTGACCTCTTTTCCGCTGCTCGCAGCGGCGATAAGCGCGGCCATAACTTGGGAATCGGCACCGGTACGATATACGGTCTGCTTGATGGCGACCACATCCGGATCGGTTGCAGCCTGCTGGAGAAAATGAATTACCGGCTGGAACGACTGGTAGGGATGGTGTAACAGAATATCGTTCTTGCGAATCAACTGAAAAATGTCAGACGCTTTTTTCTTTTGCAGCGTCAGCGGCAAACCCGGGATGAAAGACAGATATCTCAGATCGGGCCGGTCTATGCGTTCGAAGACGTGCATCATCCGCGCCAGATTCACGGGCCCCTCTACCTGATAGAAATCCTCCTGGGCAAGACCGAGCTGCTCCAGCAGAAAGGCTGACATATGCAGGGGGCAATTGTCCGCCACTTCCAGCCTCACGGCATTGCCGAAGTGGCGCTGCGGCAGTTCACCCTGTAGCGCAATGCGCAGATTCTTGACTTCTTCCTCATCCACGAACAGATCGCTATTACGCGTGGCGCGAAATTGATAGCAGCCGAGCACATTCATCCCGGCGAATAATTCCCCTACGTGCGCATGCAGGATGGAAGAGAGAAATACAAAATTATAAGTGCTGCTGCTGATTTCAGCCGGCAACTGAATCAGCCTGGGCAGCACGCGCGGGGCCTGCACGATGGCAACTCCGGAATTACGCCCGAAGGCATCCTTGCCCTCGAGTTCTACCGCAAAATTCAGACTCTTGTTAAGCACTCGAGGAAAGGGATGTGAAATGTCAAGGCCGATGGGAGTCAGCACCGGCATCATTTCGCGAAAGAAGTAAGACTTGATCCACGCGCGCTGTGCGTCATTCCAGGTGGCGCGTCGCAGAAAATGGATCCCCTCACTGGCAAGGCCAGGCAAAATCTGCTGATTCAGCAACGCATACTGCCGCGCCACCAGCGTATGCGTCTGTTCGCTCACCAATCTGAATATCTGATGCGGCAGCATGCCAGCTGGATCAAAACCGCGGGTATCGAGTTTGATCTGCTCCTTGATCCCCGCGACACGAACCTCGAAGAACTCGTCCAGGTTACTGCTGACAATGCAAAGAAATTTCAGGCGCTCAAGAAGCGGGGTTTCCTCATTTTCGGCCTGCGCAAGCACCCTCCGGTTGAATTCAATCTGGCCAACCTCTCGATTGAGGAATTGACCGGAAGCTCTGGAATCGGTCATGCCGTCTCTGAATATATCCAATGCAATCACTTCAAGCTGCCGTGCTATCTGACATTATTTGGCAAGAGGTACATAGCCACGCGGTTGTTCCGCACCGCTTCCGAAGAAATATGCCTCGAGCTGTTCGGCCAGATATTTGCGCGCCTTGATATCCGACAGGTTCAAATGATACTCGTTGACCAGCATGGTTTGGTGCTTGATCCAGCCCGCCCATGCCTCTTTCGAGACATTCTCAAAAATACGCTTTCCCAACTCGCCTGGATAAGGCGGAAAATCCATGCCTTCCAGCTCCCGCCTGAGTTTGATGCAATTCACCGTTCTTGCCATTGCTTTCTCCGAAATATACAAAATGTAGACCAGCGCTGCCGTACGCTGCATTCTTCGATTATCACGACAGGATAGTCGATCCAGCAGCCAGAATCTGATCGCTGGTTAAAGTAGTTTCACAAATACCTTCGAACGCCGTTGATAATTGTATAACCCCTGCTTCACCTTGGGTAATTGACCGACGTCTGCTGCAAGGAAGCCGCGTTCGATGAACCAGTGGGCTGTCCGGGTGGTAAGGACGAACAGTTTTTTACTGCCCTGGGATCTCGCCTTCATCTCGATAGCCTTGAGCAACGCATCTCCACATCCCGCACTGCGATAGTTCGGATGAACGGTAAGACAGGCGAGCTCGCCCGCCTTGTCGTCCGGGAAAGGATAGAGCGCAGCACAACCGACAGTCATGCGGTCATGCTCGATCACCACGAAGCGATCAATTTCCATCTCCAGTAACTCGCGGCTCCGCCGCACCAGCGTCCCATCCGCTTCGAGGGGCTCAATCAGTTGCAAAATCGCACCAACGTCCTCTATTCGTGCATCCCGCAGGTTTTGCAAGGGACCTTCAGATATCATCGTCCCGATGCCGCTGTGTGTGAACAGTTCCTGTAAAATAGCGCCGTCCACGTGGCGGCTTATGAGGTGGATACGTGATACCCCGCGTTCACAGGCATGCAAGGCAAAAGGCAGATAAAGCTGTGCATCCTCTGCAAGCTTTACCGTTTTCCTGCCAAATTCCTTAAGCAAGCTCTTGCCCTCCGCCACCGTCAGTTCCCGCAGCAGCAACGCCTGTTCACTGTCAATAGCACTCTTTTCGATCCCCTGAGTATCCATCAGAAATATGAGTTTCTCGGCCTTGAGGGCGATCGCAGCCTCAGCTGCGACATTTTCCAGGGTCAAATTAAAGATCTCGCCGGTAGGCGAGTAGCCAAGTGGCGACAGCAATGCCAACTCACCTTGCTCGAGCCGCGAGCGGATGGCGGAAGTATCCACCTTGCGTACTTCTCCGGTATGCATCAGGTCGATGCCCTCTATCACGCCGATTGGCCGTGCAGTCACAAAGTTGCCGCTGGCGACGCGAATCGCAGCGTTGGCCATTGGTGAATTTGGCAAACCCATTGACAGCAGGGCTTCGATTTCGACACGCACCCGCCCTATCGATTCCTTGACGCACTGCAATGCAGCCGCGTCGGTGACGCGCATACCCCGGATATATGTCGTCTGCAAGTCATGTTCATTTAAGCGCGATTCGATCTGGGGGCGCGCACCGTGCACCAGCACCAGACGTACGCCTAAGCTGGCAAGCAGATTGAGATCGTGTACGAGTTCTATGAATTTCCCGTCCGCAACGACTTCCCCGCCGAAAGCGACCACGAAAACTTTATGGCGGAAGCTGTTGATATAAGGCGCTACCGACCGGAACCAAGCCACGAAATCCATGATCAATAATCACCCCATAGCGCCTGCATTGCCCCCACTGCCGCCAGCGCGGCACTCTCCGTCCGCAGTATGCGGTTACCCAAGCGCAATGGGATAAAACCCACAACCATTGCAGCCGCTTCCTCATCCCGCGTAAACCCTCCTTCGGGTCCCACGAGCAAAATGATTGAGCTGATATTTGAAGAGTGCTTAAAATCCCGCAAACCCTTTCTTGCAAAAGGCGAGAGCATGAAGCAAGCATCGGGGGAAAGACTGTCGCTGGACGTTCTGCTTGATTCGGTTTGCGTACCCAGCCAGTTCTCGAGAGTCGCGAGTGGCAGCACTTCCGGTACGCGGTTTCTGCCACACTGCTCACATGCGGAGATAACGACTTTTTGCAAATGGCTTACACGTTTTTCCCCACGTTCACCGCTGAGCCTCACCACGCTCTGCTTGGTAATGAGAGGCTGAATTCGGGTTACGCCCAGTTCGACTGCTTTCTGCACGATCCAGTCCATCTTTTCACCCATACACACCGCTTGAGCAAGCAGAATGGTGAGCGGGGATTCGCGCTCGACCTGTACATGCCTTTCGACTACAACAGCCACACCCTGCTTGTTGATTCGCGAAATGACAGACGTGAATTCTCCACCGTCGCCATTGAACAACACCACTTCATCGCCTGGCTCGAGTCTCAGAACGCGCGCGGCATGATGCGCAACTGCTGAAGGCAATTCCAGGACCTGTTCCGCAAAAATCTCCACGGGGCAGTAAAAGCGGGGAAGCGTCATTGCATATTCAGTATCAGACGGTGGAGCAATCAATGCGCCTTTCTCATGATAGTATTGTTGTTTCAGCAGTCCTGCTTGAACCAGGGCTGTCGAGATATCCGCGCTGCTTTCAATTATATCCGCACGACAAGCTTCTGCGAAAAGACACCGCTCGGCGTCTGCCTGGATAGCGCAGGAAACGACATCTGGCATTCGTTATAAGGAAATGAAATCTGGGGGAAAATATGGCGAGCCTGGAAACACCGGTCTGTGATTTCGGCTGGAAAGCAATTGACTTCGATTTACCGGGAGTAGATGGAAAACAATACAATCTGGCCTCGGTCAAGGGTGAAAAAGGGTTGCTGGTGATGTTCATCTGCAATCATTGCCCTTATGTGAAGGCCGTGCGCGAACGCATCATCCGCGATGTCAACGAATTGCGTGAGCAGGGTATCGGCGCTATCGCGATCATGTCGAACGATCCATCGGACTACCCCGAGGATTCATTTGAAAACATGGAGCGCGTAGCCCGGGAATATGCCTATCCCTTTCCCTATGTCTGGGATAAAACCCAGGAAGTAGCAAAGGCATATGGCGCAGTCTGCACGCCGGATTTTTTCGGCTTCAATCACAAACTCGAATTGCAGTATCGCGGACGCCTGGATGCTTCCCGAAAGGAAGCCGCGCCCGCAGACGCACGACGCGACCTTTTCGAAGGAATGCTCCAGGTAACCCGCACTGGCGCCGGTCCCGAGGATCAGATTCCCAGCATCGGCTGCTCCATCAAATGGCGAGCGGACTAGCCGGTGATTGATGCAGTTATCGCTGCTGTCAAAGCAGTTGCCCAGCAGGAAATTCTGCCGCGCTATATGAAAGTTGCGCGGCAGCGCAAGGGCGATGGAAGCCTGTTTACGGAAGCTGATCTTGCCACCCAGGAAACGCTCTCACGTGAGTTGAGAAAAATCTATCCTGGTCCGGTGGTGGGAGAAGAAATGACGGAAAACGAGCAGGTCGCACAGTGGCGGGAAGGCGATGCGGGACTTTGGTGCATGGATCCGATAGACGGGACTTCCAATTTCGTCAACGGATTGTCCTACTTTGCCGTTTCAGTAGCACTGATGCAACACGGCAGAAGCGTGCTAGGAGTGGTTTACAATCCAGTGGCGGATGAAATGTTCTACGCCGAAAAAGGCAGGGGCGCATTCCTGAATGGGGAAAAATTGCCGATAAAGGAGGATGTACCGCCGCTATGGGGGGCAATCGCGAGCGTGGACCTGAAACGGCTTGGTCGCAGGCTTGCACAGGAAGTCTCTACGGCAAAGCCGTTTTCTTCTCATCGCAACTTCGGATCCTGTGCCCTGGAATGGTGTTACACCGCTGCCGGACGCTTTGACCTGTATCTGCACGGCGGGCAGAAACTATGGGATTACGCCGCTGGCAGCCTGATCCTGGAAGAAGCGGGCGGTCACATGTGCGGCTTGAACGAGGATGATTTCTGGGCCGAGCCGCTCTGGCAGCGGTCGGCCATTGCAGCGCTTGATCTGGGTCTGTTCATCCAATGGCGCGATTGGGTGCGCGCACATCGATAGCTTGCGACCCTGGCCGGCTCACAACTCCGAATGCGGCTGGGCAGGAACTGCCTCCTTTGAGCTTTGGGAGAAAAACCTCTTGTCCACAACCTCCATCCGGAGATCGCAATACTATAGACCACTCTGTAGACTACTCTGCTCCGCAGCTTCAGCGACCGCCGCTAACCAGTGCAAACGAACCGGAAGCACAAGATTATCTTTTCTACACGATATCCTGATCTCTTGCTATATTTCTACGCTAAGTTTAATCGAACTCTGCCATTTGAGTACGGGTATCAAGGAAGTCGGGACGAACGACTTATTCTGTCGCACTTTATATTCAGGCTGACGAGCCGTAATAGCACTGGCAAAACCAATGGAAAGCATGGGCATCGATTGTCCTCCCGAAATCGAACAGTCCTCGTTTCACTGGGAACGCGCAGAGGTGCAAAGTTGAGTACTGGCTGCAGAGATGCAAGAGTTTGAAGGTGGACCTGGTCGCTGATTCGGAAAAGGGAATTTACATGCGCGCTTTTAGAAAGAGTGCTTTAAAAAAGACGGGGCTGATGCTCGCAATCGCTGCCGCCCTCACCGCAGGGAGCATGCAAGGCTGTAACAAAGCGGGGGATCCGGCGAAGCTGATGGCGGATGCGAAGCGCTACGAAGAAAGCGGGGATCACAAGTCAGCCATCATCCAGCTAAAAAATGTCTTGCAGCAGAACCCGGATAATTCGGAAGCGCGGTATCTGCTCGGCGCAATATACAACAAGACCGGGGATTCTCAGTCCGCAGAGAAGGAGCTTCGCAAGGCGTTGAGCCTGGGCATGGATGCCGGCAAGGTGCTGCCCGAACTCGGACAAACCCTGCTCAGGCTAGGCGCCTATCAACAAATTCTGGATGAAACGAAAGAACTGGCCGACAAAACAAAGTCCGCGCAGATACTCACGCTCCGGGGGAATGCGCAGCTCGGATTAGGCAAGGCCTCGGAAGCAAAGGCACTGTTCGAGCAGGCGCTTGGACAAAACCCCGATTCTGCCGACACGTTGATCGGCCTGGCGAAATATTCCCTGCTGCAAAGGGATGTGGAAGCCGCAGCCAATTTCTCGGAACAGGCGGTTTCCCGGAGTCCGCAAAATGTCGATGCCTGGTTGTTCAAGGGCGACCTTCTGCGGATGCAAGGCAAATCCGATGAAGCCCTGACTGTCTATGACCGAGTGGTGAACCTGAAGCCGAATGCGACTGTTGCCTACATCAACAAGGCATCCATCGAAATTGGAATGGGCAAGTTCGATGCTGCAAAGGCGGATATCGAGGCTGCACGCAAGATCAGTCCCAACCTGATGGTGTTTTATACCCAGGCTTTGCTCGATTTCACCCAGCAAAAGCCTGCTGCCGCGCTGGAATCCCTCCAGCAGATACTCAGCAAATCGCCGGAGCACATGCCCAGCGTGTTGCTCGCAGGCGCAGTACAGTTTGCTCTGGGATCCATGCCGCAGGCGGAACAACACCTGAAACATTATCTGCAGAAAGATCCCGGAAACGTCTACGCGCGCAAGCTGCTTGCTTCCGTGCTGTTAAAAAATGGCGAGACGAAACGCGCGATCGACATCCTGACCCCATCGCTCAAAAATGTGAAGGAGGATCCTGAGTTATTCGCCTTGGCCGGGGAAGCTTACATGCAGGCCAGGGCTTTTGCAAAAGCCACGGAATACTTTGAAAAGGCCAGCAATATCGCACCAAGAAGTGCGATGCTTCATACCGCTTTAAGCATGAGCAGGTTGGGACAGGGGGAAAGCGCGCGCGCCATCTCCGAACTGGAAACAGCGACAAAACTCGACCCTAAATCGCTGCGCGCAGGCGTCCTGCTGGTCATGACCCATTTACGCCTCAAGGAATTCGACAAGGCGCTCGCTGCAGTAAAGGCACTGGAGAAGGAGAACCCCGATAATCCGCTCATTCAAAACCTGAAAGGTGGCGTGTATCTCGGCAAGAATGATGTAGGGAATGCAAGAGCGAGCTTTGAGAAAGCGCTTGCTATTCAACCAGACTATTTCCCGGCTATAGCAAATCTGGCGAGGCTCGACATTCAGGATAAAAAACCGGATGCCGCCAGAAAACGCTTGGAAGCAGCTCTGGCAAAGGACAAGAAGAATATCCAGGCCATGATCGCGCTAGCAGGTCTTGCTGTCAACCAGGGACAGAACCAGAAGGCTACCGAGTGGCTGGAGCGTGCAATGCAGGAGAATCCGGATGTCCTTCAGCCTGCTGCCCTGCTTGGATCACATTATCTGCGCATAGGGGAAAAACAGAAGGCGCTGGCTCTCGCCAAGAAACTGGAAGGGGCACATGCCAAGGAACCCGTTGTGCTGGATTTACTGGCGCAAGCCCAATTCGCCAACGGTGACAAGGCCAAAGCGCTGGAGAGCTACAATAAAATTGCTGCCTTGCGGCCGAAATCCGCTCTGGCGCAATTCAATATTGCTTCTATTTACATGGCGATGGAAAATCAGGCCGCTGCTTCTGAAGCTCTAAAAAAAGCGCTGGCTATAAAACCGGATTATTTGGATGCCCAATTGACTCAAGCCATGCTGGAAGCACGCAGGGAGAACTATGAAAGTGCTATCGCAATCTCCCGGCAGATTCAGAAGCAACACGAAAAATCAGTCGTAGGCTACATAGCGGAAGGTAATCTGTTAATGGGACAGCAGAATCCCGCGCTTGCCGCGAAGGCATATGAGCGAGCATGGGCTATCAGCAAGAGTGGGCCGCTAGCAGTGAAGTTGTATGCATCGCTCAAACAAGCCGGAAAAAGCAAGGAGGCCAAGTCCCGCGTGTTCCAATGGCTGAAGGACCATCCCTCTGACATATCTACCCGAGCATATCTTGCCGAAATCTACCTCTCGGACCGGCAGAATAAAGCCGCTGTCGAGCAATATCAGGCTATTCTGCAGCAAAATCCCGAGTATGTTCCAGCCCTGAACAATCTGGCGTGGCTTTACCAGCAGGAAAAAGATCCCTATGCCCTCAAATATGCGGAGAAGGCTCATCAGTTAGCTGCAGACAATCCCGCGATATTGGATACTCTGGGATGGATATTGGTGGAACAGGGCAATACCGCGCGAGGCCTACCACTCTTGCAGAAGGCCACCTCATTGGCACCGGCAGCAGGGGAAATTCGCTACCACCTTGCGCTTGGGCTAGTTAAAGCAGGTGACAAGGCTAAAGCTCGTAAAGAACTTGAACAGCTGCTGGCTACCGGAAAAGATTTTCCCCAAATTGATGAGGCAAGGATGTTGCTGAAACAGCTGCAGTGATCCAAGGGTAAAAAGGGCTGAGAGAACTGCAGTAATCAGAATTGCAACCATTTTATAGCGCTCGTAACTCCTGTTGGTCAGGTGTTAGCTAGCTCACAAGAAGATAGCCGATAAATATTGCTTGAACTTCTGGCGTACCATATCGCCCCCATGTCCAGGAACCTGGAGATACCGCGTCGCTACAGGTAGCGATGTAAGTTTGGGCGTAGCAGCACACAACCCTGAAGCAACGTGGAGACACGCATAAGGGCTACCGAGGCCTTGTCGAAAGCGCATTCTTGCTAGTGAGCATTATCGTCGTCTTGCCAGCATGCTTCGTTCTGCATCCCACTGGGACATCGATCATGGTGTCACCGGCAATGTAAATTGATACACCTCGTCATAGGGATAATTGTCGCTTTTTGAGCGGCGATGGTTTCATACGAGGAGTATATGCAAATCAAGATACTGCACAAGCAGGGCAAAAACTTTCGCGCCATTGCGTGCGAAATTGATTGCTCAGTCAATACCGTGCGCAAGTATTTGGTTGAAGATTCGACCCCTGCTTTCAAAGACCGTGTTCCCCGCGTGACCACGATTGCGCCGTTTGAGGGGTACTTGCGGCAAAGGGTAGCATCGGCCGCCCCTGACTGGATTCCAGCTGCCGTACTGTAGCGGGAAATCCGGAATAGGCTTTACTGGCTGTGAACGTACCGTGCGTAACTTTATCGCCAGGTTAGGAGAGAGAGATTGCCTCTATACCTTGCAGGCAAGCATTCCACGTCTGACACGCTCAAGCCTGCATCGCTGCCTACAGCGCCACGGCATCTCCAGGCTGCCCAGTTCGAAGAGAGCAAGACACGAAGCAAGTTCAAGCAATATCCGATCGGCTACTTCCATATCGATATTGCCGAGGTGCGGACGGAAGAAGGCAAGCTCTATCTCTTTGTTGCCATCGATCGTACAGCCAAGTTTGCTTATACCGAACTGCATGCACAATCGAATCGGACAGTCGCAGTGGCATTCCTGCGCAGTCTGATCAAAGCTGTTCCTTACAAGATACACACCATCCTGACCGATAACGGCATCCAGTTCTGTCATCCGCCACGTTACCGCAACGGCCCCACTGCCAAGTTCGTCACACACATGTTCGACTTATGCTGCCTTGAGCATGGCATCGAGCATCGCACCACAAAGGTCAATCATCCCTGGACCAATGGTCAGGTGGAACGCATGAACCGAACCATCAAGGAAGCCACCGTCAAACGCTACCACTACAGCGCTCAAGGCGCATATGCAAACCTTCCTGATGGCCTACAACTTCGCTAGGCGGCTAAAGACCTTGAAGGGCCTCACCCCCTTTGAGTACGTCTGCAAAATATGGTCTGAAGACCCCGACAGGTTTATTATTAACCCACACCACCTCACCGTGGGGCTAAACAGATAGAGCCTGCACCTCCGTCTTGTTCTCGCAATGCCGCGCCAAGCGCCTTTGCGTTCAGACAAATGCGGTTCCAGCAAGGCCCAAGTCCCATCAGATATTGCATCCTCCTCCGACTCGAACCTCGAGACGATGCTATCTAACGAAGGTGCTTTAAAAATGTCGCTATTCAGCGACATATAATTTCCTTATAAAACAAAGACTTATTCTTAAGATAGCGAATAACGGAGTTCAGCGACGACAGATTGAATTCGCACCATGGCGTGCGTTCATGATTTTAAACAGCCTAAAGGATGGCATAAATTTTGCTTACCCTAAAAGAAGTAGTTCTTTCCAATCATCATTCTGCAAAAGCACGTGGTTTAACACTAGGGGATGCATTTAAAACAACTACCCGCGTGGCAGCTCACTTAAGCTGAAATGTTCGTATAGAACTTATCCATTAAGGAAGACCTATTTGGATAAGGCAGTTCCTTGCCTTCAAAGCTTGTATTTAGCCGCGCATTAATTAATCTCTAAAATCTATGGGCGTTACTCTCATGCAATTACGTACTGATGAAGCTTCTGGTTTCGGCAAAATATCCTCTCCCTCATCGGTCAGAACAATCAGAAACTCCAGTGTGCTTCGCGTACCACCAACATCTCGCACGTCGTTAGTGGAGACACTCCCAAATAGAATCACTGATCGAAAATATGTTTTAAAACGTGGTAACTATAGCATTCATCTCGCCGATTCTTGGAGAGTTCACAAAACGGCGAATGCACTCATTGAACGTATGTACTCCTGGCGTGGCTATCATACTGAGGATCACTCAGCTCCTTCACACAACCCCAATCGGCTCAAATTCGTAGCAACTAATGGTAAGAATCTCATCGGCACGGTCACGCTAGGGCTCGATTCGGAAGAGGGCTTGCTTGCTGACGAACTCTACGGAAAGGAGATTGACGCCTTTCGGGCGAAAGGCAGAAAAGTCTGCGAATTGTCGAAATTTGCCTTAGACCCACAGTACAGCTCAAAGGAGATACTTGCCTTGCTATTTAACCTTGCTTATATCTATGCCAAAATCCACAATGCAACAGACCTGTTTGGTGAGGTTAATCCACGTCACGCAGCATCTCATAATCGTATGTTCGGTTTCCGCCAAATTAGTGAGATTCGCACCTGTCCACGGGTTAACGCGCCGGCGGTGTTACTGCATTTGGAGTTGGATTATGTAAGGAAGCAAATATCCTCGTTGGCTGGCTTACCAGACGTAAAAGAACGATCCCTTTATCCCTACTGTCTATCTCAGCAAGAAGAGGGGCTAGGTACTAGCATCCCGCATTAATTAGCCAACCAGGCTTCTGCGCCAAATGGAGCAATGCCTCGGCGATGGTGGAAAGCTTGAGCTGTCCGTACAGTTCGGCAATCTGTTCAGGTGCCAAGTTTATCTCCCCACCCCCATCAACTCGTCATAGACCGATAACGGATGCTGCAGTGGCGACAGCCAGTCATGGTAGCGCTCACGCAGTTCCTGGCCGCTTGCCGTTGTTGCCGGCTTGTTCAAGGCGGGATATATCGGCGGTAAACTCTGCGGAGCAACCCGCTCGACGTGCAATTACTCGCCGAGCTCCCGCTTGGTAGTGCTATGAAGCCTCACGTCTGCTACTTCCTGTAGCCCACTCCGGCCGAAATTCGTAATACCGGGCAAAGTTGAAGAATCCCGGCGGGAAGCGATGCTGCTTTGGCCCATAGGCATTGCGCTCGATGAACCTAATCTTCATGTTATCGTAGAGGGCGCGACACCCGCGGATGAAAGGGCGGCCGGGAACATAAACTTTGACCTACATCGACGCGCCAGTCCCCGACCCCTACCAAGCAGATCAAGGAGCATCTGCGTCTCAAGCGGTATTACAATACTGCCGAGAACGCCGTGAGGACCAAATCTGGCTTGTGATCACCATTTATATCCTGACCGCCATTATAAAGAAATACCTCAGGATAAAGGCAGGGCCCCTACACAATTCTATAAATTCTGAGCCTAATATTTTTTGTAGAATCTCTGTTAGATCAATCTCTTAAAAATACAAGGCGGCAAGTGAATATGACTGTAAAATGATAATCGTTGAATCTATTCAGTTAAATTGCTGAATGCTAATGTCGTTGCTTAAGGAGGCCTATGCCGTAGGAGACGGCTAGGAATTGTTTGGCTGGCAATAAGCTATTGTTCACTAATTATGAAGACTTCGTTCCTTGATTACTTACTTAGCAGTATTTGTGTACTGTTTCTTGTGAGTCTCAGTACTGCAACCGCATGGACATCTCCCATTGAGGGATCGTATGGCGCATTACTCGCCCTAATGATTTTTATGCTCGCCTATGGCATTTATACTATGCTGCTGCTTGCCATACTGCGTAAGTTCCGGCCTTATCCTGAGGGGTGCTACAACATGGCCTCTAACGCATTCACCTATTGGAAACTCAATGCGGTACTGGTTAATCTCGCTGCAAAGGCATTAGGTCCTTTTAATACTGTATTTACACAAACGCTCATCCACGGAGGCTTTGGCGCGCGCATTGGACAAAATGCAACAATAGCGGGCGTATTACGAGACCATCCTTTACTCGATATCGGAGCTCGTGCCACCATAGGTCAGAATTCGGTTATAACCGCCCATGCCATAACACACAATGATATCGTAATTAAACGCATACGTATTGGTCCCGGTGCCGTAGTCGGAATCAATTGCGTGGTAATGCCAGGCGTGGAGTTGGGAGAAAACGCAGTGCTTGCACCAGGGTCAGTGGCTACCGTGGATACCAAAATCCCGATCAATGAACTGTGGGGAGGAACACCCGCTCGAAAGCTTAAAGAACTGCCTCCCCAAACTAATGGTTAGCGTTCATCCGGCGGTCGAAACATCTTCGCCACTGTCGTCAATACCATTTTGGGAGGGGCCAAAGCACCGAATGCCCGTTGCTTGTAAAGCCCCTTTACGGATGAGACGATTGGTTCGTCGCTAGCCAAGTTTTGCAGGGCATATTCCACGGCCTCGGATGCAGAACGTCGTTCAGAAAGGGCGCTAGCATAGGCCCCCGCCTTCTCATCGAACTCTGTGCTTGTAGGTCCGGGAATAAGGGTCTGTACGTATATTCCGTGCTTCTTCCATTCCTCATAAAGCGCCAAACTGAAGCTGTGCACGAAGGCCTTGCTAGCCGCGTAAACCGCCATGAAGGGAACAGGTTGAAATGCTGCCTGAGATGAGATGTTGACTACTGCACTTCGAGGAAATGAACTGAGGTAGGGGAAAAATTCACGGCACAGTCCCACTAGAGCCTGATTGTTTAATTGCAGGATACGGTCGTATTCCTCCATTGCAGCTATCTCGAACCGCCCCCATTTTCCCGCTGCGGCATTATTGATCAGCAGTCGGATACATATCCCGGCTTCATCTAGGCGCGCACGAACAGTAGCTGGCGCATTGGGACGCGTAAGGTCGTAGTCGACAACAAAAACCTTGATATGGTACTTTGCCCTTAATTCCTGTGCCAACATCTCCAATAATTCGACTCGCCTAGCCACCACAGCTAGGTTGAACCCTGCGGAGGCCAACTGCGTGGCAAATTCCTTGCCAATACCTGATGAAGCCCCCGTCACCAAAGCCCAGTCCCCGCGCCAAGTCATGCCAGAATTTGTGTCATCACAAAAAGGATCATCGGCATGGGAGGCAGTGCATTAGACTGCTTCCCAGCCACACCACCTGGCGTGCGCAGCACGTGATCATCAGCTATGCTATGCCCCGGGCTACCAGTACCAAGAGCATTGTGGCCTACACACCCAAAAGAAATCTTCCAGTCCGTATCCAGCAATCCACTCCCTCCCGCTCTTAATCTCCTTCCAGACTTTGCGCAGTGCATTCTGTGCAGATCGTCCTTGTCGCATCTGAAGTTGGCTTCATCAAATATCGGCTCGAAAGATCAACTCCAGTCGATTGAGCATCGCCTGTTGGCATCCTGTCATAAATAGACAGAATGCCAAGCCTGCGATACTCTCCCGGTTTGCTCTCTCGGGATTTACATTTGTCTTACCGCTCGGAGTCGAACAGTGTCTAGAGCCCAAACCCCTTCATTCTAACTTACCTGCAATTGCGTCAAACCCTTGCGGCGGCGGGCTAGTCCCATCGCACCCAGCCCTAATCCTATCAGAGCCAAGGACATGGGCTCAGGCACCTGAGCGAGACTAGCTGTCGAGTCGGTCATCAACATTTCATTCGTTCCGTTGACCCCATTGATGGTCCCCACGGTATTAATGGCACATAGCCCTCCCAGATTGTTCGGACCAGCCCCATTAATCAACCCTCCGCCTCCGTTGTTAAAGCAGGAGGATGGGTTGGTCTGACTAAAGGCCAAGTTGAGCTGGGTGTCGAAAGTCAAGGGGATTATAGTCGGTGCCCCATCCGTAAAGTACGTTGGATCAAAGGAGGTGACAGTGACGTCAAGCTTGCCGCCACCGGTGCCGGAAATACTCTGTAGGCCGGAATAGTTGTCTGGGCCAAACTTATCAAGGAGAGGATTAATGGCAGGAACCCCGTTGGCGGTAAAATTTGTCTGCCCGACCAAGGACCCGGGATCGAAAGCGTTAAAGGTGCCAGACAGGATGAGGATAGCATCACTATTGGTAGGATCATTCGTATAGCCGGTGCCATTAGCCGGATTGTAATTCGGCGTTGGATCGAAAAATATCTGGAAGAAATTGTCTCCGCCTGCAACAGTATTGAATACTGCGGTACCGGTACCACCTCCTCCAGTTGTGGCAACCACCTCTTCCTGGAAGGCTGCGATGTATGACCATCCATAACTACTATTCAACTGCGTCCCACCTATTGGATTGCCCATTGGATTCAGGAATGCACTGAGCGAGGCGTGGGTATATACTTGAAATATGTCTCCCAATGCAGGATTATTCACCGAAGCACCACCTGTCGGCGTAATCAAGGCACTGCTCGCGGCCCAATCCAAGCTTCCCACGTTAATCGTTGGATCACCCCCTGCACCGTCTGGATTGATCAGGGCCGCATGACCCACGCCCGCCACCGCCATTGAAACCGCTACAACCATAGCTTTAAGTTTATTAGAATTCATTATTTACCTCCGAGAATATCAGTTTTCAAGAAAAGCCGCGATTCGGGCTCAACTACTTATAAGCAAGCCTCGTGCCACAATCTAGCAGAAAATTTAATATGATCTTTCAAGCGCTTATATAAGTATACAAAAATACAAAATAAACAGTGTAAGAAAATTCGACAATTATACTTGTTTGGCAGCTGTAATCCGTTTAGCCACCCGCAGCGCATTAGCGGCAACGGTCAGACTAGGGTTGATTCCTGCACTGCTCGGAAAGAAAGATGCGTCGACTACGTAAAGATTGCTCAAATCATGGGCCCGGTTAGCCTCATTCAGGACGCTGTCGGCAGAATTTACACCAAAACGGCAGGTGCCGCAGACATGGGCTAGCCGTTCGTTTTTTTCTGCCTGCTTGATCAGCATAGGTCGAAAGGGCTTGAGCAACTTTCGCATACGTACACGCATTTGCTCTATCCGATCCCGTTCCTGGGGGCGAATATTGTAATAAAGCTGAATGCGTCCGCCGGGTAGTATATCGAGCCGGTTATCGGTGTAAGGCAGGTCCTCCGTTACGGTAGCAAGGATAAGGCTACCGTTAAGACGGTACTCAAGATACCTACTAAGTAGCGGCTTCACAGCCTTGAAAAAGAGCTCGACAAAGGGAAATGAGGATTGCCGTAACTCCTGTTCCAAGGTTTCCACAAGCTGTACCGCTGGAGGAAGTACACCAAATCCTTGTACCGACCCCAACTTCCGGCCGCCGGCAAAATAATAATCACTAAAGGCCAGTTCCTTCCAGGCTACATTTCCAGTCAAATGCGGCTTAGGCCTTAGAGCATACAGATCTACAAAATGCCGCATGAGGTTTTTTCCTACCTGTCCAGAGCGGTTGGCAAGTCCGCTTGGCCAAGCTTCGGAAGCTGATTGGAGTAATATTTTCGGTGTGAATAATGCGCCCGCTGCAAGGATCACTATGTTGCCATGCAGAGTCACCGAATGACCATAAAGGGTGCAGATCACTTCGGTCACCTTATAGTGCGTAGCTTCAAGCCGAATAACCTCGCATTCATTGAGAAGCTTGGCATCGAATTCGTTCAGAGCTGGTTCCAGGCATATACGGCGACTGTCGTTCTTGCATTCTCTGGAACATAAATAACCCTGACAGCAATTGCAGCCAGCCAGAAATTCACACGCCATCGGCAAGCGATAAGGGTGGCAACCTTGCCCGCGAAGATAGTCGGATAAGGCCTTGGCATGTGCCGAGAGGGATGGGGGATCAAGATAAGGGGGAAAGAAATCTGCGCCTCGCAACGCATCAGGGCTGCCTCGTACCCGATAAAGCCTTTCTGCCGCTTCATAATAAGGAAGCAGATCTTGGTATGTAATAGGCCAAAAATTGGGGAGGGAGCTTTCCTCGGCCTGCGGGTAACAAACTCCCGGCGTAAAGTCTTCCGGAAAAAAACGCTCCAGGGCCATGCCGTAAAGTGCGGTTGAACCTCCAGTTCCTGCGCCGATGAACGGAATGTAGGTCTTAACCCTAGATGTCGTTCGGTCTTCTATTTCTGTCCATTCACGGCCCGCATTCTTAAAAATGGCGCGCTCACTTAGAGCCGGAAAGGCAGAACTGCCAAGATACTGTTCCGCGTAGCAGCCTGCCAAGCTGTCGTCGGGGCGGGTTGATTTGCCTTTTTCGCAAAATAGTACACTCATACCCGCTTTGGCCAAGGCATAGCCTATGGTGGCGCCACCCATGCCTGTACCTATCACGATGACGTCCCAACGCCGTTTAGTGATCTCTTCTATCATGTTCGTCTCAAATTTGTCTGCGTCGCAGTCGTTATTTCGGGGAAATAATCCCCATTACTATTTCCCGAAAACATCGGCCAGAATCATGCTGCATTAGCAGTTTGGCAACTTTCTTAGCTGCTTGACGATAAGAAAGATTATATAACGCTGACGTAACGGCTTTAATTAGTTCTGCAATATTGGTTTGTGCCGCGCGAAGAGTGATACCCGCTCCTATTCGTTTCAGCGCCTCCATATTCAGTAATTGATCCATATTTGAACACAAGCCGATAACGGGCACTCCGAT
This sequence comes from Nitrosospira sp. CT, assembly GCF_059489795.1. Lineage (NCBI taxonomy): Bacteria > Pseudomonadati > Pseudomonadota > Betaproteobacteria > Nitrosomonadales > Nitrosomonadaceae > Nitrosospira > Nitrosospira sp. CT. Next base: position 316,275 of record NZ_JCAHZJ010000066.1, read on the forward strand.
AGCAAGCGCATGGTATGTCGCGAGACTGCCCCCGTTGCAAATAACCAGTTGCGAGCGCTCAGTGGCGATGTTCATGGGCAGATAATCAGCAATAAACGCGTTGGCGGGCGTGGCAGCAAGTTTGACTTTACCTGCGGTAGCGACAATGGTTGTAACTGGAAGTCGCGATAAGGCGTTGAGCACCATGGGCAGAAGATCGGCTTGACCCGAACTGCCGAGGGTCAGAAATACAATTGGCTTTTCTTCGGGCACATGGTTCCACCATTCAGGGAGCGATGTATGAGTAGACCAGAGCACTGGACCGAGGTAGTAGTGGTGGGCCGGTAGATTGTGAGTTGGTATCACATCGGAGATATCTGTATAGAGTGTATAGTCGCCCCATGTATAGGTACTTCTAAGATCCCCCTCTAAAGACGGCAATCCAAAACGATGACGTACCCGATTTAGTGGCGTGGCATGCAAGGCGAAGACCGCAGGTCTTATGATATTGAATAGTTTTTGCGCCAGACGAACACCCAAAACTCGGGTTATGGGCAGGTCGGGTATTGGATAGATGATATCCGCAAATGGACTCCAGTAGGCGTTGACAACAGACGCGTAAGCTATTTTTCTCAACGGCGCACTTACAGCAAGAGACAATCTGAAGTCCCCAACGACCAGATCGGGTTTGACGCTGTCAAGCAGCGCCAGATCATCCTCAACGTATTGGGTTAACGTCTCAAAAGTATATAGCGGCCTGCCTCGGGTGAGCGCTTCTGTAAACTGGGCAGAAGAGATGGAATGAATGGGGTAAAACGCAAACTCTAGCGGCGCTTCCAGCTCAATGTAGCGAGGATCCGACGCAACAATGACTTCATATCGGGATGGATCAAGTTGCTTTGCCAGTGTTACTATTCGGGCGAAATGAGAGAGCGTAACCGCTTCAGCAATGAGAAGAATAACGGGCTTGTTTCGGGCTTGCATGACATCCAGTCCAAAGAAAGCAATGCAATACATCGAATTTATTTCGCATCATGACTCATGCAATAAAATTAGCAGAGCGCGTTAAAATGCATCGCATCTCAACTCTACGGAAGGCATAAACTTAACCATAGGCGTACCGAGAGTATGCCCTCCCTTCTATAACGCTGACAACTGATAAGATCGAGGTGCTTCCTATAATGATACTATTCCGCCGATTCATGGATATAGTCGACTGAAAAATTCTGCTGGCATTGAATGCGATGACGAATTTGCAAATTGCCTCGCGCAACCTCGCGCGCAACCGCCGGCGGACGCTGATAGCGTTGTCTACGGTCGCAGCAGGTGTTATCTCACTTTTGCTTGCGGATGGATTTATCCAGTGGGTTTTTTGGGCTATGCGCGAAGCTACTATCCAGTCCCAACTAGGACATATTCAGGTCACGCGGCCGGGGTACCTCAGTGCGGGCGTAGCTAACCCTTATGCTTATGTATTGCCGGAGAACTTGCCCCAGCGCAACGTAATCGAGTCTACTTCCGGCGTCAAACTGGTAGCCCCCCGATTGGCGGTAACGGGTCTTATCAGCCACGATGAGACAACTGTAGCATTTGTGGCAGATGGTGTCGATCCGCAAAAAGACGCTGAGTTGAGCAAGGCATTACGCATTACCGAGGGGCGTAATCTTGGAGATGTGACTGCTAAAGAGGTGATTCTCGGGCGCGGACTGGCGCGAACCCTCAACTTACACCCCGGTGCCACTGTTGCGTTGCTGATAACCACAACGGGTGGCAGCATTAACGCCATAGAAGCAAAGGTCGCCGGGATATTCGTCAGCTCTAATCAGGCTTATGACGATTCGGCCTTACGTCTGCCCATCAGCTTAGCTCAGTCGTTGTTGCGAGTGAACGGCGCTCACGTCTGGCTGGTGCTGCTCGATGAAACCGAGCGTACAGACGAATATCTCGAGAGATTCCGTGCCCGCTTTCCCATGTCAGCGAACAGACTAGAATTTACTCCCTGGTATCAGCAGGCGGATTTCTACAACAAGACCGTGGCATTATTCTCTCAGCAAATGAACGTGCTACGGCTTATTATTGGCGCCATCATCGTGCTCAGCATTTCCAACCTGCTCGTCATGAATGTACTTGAGCGAACGGGCGAAATTGGCACTTTGATGGCCGTCGGTTTGAAGCGCAACAAGATTCTTCGCCTGTTTGCCATTGAGGGAATACTGCTTGGGCTGGCCGGCGCATCGATGGGAGCAGTTGCAGGGTATGGCCTTGCTGAATTGATCTCCTCAATTGGCATCCCCATGCCGCCTCCGCCGGGTATGGAGGAAGGCTATACCGGCGAGATTCGGGTTACGTTGAGTGTATTGGGGAATGCTTTTGTAGTGGCGTTCACCACCACTGCTCTGGCAGGGATATATCCAGCGTGGAAAGCCTCTCGTCTGCAAATCGTCGACGCCCTGCGCCACAATATTTAAAAACTCCGAACGCTACCTAAACCACATGTTCAAGTTGGCCTTTCGCAACATTTTTCGAAACCGAGTGCGCACGGGCCTGACGTTGGCTGCAATCATCACTGGTGTAGCCGCCATCATCATCAGCCGCGGCTTTGTTGAGGATGTGTTCGTGCAGTTACGCGAGTCAACCATTCACTCCCGCATCGGTCATATACAAATTTTTCGGAAAGGCTACATTGAATACGGCAAACGTGAACCATCGCGTTACATAATCGAGAAACCCGGGACAGTCGTAAGTGCAGTGCAATCTATTCCAAACGTACAGGCTGTAATGGCGCGAGTGAACTTTTCCGGATTAGCCAATAACAGCCGTGCCGATTTGCCAATTATTGGCGAGGGTATTGAACCCGCAAAGGAGGAACAATTAGGAACCGCGACAGCTATTGTTGCTGGTCGCCCACTACAGGACTCAGATGCGTTTAGCGCACTGATAGGAGAAGGTGTTGCTGCCGCTTTACGCTTGCGCCCCGGCAGTTTCTTGACATTGATAGTGAATACCGCGGAAGGAGCCTTGAACACGTTTGAATATGAGGTCGTAGGCGTATTCCGCACCTTCTCAAAGGATTACGATGACCGGGCAGTACGCATTCCGCTGTCAGCCGCCCAGGAACTGATGTTTACCCAGTCGGTGCATAGCATTGTTGTATTACTGGATGACACCCGGACGACCGACAGGGTGGCTGCGGTGCTCAAAGCGCGACTGGTACCGCTGGGGTACGAAGTGAAAACCTGGTACGAGTTGGCTGATTTTTATCAGAAGACGGAGGCACTATACCGGCGCCAGTTCGCTGCGCTCCAGTTCATCATTCTTGTCATGCTGGTTTTAAGCGTTGCCAGTACCATCAACATGGTCGTGTACGAGCGCACCGGTGAGTTCGGAACGATGCTCGCGCTAGGTCTGCGTCAGCGCCAAATCTTCGGACTCGTAATGCTTGAGAACACGCTATTGGGCTTGCTCGGAAGTCTGTTCGGAATAATTGTAGGGATTACGCTCGCAACCATAATATCCGAAATTGGTCTTCCGATGCCCCCTCCCCCCGGCTCCAGCATCGGCTATACCGCGACCATTCGAATGGTTCCATCGGTACTTGCGGTTGCGGTCCTGATCGGGGCATTGGCGGCGATTATCGCCGCTATTCTTCCAGCGCGCAGAGCTTCACGGCTCATGGTGGTGGACGCACTGCGTCACAATATCTGAATTGTTTTTCAGAAAATCAGGAGCACAGCGAGTCAGAAGAATGCGAATTCCGGTTATTCTGCCTAATGAGAGTGATAGGGACAAACGTTCATCCTCCCCTGTAAGGACTTGTTCAGGCGCCCCTTAGCCGTTCGAGGGGTAATCTGAGGGATCGGCTGGTTGCGACCGGTCCATTGCCGATACGCCCGAGAAAAACGGCCCGTTCTGCTGAATCAGCCTTTAGCATGCCGGATAAACGACCGGACAACCTACCCGCAGTATCTACGGCGTGCGGTTTCTGGCTGAATGTTCTCCCTTCACGCACATAACGACCGAAAATCAATGGCGTCAACTCGGGTTGCAGTTGCAGTTCAAGACTTGTTGCTGTCAGCCAGAAGCGTTGAACCGCCCTGCCCGCAGCAACGTAGTCGTCTATCGACTCGGGAGCTTTATGAGCCAGAATGGCAAAGTGAGCAGCACAAAACAGACCGGGCAATAAATCCATCTCAATTCGCGGAATCAGATGACCGATCAGGTAAGTGTTAAAAAAATCGACACGCTGCCAGCTTGCCATAACCCAGCGCATCAATTTGAGCGTCATGTTATCCAGTCCCAGTGCCTGATCAGGCACCCTCTCTTCACTGAAACGTGTTTTCCACTCGATAATGTCTCGATGAACCAGATAAGCTTCCGGCAGGGTCAGCCTGAGCTTGGCATTATCAAACATGAGTGTTGCCATGAGCCAGCGCAGCTTCCATCCCTCAAACCATTGAACTGTATAAGAAGGGCCAATGGCCCTTTGCAGTGTTTGTTTTTGCAGTCCCGTAAGAGGAGTAGTCCGCATCGATCTTCGCTGTACACTCCTGTGCTTGATGTGCGGTAACAAGGGATCGGGCAAGGATAGATTGTCGGGGATCAACTCGACGAGGTATTCCGGATGAGTGTCAGGTAATCCGGGACACCGGCTAAATTCCGCTTGCATGGCATGCGCGCTTGCCGCAATCGCCAGAGTTTCCAGCAGTGCACCCAGGGCGATCTGGCTGGGGCGACCATCCAGGTCATAGATACAATGGTCGCGAGTATCGAACGCATGGACGACTAAATGGCGTTCATCAAGTACCTCGAATCGCCACGGTTGAGTGTTATCTCCGCTGGGTGCCCAACGGGCAAGCTCCAGGATGTCTGCGACCGGTTGCGGAATTCTATGCACTTATATTCCCAGTTTCCGTTTGGCGAGGGCAATTGCGAGACGCTGCAAGGGGTGGCGGTTGCCGCCTGGCCGGGAAGTCAGTGCCAGTCTGTTCCGATAGGCATCGAAATGGTAACCCTTAGGCGCTGTCCTGATCGAGCCACGGCCAAGGAGGATTTTCAGAGCTTCGGTCGCTGCCACTCCGGCGCAGAGTTGGCAAGCCATAATGGTGGAGGGTCCCTTGCGATTTGGCAGGTCAACTGTAGTAGGATCCGCTAGATAGGCCATTTGCAGCCGAGCGGGAGCAAGCCCCAAGAGGAACCGTATCGGTTTTTCCGCTTCGGTGCCATCGTTCAGGCGAAAATAATCATCGAAAGTCATGCTCCCGGGCAAAAAATTGAGCACTGCTGCACCCATGCCCAAGGGCGCCGCAGTAACGGCAGGAATGCTCTTTGCCTCGCATGCGGAAAAGACCTGTTGGCGTGCCTGAAAAGCGAAAAAATCAAGCCCGTCGATATAAATATCAACCCCTTCCAGAAAGTCGTCAAGATTGTCAGCGGTAATGCCGTCGGCAAACCCTTTAATTTCAAGCTCAGGATTGATATCCATGGCTTGGCGAGTCATAACCTCAAGCTTCTCCCGCCCCAGATTACTCACAGTTGCGCCCGCCTGGCGATTGCAGTTCGCCAGATCGAAAGTATCAAAATCTGCCAAATGAAATTTGCCTATCCCCAGCCGGCAAAGCGTCAATAGATGAACACCGCCCACTCCACCGAGGCCGGCAATAGCTACCCTCTTATGACGCAGTTGGGCCTGCTCCTGTCGCGTCAGCCAGCCAATGTTTCTGGAAAAAGCTTCATTGTAATCAAAGGATAGCATCGGCAGGATCGGAGAATTCAATAAGAGAACGTTTGCCTGATCATCAGAATGAATAGCGCAATTCGGTATAGACGCGGTCACTCCGGTCGAATCGACCGAACAAGCCGGTAGGCTGTCCTCCGAAAACATCCGCACCGATTGCCCAACGCCAGTTCCTCTCGAAGTTCCAGGATAACCTGGGGCGGAACATCCAGTCGCTGCGATTCAGGCTGTGGATCAGCAAGGCTTGTGCCTCAACCTTATTCCAGAGTTTGCCGTTGAGTAATATGCTGGCTCCACTTTCCAGTTGTTTGGAAACGATGTCCGGATCATGCGCGAAAAAAACACGTTGAAAGAACTGCAGATTCAAGCGGGTTTCGGCCGGCAGGGTGAAATCCAGACCCACCACGTAATCCAGCGTATTCTGCTTCACCAGCCCATCTATCGCGGTAGGCCGAACGGTGTTGAACTTGCGCCCCTCCGTATAGATCAGTTCCCCTTTTAGAACGACAGAACCAAAATCCTTTGCAAGCGTTGCCCCGGCCTGATCGATCCGGTCATGGCGCGGCTGGAATACGATCGGCTCAGCCGGACTGCTGACTCGATAGAAGGTGGATGAAGCGTCGAGACTGTTGTAATAAAAAGCCGAAATATCCCAGCCGTTTATAAGCTGCGATAATCGAATTCCATAATTCGAGTTGGCAACATTGCGCCTGGAACGGTCTTCGGGGAGGTAGGATGCTATTCCGCGTAATGGGCCAGGATAAAAATCTGCGCCGGGTCTTCCGATCTCGTCCAGTGTGGGCACGGGGATCCATACTACTTCCGCATGCGTATCATTTCTCGTGTATTCCGCTCGCACCGCCCACTGGGGAATGCGTATTATATCGAATGATGGCAGGACAAATTCGCGCAGATCCTTCGCCGATACAACGTCGGCGAAGAACAGACCCACCATCTCACCCCATATCACGTGTTGGCGCCCAAGGCGGAAATCGAAGTTACCAGCGGAAACATCTACATAATTTTCCCGAACAAAAAATTGGGCGCGCTGATTCTGGCGAACCGCCTCTGGATAAAAATTGGATGATATATCATAGGCGGCGTCATAATCGAACCGGCCGCTGATTTTCCATTTTATGTGTTCGTTGAATTGCCCGGTGCGAGACAACTCGGTTCGAAGTTTTGCCTTGGACAAATGCTCCGGGCTGGTATAAGTATCCGCAATTTCCAATTGGGAGAACCCTTTCCATCCCGTCACCAATTGCCTCCATAGGGGTGCCGTGGACTTTTTATCTTTTGGCGGTGCAACTTCTCCAAACAGCGATTCGCGCGACGTGAACTCATCTTTGCTATTATCGCCGTCCAGTGCAGCCAAGTCCATTTCCTCCTCCTTGATCAACGACCCCCTTGAAAGAGAAGACAGGGATGGCGACAGAGAAATGCGGAGAGCTTCGGCAGGAGTTGACTCCTGCATATTTTCGTCAAGTTGCTCGACATAACTGCTCTCGCCCCCCGGTCCCACATTCTGGCGAGGTGACAGCGAGGACATCGATAAAGACAAGGAAAGAGATAATTTCACATCTCCATTATCTTTATCTTGGACGGAAGAGGATAATGGCGACATTGCGCGTACCGGAGAAAGGGTTTCTGCAAAACCATGTGGCGGGCATGCAACCAAGCCTGCAACGAATAAGTAGGGCTCTATTCTACGCCTGTATGCCATCCGACTCACAGGGATCTGCTTGGAAGACCATGCCATTATTCATCGTCTGAAGAGCTCAACCACCAGCGCCTTTCTCGTCCTTCTTGACATCCTCCCCGACGACCTGACCGTCCTCGATATGCACTAGCCTGCTTGCCATTGACATCACACGTGGATCATGGGTTGAAAAAATAAAGGTTGTCTTGAAACTGCCGTTAATCTCCTTCATCAATTGTAAGACCCCTTCTCCAGTCTTATGATCGAGATTAGCGGTAGGTTCATCTGCTAATACGATCTTTGGCTGCGTTGCCAGAGCGCGTGCAATCGCAACTCGTTGCCGCTGTCCGCCGCTGAGCTGGCTAGGCCGATGGTGCGCAAATCTGGAGAGACCTACGATACCAAGATATTCAGCAACACGGAGGCGACGCTCCTTTGCGCTTAATTCCTTAAATTGCAGTAAGGGATACTCCACGTTCTCTTCCGCTGATAGAACTGGCAACAAATTGAACGTTTGAAAAATAAAACCGATAGTTCGAGCCCTTAACTCGGCAAGCTGATCGGGCGTTCGCCCAGCAACATCCTGATCAGCGATAAATATTTTTCCGCGCGAGGGAATATCGATACATCCAATCAGGTTCAGCAGCGTGGACTTGCCGCTGCCCGATGGACCGGCGATCGCAAGGAAATCGCCATTGTTAATACTTAATGTGACATCTATCAGTGCCTGGACTTGCTGCTCACCGAAGGTGTAATCTTTGAAAACATGCTCAAGTCGTACAACGTTACTCATGGGAATTATCGCGAAATTTGTAACTTGAAGGGTAACCGAGATGCCAATAGGAGCTAAGATGCGAAAAATACTGACGCAATATCTCTTTCTAGTGATTTTCCTGCTCGTCCCTGCAGCATCCGATTCATTTGCGGAGTCTGATAGCGCAGAATTAGCTCAAAATATCCTGCAAAAAGCAGACCAGATACGATTCCCTCGGGAGAGTTTCCAGGTTGACGTGAGCATCAGTACCACTGCCCCCGATCAATCAGAAGAAGCACGTGAATATCGCGTCCTGTCCAAGGGTAACGAAAACAGTGTGGTAATGACCACTGCCCCTGCTTCGGAACGCGGCCAGATTCTACTCATGAAGGGACGTGATTTATGGATATTTATGCCCGAGGTTTCCCAACCGATCCGCCTTTCGTTGTCACAACGGCTGACTGGCCAGGTTGCCAATGGGGATCTGGCGCGAGCAAACTTCGCGGGTGACTACAATCCTACGATATTGCGCACCGATACCATTGACGGCGAAAAATACTACGTACTTGAGCTGATCGGTGTCGACCGGAGCGTTACGTATCATAAAGTCTTATATTGGGTACAGCAATCGAATTTTTGGCCATACCGTGCCGAGTTCTACTCACTGTCCGATCGGTTGCTTAAAACGGCCCGGTATGAGAATTTTCTGCCGATACTGGGAAAGCAACGGCCAACTCGTCTGGTAATGACGGATGCCCTTCGCACCGGAGAAGTATCGATTCTTACCTATTCCGGAATGAAACTGCGAGACCTTCCTGATAAAATTTTCACCAAAGATTATTTGAAAAAACTGGAGCAGTAAGGGCCCTATCATACAAGGGAATGGTCCATGTTTCCGCATGCTCCATGGTCCCGCGGAGCACTGCCCATTCTCTGACATCGCCAACGCAGCTGAGGGTATTAAAACAGGACGTGCCGGTCTTTAAACCTCCTCCACCTCCGCGGCTCTCTGCTTCCCCATATACCAAACTATCGTTTCCCCCGCTGCTATCACATTTCGAGCGCAATTTTTTCCATTTCCCAAACGAGCGAAGAGCATTACAGGAAGAGCCACATCCTGATCGAGCAAGAGTATTTTTTTGCTCGCATTTGCCCATATACCCTCTTGGTAGAACCATATCTTCCTGTGAAATGACTATCCTGTAGAAAACCACCGGTCTCTACCAGCTTTAACACTCAAATCCTCACTGCCCTCACCCCCGTTTACCACCTGATTTATCGCTGATGTCCTGCTCTGAGTCACAGGACGCCCACGGAAAAAACGCGGAAATAATGGAGGAAAATATTCAAGATACTTGATTCAGTTCCGTTAAATAATACACGTTGGAATATCAGCTAGTTATAGGCTGGTAAAAAGATGGATGCAACGCGGCAATTTACTCTGCATCCTTATCGCGAAGAAGCATGACTGGTCGAAGAAAACCAATTCGGCTGCTGATAAATTTCTATTCCGCCAGATAAAAAGCGGTTGCAGAGGCAAAACATGTTCTCACCCGAAAAATTCAATCTGGGCAATGCCTTCAAACAATACTTCGAAATCATACCGGCATTCTCGAACGCACTGAAAGAGGAGGTTTATCGCATTCGGCATCAGGTTTATTGCGAAGACCTCGAATTTGAACCACTCCGTCCCGATCGGCGGGAAATCGATGAGCACGACGTTAATTCATTGCACCTCCTGATGCGCAGTGTAAAGACAAATGAATTTGTAGGTTGTACCAGAATCGTGCGCAGCCGTCCTGAGGACGCGCAATATAAACTCCCTTTTGAAAAAACTTGCGCCGCAGTGCTGGATCGCTCCATCATCGATCCCGCAAAATTGCGACGTCATACTATCGCGGAGGTATCGCGCCTTGCTGTTGTTGCGGGATATCGCCGCCGCAAAGGTGAGGCAGGGAGTGTGATCAGCCTTGCTGACGAAGATCATGATAAGCTGCAGCTACCACGCTTTCCGTATATTCCCATCGGCCTCTATCTTGGCACGACTGAACTCGCACGTTTGAATGGAATTAAAACGCTTTTTGTCCTAACAGAAGAAAGACTGGCTATTCATTTTAATAAGCTTGGGTTCCAGCTTCAATTTATAGGTAGCTCCCTAGACTATCACGGAAGACGCACCCCTTCGATGATGGATGTCGGCGGTATTGTTTCGAACATGTGGGAAAATCTGCGACCGCTCTATGACGTAATTGCAGCAGATATAGAAAGGAATCTTCCAAAGGAACAAGTGCGAGTGCGTGTAACACATCGGGGATGATCAAGAGACATGAGTTTTTTTTAAACCTGCTACATGAGAATCAAGTCATATTGTTCCTGGGTATACGTCCCCTCCACCTGAAGGCTGATGGGTTTGGCGATAAAATCGGCAAGTTGCGCCAGGCTTTGGGATTCTTCGTCGAGCAACAGATCGATTACCTGCTGTGAAGCCACAATGCGAAATTCGCGTGCATCGAACTGACGGGACTCCCGCAGTAATTCCCGCAGGATTTCATAGCACATGGTCTTGGCCGTCCGGACCTTGCTGCGACCCTGGCAGGTCGGGCAGGTTTCACACAAAATGTGCGCCAGACTCTCCCGCGTCCGCTTGCGCGTCATTTCTACGAGTCCGAGGGCGGTGAAACCATTCACCGTCATGTGAGTCCGGTCTTTCATCAACGACTTCTTGAATTCGCCAAGAACGGCGTTCTGGTGTTCCGCGCTCTCCATGTCTATGAAATCGATAATGACAATGCCCCCCAGATTTCGAAGACGGAGTTGACGCGCAATGACCTGGGCTGCTTCGAGATTCGTTTTGAAAATGGTATCGTCAAAACTGCGTACGCCGATGAATCCTCCAGTATTTACATCGATGGTGGTAAGCGCCTCGGTCTGATCAATGATCAAATAGCCTCCGGACTTCAGATCAACGCGCCTCGCCAGGGCTTTCTCGATTTCATCTTCCACCCCATACAACTCGAACAAGGGGCGCTCGCCCGCGTAATGGTCGAGCCGCTCCACTACATTGGCCATGTACACCCGTGCAAAGGTCGCCATCTTCTGGAAAGTCTCACGCGAATCCACGAGGATGCGGGTGGTGTCATCACTGATGAAGTCGCGCAAGACGCGAAAACTGAGATTCAGGTCCTGATACAGTAGCGCGGGCTGGGGGATCAGGGATTTTTCCTTGATGTCGCGCCACAGCTTGTGCAGGTACTCGATGTCCGTTTGCAGATCCTGTTCGCTCGCCGCTTCCGCTACGGTACGGATAATGAACCCCCCCTTTTCCCCGACCGGCAATAAATGTTTCAGTTTTTCACGCAACGACTTCCGTTCGGTTTCATCCTCGATGCGCTGGGAAATGCCGATATGCGATACCTGGGGCAGATAAACCAGCAAACGGCCTGCAATACTGACCTGAGTCGACAGGCGGGCACCCTTGGCGCCGATGGAATCCTTGATAACCTGGACGAGGATATTTTTTCCCTCGTGCAACAACTGTTCAATCGGTTTATCAGCGTCTTCGCTCTGCCGCAAGCGCCAGATATCAGCAAGATGGAGAAAGGCCGCGCGGTCGAGACCGATATCCACGAAAGCAGACTGCATGCCCGGCAGCACCCGGATTACACGCCCGTTGTATATATTGCCGACTATACCGCAATTGCTGGTGCGCTCTATGTGTAACTCCTGGACAGCGCCGTGCTCGACCACCGCGACACGCGTTTCCTGGGGAGTAACATTGATAAGAATTTCACAGGACATGAGAGATCCAGCTTTTGTTGCGGCTCACTGAAATATTCTTATACCGGACTCTTCAAGCAACTGCGCCGTCTCAAACAGTGGCAATCCGACGACACCGCTATAACTGCCGGAAATCTCCGAGATAAAAACCGCCGCCCTGCCCTGAATTGCATAAGCGCCTGCCTTGTCATATGCCTCGCCGCAAGCGAGGTAATGATCAATTTCCTGCTCGCCGAGATTGCGGAACCGGACACCCGATCTGGACAGGCAAACCCGAGTGCCATTTCCCGCAGTCACGGCTACCGCGGTCAAAACTTGATGAAGCTGGCCCGACAGTGCTCGCAGCATTTGCTTTGCATGGAGAGGATTTTCCGGCTTGCCAAAAATTCTGCCATTCGATACTACCGCTGTATCCGCTCCCAAAACCGGGAAATCTGCCCAGTCTCGCTCGCTCATCCGCTTTCGCCCCGTTTCCGCTTTAACGCGCGCAATCCGTTCGACATACTGCGGCGGCGATTCCTGCGGCAGCGGAGTTTCATCCACGTCCGGTATCCGCCCCAAAGCTTCACGCAATGGTAGACCCATGAAATCCACACCGATCTGCTTTAACAATTCCTGCCGGCGGGGACTGCGGGAAGCAAGATAGATGCGATTTTCCACAAAAGTCAGGGCAGGGTGAATGCTACGGGAGCGCAGTTACTTCTGTTATGTTGTAATTTTTATGAGCGATGATACGGATGACCCTTGATCAACGATATCGCGCGGTAGAGCTGTTCCGCCAACAGAATTCGAACCAGCCCATGAGGAAGTGTCAGGGCAGATAACGCCAGAACTTCATCCGCCGCATTCCTGAGCGTCGGGTCCAGCCCGTCGGCGCCGCCAATTAGGAACGCGGTGTCACCTCCATCCTTCATCCAGCTGCCAATGGCACGCGCCAGCCTGGCGGTAGTCCATTGGCTTCCACACTCATCCATTGCCACAAGCCGACAGTTGGAAGGCAGCAGCGCGCGGATACGTGCGCCCTCGGCAGCCAGCAACTGTTCCACTTTTTTGCCGCTGTCCCGTCTCTCAGGTTTGATCTCCAGAAGCTCGATGCCCGCCTCGCGCGGCATGCGTTTAGCATATTCCTGAAAACCCGCTGCAATCCACTCCGGCATTTTATGTCCAACCGCATAAACGAGGAATTTCATGCAACAGGCAATTTCATGCTGGAAACGCGCCTATTCAGTAATTTGAGAAGAGCTTGTTCAAGAGACTCCACGCCGGGGACTGGTGCTCGCTCCCATATTTCCTTCACCTCTCGTTGTCCGGATTCGTCTTCGCCCTGATGGCTCTGGCTTTTCTGGTCCTGCCAGGGGTCGCGGGTGGGGTCTCCCCCTCTTCAGCGGCAAGTGGTCTTGCAGCCGGCTTCTTCCTGCTCGAGCTTTCGGATATCTTGTTGATCCTGCCAGCTTGTGCCCACAACTCCTCGAGGTTGTAATGGGCGCGCACCGCGGTCTGCATGACATGCACCAGCACGTCACCCAAGTCAACCAATATCCATTCTCCGTTATCCTCGCCTTCCATACCGTAAACGATACCCCCCGCCGCCTTGACTTTCTCGACAACATTGTTCGCAATTGCCCGTGTCTGCCGCGTGGAATCCCCGCTGGCGATGATCATCCGATCGAACAAGGCCGTCAGTTTTTTGACATCGAGTACTTCCACGTCGCGTGCCTTGATTTCATCCAGCGCTGCAACAACGGTTTTTATCAATTTGGCCGGCGTCATCGTTGTTCCCGGTACAGATCATTAGCAGCAATATAATCCCGAGTATCCTCGGGAACCAGATAGCGGACACTTTTCCCCAAAGCGACGCGCGCGCGGACAGCCGTTGCCGAAATATCCAGCAATGTCGTCTGCGCGGTAAAGATCAAGCCCCCGGATGCATATTTAAGACTCTCCGCACTCGATGTCCAGCGATCTCTGCATTCCGCTTCCAGTTCCTGCGGCAGTGCTCCGGGCGACGCTCTGCCCTCCGTCGAAAGCAAATGGCCGGGGCGAGCCGCAATAATGAAATGACACAGATCGAACAACTCCCGCCACCTGTGCCACTCGGCCAGCCTTATGAATGCATCCGCTCCGGTAACGAGGCAGAGTACGGCATCCTTCCCCAGCTCCTGCCTGAGTTCGCGCAACGTATCCACGCTGTAGCTCACTCCTCCCCGTATTACCTCTCGCTCATCGAGAATAAAACGGGAATTTCCCTCAATGGCCAGGCGAACCATTTCCACCCTGTGTTCCAATGATGCTTCCGGGCCGCAGCGCAGCCGGGGAATTCCGGCGGGAACAAAACGCATTTCCTTCAACCCGGCCAGTTCGGCAATTTCTTCGGCGATTCGCAAGTGCCCGTAGTGAACGGGATCGAAGGTACCCCCAAAAACACCGATCGGAGGAACTGGGAAATCATTCATTATCGGCGGGAAAAACGCTGAATATGCGAAGCTGCTCAAGCGAACAACATACGCCCTCGGCTGCCTCCATCTGTCTTCCCCCCTTCTCTGAATAATCTGTTTTTTACAACAGCACACGACGCAGATCAGCCAGCACTTCGACCAGGTACGTCGTAAAGCGCGCTGCTGTCGCACCGTCGATCACTCTATGATCATAGGACAGGGATAATGGCAGCATCAGGCGCGGGACAAATTCACTATCCCGATAAACGGGCTTCATCACTGCCCGTGAAACACCGAGAATCGCCAGTTCCGGTGCGTTGATAATGGGCGTGAACGCAGTGCCGCCGATGCCTCCCAGGCTGGAAATGGTAAAACTGGCTCCCTGCATATCGGTGGGTTTAAGCTTGCCCGCGCGCGCCGAAGCTGCGAGATCCGACATTTCCCTGGCAATGGCGATCACCCCTTTCTTGTCCACGTCCCGAATCACGGGGACCACCAGTCCATGAGGTGTATCCGCCGCAAAGCCGAGATGGTAATAATTCTTGACCACGAGATTCATTTCATCGCCTTCACTGTTCAGCGAGGCATTGAAGTCGGGAAACTTCTTTAGGGCAGCTATCGAAGCCCGCAGCAGAAAAGCCAGCAGAGTGACTTTCACACCTTCTTCTTTTGAAGATTCATTTGTTTCCTTGCGCAGGGCTTCCAGCTCGGTGATGTCCGCTTCGTCAAACTGCGTCACGTGTGGAATCATGACCCAGTTGCGGTGCAAATTCGCACCGGACATTTTTTTGATCCGCGACAGCGGTTTCAATTCCACGGGGCCGAATTTCGCAAAATCAACTTGAGGCCAGGGCAGCAAATTAAGCTCAGTGCCACCCCCATGTGGCCTGGACAACTCAGTCTTTACAAAAGCCTGCACGTCCTCCTTGAGGATGCGCCGCTTGGGACCGTTACCCTTTACCAGCCCCAGATTCACGCCGAGTTCGCGCGCAAAGCGTCGAACCGAAGGACTGGCATGTGCCTTCGCAAATGTAGCTTCATCTATCGGGGAAGGAGCGAATGCGGAGCGTGAAGAAGAACTCGAAGGTTGGGGTGGCTGCGCGGCAGGTTGGGATTGCGTAGCAGGTTGCGCCGCTGGCCGGAGCGTCTGCTCAGATGAAATGACGGTTGAGGCGGGAGCCGGCGCTGGAGCAGGTGCTGCTTCCCGTTGCGCAGCGGACGGCGCCTGCTCCGCTTCCGAAGTTTCCACCGTCAGGATGGGCAAACCTTCCGATACCTTGTCGCCCACCTTCACGGATAATTCCCTGATTATGCCCGCAAAGGGAGAAGGCACTTCTATGGTGGCCTTGTCCGATTCAAGCACAATCAGCGAGTCTTCCGCCTTGATCGAATCACCGGCTTTCACCAGCACTTCTATTACGGGAACGTCTTTAAAGTCGCCAATATCGGGAATCAATACCTGTTTAGTCTCTGCCACGCCTCTTCCTTCTCGTATTAGATAATCCCGGCTTTCAACAACGAAATGATCACAGCAGGAGGATGCCGCCTTCTTATACAGTTGCCGGATTGGGTTTATCGGGGTCGAGACCAAATTTGCCTATGGCCTGCGCCACCGTTTCCGCCTCGATTCTGCCATCTTCGGCCAGTGCTTTCAGGGCGGCTATCGTAATGTAATGACGGTCGACCTCGAAGAAGCGGCGCAATTGCTCGCGCGTATCGGAACGCCCGAATCCGTCTGTACCCAGCACCTTGTATCGCCCAGGAACAAATTCACGTATCTGGTCGGCAAAAATCTTCATGTAGTCCGTAGCCGCCACCACCGGACCTTCCCGGTCCTTGAGACACGTGCTGACGTGCGACAGCCTTGCCAGTTCTGCGGGGTGCAGCATGTTCCAGCGCGTTGTCGCCAGCGCCTCGCGTCTCAACTGGGTAAAGCTCGTTACACTCCAGATATCCCCCGTCACACCGAATTCCTTCTCCAGTATTTCAGCTGCGGCGATCACCTCGCGCAGAATGGTGCCGGATCCGAGCAGCTGAACACGCAACCCGGAATCCTTTTCCCCTACCGGTTTACCTTCACGGAACAGGTACATGCCCTTCAGAATTCCTTCCTCCGCACCCGCAGGCATTTCCGGGTGCGAATAGTTTTCGTTCATTACCGTGATATAGTAATAGACATCCTCCTGCATCTCGCACATGCGACGCAGGCCATCCCGGATAATGACTGCAAGTTCGTACGCAAAGGTCGGGTCATAGGATATGCAGTTGGGAACAGTCGATGCCGCCAGATGGCTATGGCCGTCCTCGTGCTGCAACCCCTCGCCATTCAGCGTGGTGCGGCCAGCAGTACCGCCCAGCAGGAAGCCGCGACAGCGCATGTCTCCCGCTGCCCAGCAAAGATCCCCCACGCGCTGGAAGCCGAACATCGAATAGTAAATGTAGAACGGGATCATCTGCACGCCATGAGAACTGTAGGCGGTTGCCGCGGACATCCATGACGACATGGCCCCCGCCTCATTGATGCCTTCCTGCAGAATCTGGCCGTTCTTGTCTTCCTTGTAGTACATCAGTTGCTCGGCATCCTCGGGCGTGTAGAGCTGTCCGGTGGAGGACCAGATGCCCAGTTGCCGGAACATGCCTTCCATGCCGAAGGTGCGCGACTCGTCCGCCACAATCGGCACGACCCGCTTGCCGATATTCTTGTCTTTTATGAGGATATTGAGAATGCGCACAAAAGCCATGGTGGTGGAAGATTCTCTTCCCTCACCGCTTGCCTTGAGCAATGTATCGAAGGCGGACAGCGGTGGTATCTGCAGGGGCTCCGCTGTGCGCTGGCGGCGGTGGATGAATCCCCCCAATGCCTCGCGCCGCTGGTGCATGTAGATGGATTCCGGCGAATCCTTATCGAATTTCAGGTAGGGTACCGAGTCGATCTCATCATCGCTGACCGGCAGGCCAAAACGGTCACGAAACGCTTTGAGTGAAGTGGTACCCATCTTTTTCTGCTGATGAGTGATATTCTGAGCTTCGCCCGCTTCACCCATCCCGTAACCCTTGATCGTCTTGGCGAGGATTACGGTGGGCTGGCCCTTGTGCTTCACCGCCGCTGAATACGCCGCATA
The DNA here is from genome assembly GCF_059489795.1 of Nitrosospira sp. CT. Taxonomy (NCBI): domain Bacteria; kingdom Pseudomonadati; phylum Pseudomonadota; class Betaproteobacteria; order Nitrosomonadales; family Nitrosomonadaceae; genus Nitrosospira; species Nitrosospira sp. CT. The sequence goes on from NZ_JCAHZJ010000066.1 coordinate 333,775, forward strand.
GACCTTGTGCGGGTCGTGCCCGCCCCGGTTCAGGCGCCATATATCATCGTCGGACATATTCGCCACCATTTCGAGCAGCTCCGGGTATTTGCCGAAGAAATGTTCACGCACATAGGCGCCGTCTCTCGACTTGAAAGTCTGATATTCGCCATCCACGCATTCCATCATGCGTTGCTGCAGCAACCCTTTGGTGTCCTTGGCAAGCAATGGATCCCAGTATGAGCCCCAGATTACCTTGATGACATTCCAGCCGGATCCCCGAAAAACGGCTTCCAGTTCCTGAATGATCTTGCCATTTCCACGCACCGGCCCATCGAGACGCTGAAGGTTGCAATTGATGACGAAAATCAGGTTGTCCAGGTTTTCGCGCGACGCAAGCGAAATGGATCCCAGCGATTCAGGTTCATCCATTTCTCCATCGCCCATGAATGCCCACACCTTGCGGTCCTCGGTCTTGACCAGTCCGCGACTGCCCAGGTACTTCATGAAGCGCGCCTGATATATCGCCATCAGTGGCCCAAGTCCCATGGATACGGTAGGGAACTGCCAGAAGTCGGGCATCAGCCACGGATGCGGGTAGGAAGACAACCCCTTTCCACCCACCTCCCGCCGGAAATTATTGAGCTGATCCTCTGTCAGTTCTCCCAGCAGAAAAGCATAGGCGTAAAGACCGGGGGACGAATGCCCCTGTGCGAATATCAGATCACCGCCGTGATTCTCCGACCTGGCATGCCAGAAATGGTTATAGCCTACATCGTACAATGTAGCGGCCGAGGCAAAGCTGGCAATATGTCCCCCCACATTGGAGTTCCTGTTGGCGCGCAATACCATGGCCATGGAATTCCAGCGGACGTAGGAACGGATGCGGTGCTCCAGTGCGTGATTTCCCGGCGATCGCTCCTCCTTTCCTGGAGGAATGGTATTGATATAGGCCGTGGTGGCGCTATAGGGAAGATAGGCGCCTGACCGTCGCGCTTTTTCCACCAGCCTCTCCAGCAGGTAGTGTGCCCGCTCCGTCCCCTCGTGCGTCAAGACGGATTCCAGCGCCTCCAGCCATTCCTGCGTTTCAGTAGGGTCTATATCGGGTATAGGTTCCATGTCTTGTCTCGAAATTGTCGGGCGCTTGCCCGATGTGATAGAGGTGGGATTAACTCCCCTGCAACCGGACGTGTGCCTGCTCTGCGGCTACAACAGTGTTATAGAGCAGCATCGCTATGGTCATCGGTCCCACTCCTCCCGGCACAGGCGTGATATAACCCGCCTTTTCCTTGACCGATTCAAAGTCCACGTCCCCCGCCAGCTTTCCGTCGGGCAGACGATTGATGCCGACGTCTATTACTGTCGCTCCCGGTTTCACCATGGGAGCAGTGATCATACGCGGCTTCCCAACCGCAACTACCAGAATATCGGCGCGACTGGTGTATTCCGACAGGTGCCGCGTCCTGGACGTGCAGATGGTAACGGTTGCGCCTTCGTGCAGCAGCATCAGCGCCATCGGTTTACCGACGATATTACTGCGGCCTACTATTACCGCATGCTGCCCTTCAATCGGGATATCATATTTTTCCAGCATTTTCATCACGCCGTTGGGCGTGCAAGGCGGAAAAATGCTGCTACCGGTTACAAGTGCGCCTACATTATAAAGATGGAAGCCATCCACGTCTTTTTCCACGGCGACAGATGCGATGACTTTGCTGCTGTCAAAATGTCGAGGCAGCGGCAGTTGGACGAGGATGCCGTGGATTTTGGCGTCCCTGTTCAGTTCTTGGATACGCCCAATCACCTCCTCCTGGGTGGTGCTTTCCGCGAACTTATGGACTTCGGAATAGATGCCCGTTTCGCTGCAAGCCTTGGCCTTGTTTCGCACATACACAGTGGAAGCCGGATTGTCTCCCACGATAACCACGGCCAGCCCCGGCTGGGTACCTTTTTCCGCCAAGCGCGCTGCCCGCGCCTGACACGCTGTCCTCACCTCCTGGCTCAGCCTCTTGCCATCGATGATCTTCGCGCTCATTGTGCTTGTGACGCGGCAGGCCAGGGAACGAGCAGATGACGGATGATGCCTTGCCTGTTTGTATCTTTCACCCTGGCTGTATATCCTGCGAAACCCCGCGTTCGCTCATAGGCGTGCAAAGCAGACTGGCTCACTGGAACCCTGATCTGGAGACTGTGCCCGGCCACATAAACATGCCTCTTCGTCCAATCATGATTGCGAAGACGCAGGGGGATTGGATTTTTTCATCTTCGTCCGATAAATCAACAGCCCGACCAGAAATGTCGGAACGACAACTAGCGTGGCAGCCAGAAGGCCGGCTGCCAGTATGTCGATTCCCTCGGTTTTCGGTAAAAAGATGGTTACGACCCAGATCGTTACAAAGGCTGCCACCGCGCCACCGATAAACATGATCTTTTTACCGCGCTCAAAAAGACGCCATAGAGAACCGGAAACCCGCGCCTCGTTGCGGTACTCATCAAAAAGGCGCACCATGCTGCCGTCGTTCAGAACCGCCTCATAGCCGGTCGATACGGCAAGAGTGTCTGTTCCGTCTTCCACCCGCGACATGTTGCGCAGGAACACGATACGCTGTTGAGCTTCTTTCTTTTTCATGCCATCGGCTATGAGCATGGATTGCATCGCTTCAAAGGCATGATCGCGAGCATCTCCCGTCACTCCGAGTCTTTCGCTGCACCGCCACATCACGCCCACCAGATATAACTGGATGGTCATCTGCCTGAAAAGAGGCGCAAAATCATACCCTTTTTCTTTAACTTGCGGGAGTTGGGACGCCAGTATCTCGCGTGCGTGCTGTACGCACATATCAATCGTGCTTGCTTCTGAATCCGTTTTCACTTCAGTCATCGTTCAATTTCCGGACATGCCCAGCTTGGCTTTGAATTCATGGAGGAACCCATTATATACTGGCGTGAGGATTGTTGAATAATGAGGCACAGCCTCTCTGCGATCTATCGGGCAATGGGACTTGCCCTGCTGCCGGCCTATCCTTGTATGCACCGGCAATTTCCTCTTGAAGAGGGATAAAAGTTTACATAGGTTTTATGAAGTTTCCGATTTTATTGGATAGGTTCGCTATTACAGAGTTCCGCTCTCTACCGCGCAACATTGTCACACAAAAGGTTTCGGAACATAACAACGGGTTCATTTTTAACCTGCGCTTCATATACCTGCAAAGGAAACCAACATGAAACACCATAAATACCTTATTGTCGGAGGCGGAATGACCGCCGATTCTGCTGTACACGGTATCCGTAAGATTGATCCCGATGGCGCAATCGCCGTCATCGGGGAGGAGCTGCATCATCCCTACAACCGCCCCCCCCTTTCCAAAGCACTATGGAAGGACTCGCCCTATGATTCGATCTGGCGAAGCGAGCATGGGCTGAACGTCGCCATGCATCTCGGAAAAAAAATAGTGGCGCTGGATCCTGCAAACAAGACGGCGACGGATAATGCAGGCAACGTCTACACCTATGAAAAACTTTTGCTTGCCACAGGCGGCATGGTGCGGCGTTTTACCGATTTCGGCGAGAATATAATCTACTACAGAACGGCGGACGATTACCGCAAACTGCGGGAATTGAGCAATCAGGGTTCGGATTTTGTCGTGATCGGCGGCGGCTTCATTGGCTCGGAGATCGCTGCCGCACTCGCCATGAATGATAAACGGGTCACGATGATTTTTCCGGAAAACGGTATCGGTTCCCGCATTTATCCGAGACCTCTCGTCGAGTTCCTTAATTCCTACTACGGTGAAAAGGGCATTACCGTGCTTGCATTTGAAACTGTCAAATCAATGCGAGTAGAAGGAGCAAAAAAAGTCGTAACCACGGGAAATGGGACTGAGATTTCCGCCGATGGAGTAGTGGCAGGCCTGGGTATTCTTCCTAACACGGAACTGGCTGTCCAGGCCGGGCTGGCAGTTGACAACGGCGTCGTGGTGGATGAATTCCTGCGCAGCAGCAACCCCGATATCTATGCCGCCGGCGACGTCGCCAACTTCTACAGCCCCTTGCTCGACAAACGCATGCGGGTCGAGCATGAAGACAACGCAAACATGATGGGAGAAGCAGCGGGACGAAACATGGCAGGAAGCCCGGAGCCCTATCATCACCAGCCCTTCTTTTATTCCGACCTGTTTGATCTTGGCTATGAAGCAGTCGGTGAACTCGATTCCAGTCTCGATATTATCGAAGATTGGGTAGAGCCCTTCCGCAAAGGGGTGATTTATTACCTGCGCGATGGGCTCGTACGCGGTGTCCTGCTCTGGAATACCTGGGGACAGGTAGGTGCCGCCACCGAGTTGATTGCCGAAAAGAAACCCTGCACGAGCGAGACGCTGCTAGGCCGCATCAAGGACTAAAACAGGAGACAGTAGCGCAGGATAGGGGAAGGCTGAGACCGAACCATCATTTGCTGCGATGGGTGGTGCTTTGCTTGCCCCTCCCGCAATTTCCAATGATGTGTTCCGGGAATGGCAGACTTGAGTCCCCTTAAGTCCTTAATGGAAGACTCATAGTATTTTTCTTGTCAGTTAAATAAAAAAACAGTGCCACAGCTATCTTGAATACCTTCACGCTTACCCGCCCGGACGACTTCCACCTCCATCTCCGCGACGGCGAGCACATGTGGGCGGTGCTGCCGGACACTGCCCGCCGCTTTGCTCGCGCAATCGTCATGCCTAACCTCAAGCCTCCCGTTGTCACCTCGCAAATGGCGCTGGCGTATCGCGAGCGACTTCTTGCGACCCTGCCGCAGGGCGTGCGTTTTCAGCCGCTGATGACCCTCTACCTGACCGATAACACCTCTCCTTCGGAAATCGTCGAGGCCAAAAGAAGCGGCGTAATTTACGGCGTTAAATACTATCCCGCCGGTGCGACCACAAACTCCGCAGCCGGAGTTACCGACATTGCAAGGTGCCATGAAACCTTGGAAGTCATGGAGCAAGCGGATATGCCCCTGCTGGTGCACGGTGAGGTGACCGATCCTGAGGTGGATGTATTCGACAGGGAAAAAGTCTTTCTTGAACAGGTGCTGATCCCGTTGACCCGGCGCTTTCCGCAACTACGCGTAGTATTCGAGCATATCACCACGCGGGAAGCGGTAGAGTTTGTCATCAGCGCACCGGAAACCATCGCAGCCACCATCACCGCGCACCACCTCCTGATCAGCCGGAATGCCCTTTTTCAAGGCGGTATCCGGCCTCACCACTATTGCCTGCCCATCCTCAAGCGGGAAACCCACCGGCAGAAGCTGATCGAGGCCGCTACCAGCGGCAATGCGAAATTTTTCCTCGGCACCGATAGCGCCCCCCACGCGCAATCGGCCAAGGAAAACGCCTGCGGCTGCGCCGGCATCTATACTGCTCACGCAGCGATCGAGCTTTACGCGGAAGCATTCGAACAGGCGGGTGCGCTGGAAAAGCTGGAAGCCTTTGCCAGTTTTCATGGCGCGGATTTCTACCAGTTGCCACGCAATCAGGACAGGATTACATTGAAGAAGGAAAGCTGGCGTGTGCCTGCGCAACTGGAATTTGGCGACGAAAGTCTGATTCCATTCCGGGCCGGGGAAAACGTTACCTGGACTTTGGACAAAACCGGGAATTAGCGCCGGAACGGAATTTTCACCAACCTTTCCTGATCAGGAAATAGCTGCGTGAATTGTTTCCCGGTCATTCGCGCCTGCCAGTGACCTACCAGTGTTTCTTGGCGCGATTCCACCGGTACAGCCTTCCGGCAAAGGCGTCGTATGCGAGGTGTGAAAGCTGCCGGAGCACGGGCAGCCTAAAAAGGCTGGCTAGCCAGTGCTGACCAGGTGTCTGTGACCAGAGTTGTGTGAAGGCATCCACGCCCACGTCAATCCGGCCATCCTGTCTTTTTACATGCAGCCGCTCGCGCACCTGCTCCAGCGAAGCATCTACTTCTGCAACGGCTTCCGGCTGCGCATGCACATCGACCCATTCGATGTCCTTGATACCGCATGCTTCCATACGGCGGCGCTGCTCTTTTATGCCCGCATTGCAGACGGGACAGGCACTGTTATAGTAAACCTTGCTGGACATTTACGCAGTGCTCTGCCTACATAGCAGTAAATTCAGCCCAAGGTATTCGGAGCCCCGGTGCGAGGAATCATTCGCAGCGATAAACGACACCCAGCACCGTCGTGTTTGTCGTGCCCTTGCTGCCCCATGCATTCGTATTGGCGGAGTTCTGCACCCAGACGTAGTTTCCACCCATTTTGGCAGCCCTGTTGCGCAGGTCATTTCTGGCGCCGATAAGGAGATTCTCATTCGAAGTATAATCGCCGGTAATCCAGTTGCCCTGGGAGCCAACCGCGTCACCCAGCGGCTTGCAATTGCCGCTGGGTTTTTCTGTGACAAGCTCAACGGATCTGCCCTCCGGTGTCGTTGAAATCGCCGAACAGCCGGCAAACAAAACCACTGACAGCAGGCCCGGCAAGGTGATCATCCTTCTCGTGACCATCTATTTTCTCCTGTTGAAAAATTGCAAATTGCTCCTGGGCTTATGTAAATTATGCATGTCTTGGGCCGAACATGATGATTGCCATACCTGCCAGCGCCAGAAGAGAACCTGCCATGTCCCAGGCAGTCGGTCTGACCCCATCAATAGCCCACAGCCAAAGTACTGCTACGAAAACGTAAACGCCTCCATAAGCCGCGTATGTACGACCAGCGTCCGTCGGATGAAGCGTGAGAAGCCATGCAAACATTGCAAGGCTTGCAGCAGCAGGAACAAGAAGCCAGGTGCTCCCATCCTGTTTAAGCCAGAGGTAGGGCAGGTAGCAACCCACGATCTCGGCAAGCGCTGTAGCCAGGAAGAGAAACAAGGTCTTCAGCTCAAACATAGGGTTAATCTATTGCCCTGAAAAATCCACGGGGACAGGCGGATAGCGTGCCTCGCCTGATTACTTCCATCCAGAAGCTGCTTCGGTGGAACGCTTCCTTACTGCATCGAAGAGTTCAGGTATCGCGACGGTGTTCGAAAGGTTGAATACAAAATCCGGAATCAGTCCTCCTGGATCGGTAAGCAATGTATAAGTGAGACGCGTGTGCCTGCCATCATCCACGGGCTCCACCAGCCAGGAACCCTCGTTGAGCTTGATGCGCACCACGCCTTCGACCTCGGGCTTCGCTTCGGGCAGCGCAATCCACTCGACCTTGAAGGCGCTGTCCTTGGGTATGCCATCACCCGCCGCCGATCTGCGCGTCAGCCGGACCTTGAGGGGATAGTCGCGCTCGCTGATAAACGGCGGCGCGATGCGCGCATAGGTGACCATCTCGTTATCGCCGATACGGCTGAGCACTTCCGATTCTTTCACGTACGGCATGAATTCCCGGTAATGTTCGAAGTCAACGAGAACATTGAAAACAGCTTCGGGCGGAGCTTCCACTTCGGAAACCGCGATTACCCGGCGCCCCTCCGTTATGTCCTTCGTAAAAATGACAAGACCGTTTTTGTGATAGGCCTCTGTCCAATCCGGTCCCGGGCTGTTCACCCTGCCTGTCCTCTCTACCTGGCCCGCCACCAGGCCGGCCGCTTCGCTTGCGACCACAGCAATGACGGCAAGGATGACGGTGAAAGCGGCAATAGGGCGCATGGCATTCCGGCTGAAGATGGGATTACGATTTTGCCTCCCGTAGAAATTCTACCCCTATCGCATATCCCGGTCACGTCCTAACCGGCTTTAACGAGTCGAATGCTCCGGAACCAGCCTCCTGCCAGAAGCGGCTGGTCTGACTCCACTTTCAGTTGCGGAGCACTTGCAAGCACCTCTTCGAAAACCACATCCAGACGCGTCACGATATGCTGGGACAGCAGGTTCACCACCCGTCGGAGCACTGCGTTTTCCCCTGGCTTCAGAAATTTATCGAGTATCAGCACGCTGCCGCCCGGTTTCAGTACCCGTGCTGTTTCTTTCAGACAGGCGCGGGCATCCGGTACGATCGCCAGAATGAGGTGCAGCACCACGTGATCGAAGCAGGCATCCACAAACGGCAGGGACATGCTGTCCCCCTGGACGAGGTCTACATGCAGCTTTCCTATCCTGGGTCTTGCCCGCTTCAGCATGGCCGCGGTAAGGTCCAGTCCTACATAATGATGACACGCTGGAACATGCGGAAGGTCGAGCCCGGTACCGATGCCGCTGATGAGAATGTCGAGGTTCTCCTGCCGTGGCAATTGCTCAAGACTGGCCGCCCGCAGTCCCGTACCCGCCCCGGCGAGCAAGGCATCGTAAAGCGGAGCGATCAGACTGTAGGAACGGCGCAAAGACATACAAATTGTCTAATTGTCTATTTCTATTTGCTGCCGCGCTTGCCCGCGATTGCGGCTTTGGTGGTTTTGCCAGCTTTGCCGGCTTTCCCCCGGGGGGACACAGGGGCCTGGGTACGATAAGCCCAGACCAGCATGATTACCCCGGCGAGGATCATGGGTAACGACAGCCACTGCCCCATGCTGATACCCAGCGTCATCATGCCCATGAAACCTTCGTCCGGCTCGCGGAAAAACTCCGCAAACGAGCGGAATACACCATAACCGATCAGAAATACTCCGGAAACCGCTCCAACCGGTCTCGGCCTCGCGGAATAAATCCACATCAATGTAAAAAACACTAACCCTTCCAGAGCGAACTCGTACAGTTGGGAAGGATGACGCGGAACATTGTCGACATACGGAAAAATCATGCCCCAAGGCACATCGGTGGGCCGCCCCCATAACTCGGCATTGATAAAATTGCCGATGCGCCCCGCCCCCAGCCCCAGCGGCACCAATGGAGCGATGAAATCCGTCACGGCGAGCCAACCCAGGTGATATTTGCGGGCCAACAGGGCCATGGCGGCTATCACCCCGAGAAAACCGCCATGAAATGACATCCCGCCTTGCCAGACGGCAAAGATTTCCAGAGGATGCTCCAGATAATAGCCGAACTGATAAAAAAATATGTGACCCAGGCGGCCGCCCACGATCACGCCGAGTACACCGTAAAACAGCATATCGTCCAGCATGCTGATAGTAAACGCACCCTCTGGATTTCGTTTAATGCGGTAGCGCCCCAGCAGAATGAAGCAAGCGAATCCGATGAGATACATGAGCCCGTACCATCGAACCGCGAGCGGTCCGAGTTGAACGGCAATGGGATCAATCTGGGGATGAACGAGCATGAGCTTGCATTTTTTTCAGGTAAAATAGCTTGTTTATCGAGCGCAGCATTAAAACATCATACCGGCGAAAATCGGCAGGGAAAGCAGAAGCCCTTCCTGGCGGAGAGTTGGGCAGGAATGAAATGACGAGTCTCGTTTTCCCCTCATTATACATACGGCAACGATTATTCACCGCGGAGAACGCGGAAAAGAGCGACTTTGAACTGCTTTTTCTTTCCTCGCAGCTTCGCAGGTGCCTCGATCGCCTTTTCCCCTGACTACCGGAATTCGCCGGAATTTGCCTGCATTCCCGTTTTTTCAATTCAAGGAGTAATTCATGTCAGATAACCAGCGCAGCCGGGCAATCACTCAGGGGGCAGAACGTACCCCCAACCGCGCGATGCTGCGGGCTGTAGGTTTCGGCGACAACGATTTCGACAAACCCATCGTCGGCGTGGCCAATGGCTTTTCCACCATCACACCCTGCAACAAGGGATTGAACGAACTGGCGCTGGATGCCGAGCATGCATTGCAACAGGCGGGCGCAATGCCCCAGATGTTCGGTACCATCACCGTTTCCGATGGTATCTCCATGGGAACGGAAGGCATGAAGTATTCACTGGTATCCCGCGAAGTCATTGCCGATTCGATTGAAACGGCGGTGCAGGCCGAAAGCATGGACGGCGTGATCGCCATCGGGGGCTGTGACAAGAACATGCCGGGCGCAATGATGGCTATGGCGCGCATGAATGTTCCCGCAATTTTTGTCTATGGCGGAACGATCAAACCGGGTCGTTATAAAGGAAAGGATCTCACCATTGTCAGTGCTTTCGAAGCGGTCGGACAGTACACCTCCCATAAGATAGACGCGAAAGAACTGCTCGAAGTGGAGCGCCACGCCTGTCCCGGAGCGGGCTCCTGTGGAGGCATGTACACGGCCAATACGATGTCGTCCGCTTTCGAAGCGATGGGCATGAGCCTCCCCTATTCTTCCACGATGGCTGCGGAGGATGGCGAGAAGCGCACCAGCGCGGCACATTCAGCGGAAGTGCTCGTGGATGCCATCAGGAAACAGATTCGTCCGCGCGACATCATTACCCGCAAGTCCGTTGAAAACGCGATCGCGGTGATCATGGCCGTAGGGGGTTCCACCAATGCTGTTTTGCATTTCCTCGCCATTGCCCATGCCGCCGAAGTGACCCTCACGATCGATGATTTTGAACGCATGCGAGGCAAAGTGCCGGTACTGTGCGATCTCAAACCCTCGGGACGATACGTAGCCACCGACCTGCACAAGGCAGGGGGCATTCCCCAGGTAATGAAAATGCTGCTCGATCACGGCCTGCTGCATGGCGACTGCATCACCATCAGCGGGCAGACCATTGCCGAGATATTGAAGGATGTGCCGTCAGAGCCTCGCAAGGATCAGGATGTCATCCGCCAGTGGGACAACCCGTTGTACGCCCAGGGCCACCTCGCCATACTCAAGGGTAATCTCGCCACAGAAGGGTGCGTAGCGAAAATCACCGGGGTGAAAACACCAAAAATTACCGGACCGGCACGGGTATTCGACTCGGAAGAAGCCTGCATGGCAGCGATCCTTGCGCGCGAGATCCAGCCTGGTGACGTGGTGGTGATACGCTATGAGGGCCCCAAAGGCGGTCCGGGCATGCGGGAAATGCTGTCTCCCACTTCTGCGCTCATTGGCGAGGGACTCGGAGATTCGGTGGGCCTGATCACCGATGGACGGTTCTCCGGGGGCACCTATGGAATGGTGGTTGGACACGTGGCGCCCGAGGCGTTTGTAGGCGGCGCCATTGCGCTGGTGCGGGAAGGCGATTCGATCACCATAGACGCCGAGCAACGGCTGCTGCAGCTCAACGTTCCTGGAGATGAGCTGGCTCGGCGCCGGGCTGAATGGCAACCGCCCCATCCGCGCTACACACGAGGAGTGCTCGCTAAATATTCGAAGCTCGTCTCGAGTGCCAGCCGGGGAGCGATCACCGACTAACCTGTTCTTTCCCAGCACAAAGCCATGCTCAATCATCTTGCCGGTGAAACCAGCCCCTACCTGCTGCAACATGCAGACAATCCTGTCGACTGGTATCCCTGGGGAGAAGAAGCGCTGACGCTTGCCCGCACGCAAGACAGACCGATCCTGCTATCCGTCGGCTACTCTGCCTGCCACTGGTGCCATGTGATGGCGCACGAATGCTTCGAGGATGTGGAAGTCGCCGAAGTCATGAACCGGTACTTCATCAATATCAAGGTGGATCGCGAGGAACGCCCGGATATCGATCAGATTTATCAGACCGCGCTCTACATGCTGACACAGCGCAACGGCGGCTGGCCTCTCACGCTTTTTCTGACGCCCGATCAAAAGCCATTCTTCGGCGGCACCTACTTTCCCAAAACGATGCGTCACGATCTGCCGGGTTTCCTCGATTTATTGCCACGGGTGGCGGAAACTTACCGCGTTCGCCGCCCCGAGATCGAACGCCAGAGTGCATCGCTGCTCAAATCCTTCGCCGATATGCTGCCATCAAAAGCACCGGAGGCGCCGGTATTTTCCGAGCGTCCACTGGAACAGGCACTGGCTGAGTTGAAGAACCGGTTTGACTTCGAAAATGGTGGTTTCGGCGAGGCGCCGAAGTTCCTGCACCTGACCGAACTGGATTTCTGTTTGCGGCGCTACTTCACTGCCGGCAATAGCGAGGCATTGCACATGGCCACGCTGACATTGGAGAAAATGGCGGAAGGCGGCATCTACGACCAGGTGGGCGGTGGGTTCTATCGTTACAGTACCGACAAGCAGTGGCAGATTCCGCATTTCGAAAAAATGCTTTATGACAATGGGCCCCTGCTGCATCTCTATGCGGATGCCTGGATCGCGTCCGGAAATCCGCTGTTTGCCCAGATTGTGGAAGAAACCGCTACCTGGGTCATGCGCGAAATGCAGCCAGGATATGAAGCGGATGAAAAGAGAACGGGAGCCGGCTACTGGTCGACTCTGGATGCCGACTCGGAAAACGTCGAAGGCAAGTTCTACGTATGGGATCGCAGTGAGGCGTCCCACATTCTTTCACGTCGTGAATATGCCGTAGCCGCCGATTACTATGGTCTGTCCCAGGGAGCGAACTTCGGGAACAGACACTGGCATCTGGCAGTCACCCAATCGCTGCCCGAGATAGCTGAAAACTTCGGCGTCCCCTACGCAAACGCACGACAATGGCTTGAATCAGCGCGCAAGAAGCTGCTTGCACAGCGCCAGCGTCGCGTTCTTCCCGGGCGGGATGAGAAAACCCTGACCAGCTGGAATGGACTGATGATCAAGGGCATGACTCGGGCCGGACGCATATTCGGTCGCGACGACTGGGTGCGCTCGGCTATCCGTGCAGTGGATTTCATTCGTTCCACCCTCTGGAAAAACGGACGCCTGCTGGCAACCTGGAAGGACGGAAATGGACATCTCAATGCCTATCTCGACGATTACGCTTTCCTGCTGGACGGATTACTGGAACTGATGCAGACAACGTTCCGCCCTGTGGATCTCGATTTCGCCATTGCGCTGGCCGACGTTCTTCTGGACCAGTTTGAAGACAAGGAAGCCGGCGGTTTTTTCTTTACCAGCCATGATCATGAAAATCTGATCCATCGTCCCAAGCCTGGTTATGACCATGCTACACCATCCGGCAACGGCGTCGCGATCTATACTCTTCAGCGCATGGGTTATCTGCTGGGGGAATTCCGTTATCTGCACGCGGCAGAACGCGCGCTGCGACTCTTCTACCCTGCCCTGATCCGGCATCCCGACTCCTGTTGCAGCCTGCTTCTGGCGCTTGAGCAGTGGCTCGTACCTCCCACCGTTGTCATACTGCGGGGAAAAGCGGACGCGATGGTGAGATGGGAAAACGCCTTGCGTCAGCGCGCCCCCATCGCTCTTGTGCTTGCGCTGCCGGTTGATGGCGGGATGCCAGCAACGCTGCCGCCGAGTCTTGCCAAGCCCCTTCCGTCAGGGATCGGTGTCAACGCCTGGGTCTGTCATGGCGTTAAGTGCTTACCGGAAATCACTGACTTGCAGGAATTGCTGCGTATCAGCGAAATTCGAGGTAAGATAAGATCCCTTTTCTATAATTAACGGATAAAAGGAGTGTGTGTAATGAAAGCTGTCTGGATGGGAATGGTTGCGGCATCAGCTTTGTTGGTTGTCGGTACCGCGCAGGCGAGCCCCGATTTGGCGAAAAGCAGCGGTTGCCTGAATTGTCATATGGTGGACAAAAAACTGGTCGGGCCTGCATTGAAGGATATAGCGGCCAAGTATAAGGCTGACCCGAAAGCCGTGGACTATCTGGCAGGAAAAATCCAGAAAGGAAGCCAGGGAGTTTGGGGACCTGTTCCCATGCCGCCAAATGCAAAGGTTAACGAGGCAGATGCCAAGACTCTGGCACAGTGGATTCTGACCCAATAAGTCCAGGTCCGCTAAAAAAGCCGGCAAGTGCCGGCTTTTTTATTTTGCTTGCCCCTGCCAAAAGTACATGAACTGGTTTGCAACCAACTTCGCAAGCGCATTTCTTCTCCCCCCGTTCAACCTTATTTTACTGGGCGTCGCAGGCATCCTGCTCCTGAAACGCCGACAGGGAACAGGTATGACATTGGTAGCTGCCGCACTTGCTCTGCTTTACCTTCTTTCCATTCCGATCGTCGCGGACGCCCTGTTGCAGGTACTGGAGGCGTCCCCGGAAAAGAACCCGCCTGACGACAGCATACAAGCCATCGTCGTGCTGGGTGGAGGAACCTACTATTATGCGCCCGAATATGACGATCATACCGTCGGCAGATACACGCTGGAACGTGTTCGCTATGCGGCGAAGATGTATCGTGCAACTTGCAAACCGATGCTGGCCGCAGGAGGCGCCCCTCTCGGTAATCGCTCATCCGAAGCCATGCAGATGAAGGCAGTGCTGGAAGAGGAGTTTCTCGTTCCAGTCGAGTGGGTAGAGGAAGCATCGAGCAATACCCGGGAAAACGCCTACAAGAGCTTTGCCATCCTGCAAAAACAGGGTATCCGCCAGATCGCGCTTGTCACCCATGCGTGGCACATGCCGAGAGCGGCGCGCGAATTCGAACAGGCCGGATTCGAGGTTACTCCTGCTGCCACAGGATACACGCGGCGTTACAAGACCGATCTGCTTACATTCATTCCAAACGCCGGTGCGCTCCTCAAAAGCAGCCTGTTCTTCCACGAGGTCATTGGCATGTTGTGGTACCGCCTGACGCCTGCGCCGGATTGAGGGTCACTACACTCGGCATGGTAGGAAGTCGCTAAAATAGCGTAATCGAATTCTGGAAAGGAGCGGCATGAAAGCACGCGTCAAATGGCAGAGCGAAGCAAGTTTCCTGGGCGAATCAGGCAGCGGTCATACAGTACTGATGGATGGACCGCCGGAATCAGGGGGGAGGAACCGTGGACCCCGCCCGATGGAGATGCTGTTGATGGGAACCGGGGGCTGCGCAGCTTTTGATGTTGTGCTGATTCTGAAAAAAGGCCGCCAGGATATCTGCGATTGTGAGGTGCGCATTGAAGCGGAACGGGCCGAACGAGAGCCGAAAGTGTTTACCCGCATTCACTTCCATTTCATCGTGACCGGAAAAAAACTGAATCCGCAACAGGTAGAACGCGCAATCAGCTTGTCCGCTGAAAAATACTGTTCCGCATCGATCATGCTGGCCAAAACAGCAGAACTGACCCACGATTTTGAAATCGTGGAAGCGTGAAGCCTTCGCCCCTCAGTATTGGCTTTAGACCTGCTATATTCGTTAGACCCAATAGGCAGTCCGGGTCATCACCGATGACGCCATCTTCATCACCAGTTTCACCGGCATCGGCAGTTCGGCGCCGCCATTCGCCATGGCGGTAGTGGCGTGTCCGGCCTCATCGATCTGCATCTGGGTCACAATGGCGCGGCTCTTCTCGTCGGCGTGGGGCAAACGGCTCAGGTGCCCCCCGAGATGAGCGGACACCTGACGTTCGGTTTCCGCAAGAAACCCCAGGTTCCACTTGTCGCCCAGCAATCCGGCGAAAGCGCCAATGGCAAATGAACCGCCATACCATAATGGATTCAATAGACTCTTGCGTCCGCTCAATTCGTTAATGCGCCGTTCCGTCCAGGCAAGATGCTCGGTTTCCTCGCGCGCCGCCTGGGCAAGTGTCTGCTGGACCTCGGCATCCCGCGCCGTCAGCGCTTGGCCCTGATAAAGGGCTTGCGCGCAGATCTCGCCCACGTGGTTGACACGCATCAGTGCCGCCGATTCGCTTTTCTCCAGATCATCCAGCTCCGCCTCCGGCAACTGGGTTCCGGGCACTGGCCGCAGTGTCTGCGCCGGAGTCAACAAGGTGCGCAGCGCGTGGTCGAAACCAATGATGAGTTTGTCAAGATTGGGCATAAGATTCTCTGAGAAAGAAAGCAATGAAAACGGTAAGAATGATAACGCTGCCATTTCTGCAATTGTATACCCATTCGCCCTGTTGTTAACGTGGCAGGGTGAGTGACTTCGGATATTCTCAACCCCTGGTTCCGCTCGCCATGCTTTTTTCAAATTCACTACCACCAATTCTCCAATCAACAAAGTCTTCAGCTTTGGTCTGAAAGACCGTTTATGATGTATTCTCATGGCTCAGCTCGACCGAAGATCGTATAAATGACTCTACATATCCAAACACCATTAATCGAATCGCGCCCTTTAAGCGATAGAATCGGACATTCAGTGTGGCTGAAAATGGAAATCGCTCAGCCCTCCGGCTCTTTTAAAGCCCGGGGAATCGGGCATGCGTGTGAAGAATATTTCCGACGCGGGGCAAGACGCTTCATTTCATCATCTGGCGGAAATGCGGGCCTTGCGGTTGCCTTTGCCGGACGTAATCTGTCCGTGCCCGTGATTATCGTCGTGCCGGAAACCGCTTCAAAGCGCGCCAGGGAACTGATGGTGCGAGAGGGAGCAGAAGTGGTAATCCAGGGGAAATCTCTCAGTGAGGCGAATGCTTTTGCACTATCGCTCGTGCAACCCGAGGACGCTTTTCTGCACCCCTTTGATGATCCGCTCATCTGGACGGGTCATGCCAGCATCATTGATGAAGTAGTCGATACAGGACCAAAACCCGACGTGATCGTCCTGTCCGTCGGCGGAGGCGGCCTTCTGTGCGGCGTTATAGAGGGACTGAATCGGAATGAGTGGCAGGATGTGCCCATAATCGCCGTCGAAACCAAAGGCGCGGACTCCTTTGCGCAGGCACTCAGCGCTGGAGCGCTTGTGGAGTTGCCCAGGATATCGAGCATTGCGACAACATTAGGGGCAAGTGCGGTTTGCAGGCAGGCATTGGAATATTCGAGAAAACATCGCATTGAGAGCGTCGTATTACCGGACAAGCTCGCCGTCTCGGCGTGCATGCAATTCCTGCACGATCATCATGCGGTGGTTGAGCCCGCCTGCGGCGTAGCGCTGGCGACGGTCTATGAAAGGGTTCCAGCTTTATCCGGATATAAAAAAATATTGATTATCGTGTGTGGCGGTATCAGTACTACAGTTGATCAGTTACAGGAATGGTCTGCCGTGATGCAATAAGGAATCCCGGATGAGGAAACTGGAAAAGATGAGATGCTGGATGATCAGCGGTAGGAGAGGCAGCCACTTCCAGGACCTTTACCACGGGCAGGGAAAATTAAGCCCTGAACACGCCTACGCCCCCAGCTTCGCTGGATTGAACGAGAAAGCTATTTCAGAGATTGCATACCCATTTGCCTTGCTATTAACGTGACCGGGTGAATGACTTCGATCCCCAATCCTGCCTGTCGCAAGCCGGTAGCGATATGCAGTGCGCAGCCCACATTGGATGTCGCAAGGTAACATGCCTGCCCTGCTTTCAAGGCCGTCACTTTGTCCTCGAGCAGTGCCGCCGATATCTCCGGCTGATCCAGGAAATAGGTTCCTGCAGCGCCGCAGCATTGATCATTCCCGGCAAGAGGTACTACTCGCGCTTGCGGGATGCGCTCCAGCAGTTTATAGGCGTATGCCGATGCGCGTAATACATTGCGCAAGGTGCAAGGCTCATGTACCAGGATTTTGTACGGCAAGGGCTGGAGCCTGACATCTTCCCATCCTTCTGTCCCCGCGAGGAATTCACTGATATCCAGGAACTTCGGCGGCGATCGCCTGGTAGTCTCGCTCCCTGTTTGCGGGCCTACCGCTGGTGCCCCTGTTGTGCGCTGCCAATCAGGGAAAGAGGAATATTCGGACAACTGTGCACCGCAACCGGATGCCGTAGTGATAATCGCACCCAAATCCAACCCAGCGAACGCCTGTATGTTCTGACGTTCCAGTTGCTCCGCCGTATCCGCGTCGCCCCTGTGCCGGTGAAGCGCTCCGCAGCAAGTCTGGGCGGAGGGCACATGCACGGTATAACCCAATTGGTTGAGTACGAACAGGGTCGCGTCCAATGTGGTTACATCCGCCACGCGTGCGACGCAACCAAGGAACAGCCCAACCTCCCCTCGCGGCTTGCCGACAGCAGGATAAACAGGCGACCATGATGAAGAACGAGGCTTGTCGATAAACGGAACCTGGGCTTCCAGCAAGGCGAGTTTCGTCTTGCCCAGCAAACCGGATTTGCGCACCCATTTCTGCAAGCCGCTTCGCTGATAGAAACGCAGAAGCGGCCGCAATGCATCAATACGCGAGGGATGTGCGATCAGTTCACGCTCTACCCATTTCCGAAATCGGGATACCCGGAATCCCGGATTGTTCCTCCCGACCCCAAGCGGTGGTGACGAAATCATCTCCCGGGCGTCGTCTATCAACTGACTAAAACGGACATGGTTGGGACAGGCAGCTTCGCAGGCGCGGCAGGTAAGGCAACGATCCATGTGCAATGCGAAACGTGCATTCATTGGAATGCGTCCGGCGGCCACTCCACTCATCAATGCAATGCGCCCACGCGGCGAGTCAGCCTCGGACAACGTGATCCGATAACTGGGACAATACGGCACACAGAGGCCGCACGCGACGCACTGGCTGGCTTCGTCGCTTATTTCGCGGCGCAATCGCAGTAATGGATCCGAAGAAAAATCGGAAGGAAGGTCAACCGGCTTCATGGACAGTAGACCTGCTTTTGTCAGAGCCGTTCAAATTCAAAAAAATTTTACGTGGGAGGATGAAAAGAAGATTTGTGCTGACATTCACACGCCCCCCTCATGGCAGGGCGCAGACCAGAGCAAAATTTTCAGGAGAGCAGGACGGGACTCTCCAAATCGTACTTGTCGATCGAATGAGGAACAGTGTTTCATCGAAGCGGAGTAGTCACTGGACCCTGGATCGAAGTCGCAGAGGGGTAATATCAAGGGGGTAATATCAAGGAGTAGTACAATATGGCTTATTCCGGGCCGCGTGTCCCGTATATATAACGCTCGAGCTGGTCGATGATAAATTCGCGGCCCGAGATCGCATCCTTGACCAGGTCGCCGATGGAGATGATCCCTATGACTTTACCATCCTCCAGCACGGGCAAGTGGCGAACTCGGGTTTTAGTCACCAATGCCATGCAATCCTCGGTGGAATAATCCGGGCTCACATATGCCACCTGCGCAGTCATGAGTTCTTTCACCTGGATATCTTTCGCGAGCCGATCCAGGCTGTATGCCTTGCGGGAATAATCTCTCTCGGTAAAAATGCCTGACAGTTTTCCCCGGTGCAACACCAGCAACGCACCGATATTTTTCGCCGCCATCAAGTGCATGGCCTCATATACCGATTTATCCGGCTCGATGCTCGCAACTTCGTATCCTTTGCCCTCCAATAATTCCCTTACGGTCGTCATGGATCACTCCCCCCTCAGTTTCAAGCATGCAAGTTCTTTATCATACCCATCCAATCATAGCATGTCATATTAAAGCCGAGAGTGATGTGAAGCTGCTCCTCACACTCCAATCTTCTATAGCAGGCGGCTCTTGTCGCCGCCCGTGAAACCGACAGGAGGTGGATGGTTCCTGCGAATCCCTTTGCCTAGGATCATGACCTTGAATAGTTCCCCCATTTCAGCCGGGCTCACCAGTTTCTGCACCTGGTTTGCCAGCGGCAAATAGTCCCTTGTGTTCCCAGCAGGCGTCTCCGCCAGAATTTCCGTTATTCCGCAATTGATGAGAAAGTGTGCCTGTGTCGTATAACCCAGCAATTCCAGGCCCGCTTCGGTGCCCGAATCGGCAACGGCGCTGAAATCGACATGGTTGGTTATATCCTGCAGACCTGGCAGGTAAAATGGATTGTCATGGGCGTTGTGGCGGTAATGACACATCAATGTTCCCTGCCTGCGCTGAGGATGATAATACTCATCCCGGCCGAATCCGTAATCGATCAGCAGGATCGCCCCTCGTTGCAGCATTTTGCCGAGACTCGCAATGAAACCCCGCGCCTCAAGGCAGATTTCACTGACATATTCACCTTCATTACCCCCGGAACGAATTCGATCCGCCAGTTCCCGCGCCGCTTCGAAAAGTACTCCTTCTGCAAGAGGGCGTTCACTCCAGACAAACTCATTGCCGGCTGAGGAGACACCGCGCTCGTATAATGCGTCGCCGCGCCACGCGACCAGGTGCACCGGCATGGCATCGAGCACCTCGTTGGCCAGTATCAGGCCATCGAACTGCTCCGGCAAACGTTTCAGCCAGTGGACTCGGGAGGCGAGATGCGACGCGAACTGCTCAAGCAACTGCCGTTGACGCTGCTGAAGTTCCGCGCTCACTTCGAGGATGAAATACTGCTGTGGCAGACACCCGAGTTTTTCGAGTTCAACCAACAGATCGAGCGCCAACTTACCTGTCCCGGCGCCAAATTCGAGAATATCGCTGTCGTCACCCGTCAACTCAAGTATCTGCCTGGCTTGGCGCGCCACAGTCCTGCCAAACAGCGAGGAAATTTCGGGCGCAGTGACGAAATCGCCTTCCTGGCCGAATTTTACGGCACCCCCACTGTAGTAACCCCTGCCCGGTGCGTACAACCCCAGCCTCATGTAATACTCGAATGAAATCCACCCGCCAGCGGCACTGATTTCCGCATGAATGAGTTCTGTCAGTGCGCGGCTATGCTCGAGCGCTGCTTCGCTCGGTGCAGGGAATGGCGGCTGTGGCTGCATTGGCGCTATGCTACGCTTTGACATAGAACCGGCCATCGAACAGAAGTGCCGTCTTTCCCGCGAAAGCGGGAATCCAGAGATATTTCCTAACCAGTTTCATGACAGCAATAAAAGAAAAATCGATCAATCCGCAAGTGTAGAGGAGATAGCGATGCAAGGGAAAGTGATACTCGTCACAGGAGGAGCAAGGCGCGTGGGCGCCGCCACCTGCCGCCGCCTGCACGCACAGGGAGCAAATCTGGCCGTGCATTACAGAAGCTCGATTGAGGAGGCGCAGGCACTGCAGGCCGAACTGAACCAGGTACGGTCTAATTCAGTCGCCCTGTTTCAGGCCGACCTGCTGGATACTGCACGCCTGCCGCAACTGGTAGCTGAAACCGTAGAGCGATTCGGGAAGCTGGATGCGTTGGTCAATAACGCCTCCAGCTTTTTCTCCACCCCTCTCGGGGCAATTACCGAAGAGATGTGGGATGATCTCATGGGAAGCAACCTGAAAGCCCCCCTGTTTCTATCCCAGGCGACGGCTCCCGAATTAAGAAAACAGCATGGCTGCATTGTCAATATCGTTGACATTCATTCGGAATGGCCACTCAAAAATTACGTGGTATACAACGCCGCCAAGGGTGGACTTGCCTCGCTGACCCGATCGCTGGCGCAGGAGCTTGCGCCCGAAGTCCGGGTAAATGGCATCTCGCCTGGCCCCATTCTGTGGCCGGAAGCGGGTGTGTGGGCAGATGAAGCTTCGCGCCAGCACATCATTGGGAGGACACTGCTGAAACGAACGGGTGAGCCGGATGACATTGCCCGGACCGTTGCTTTCCTGATTTCAGATGCGCCTTACATCACCGGCCAGATCATTGCGGTGGATGGGGGGCGGAGTGTGAATCTGTAGCAAAGTTGCAAAATCGCTGGCGTCAGAATCCCCTAAAGGAAGAATCATCTGCCCAGTTTCCTCGCTTTCAATGCCTGGTTTTCGGACATATCTTTCCAAACCCGCCCATTTAAAGTGTTAATCGAGGTCATTACCCATATTATAAATCGGCTTAGATGACGCCCTAATGAGGGAGAGCGCTGTTGACGAGCCGTTCAATGAACAAAGCATTCATGAACTAGCCAATTTAAGAACCCAAAAGGGCCATTTCCATGCCATCTATATTTAAAGAGATTTCTTCTGGTGTAGAAACTCTATTATCTTGGTCGCTGTGACGGCGGGACTAAAGAGATAGCCCTGCATCTCCTCACATTCGAGGCTTCGCAAAAGCTCGGCTTGCTCAATCGTTTCCACCCCCTCGGCAACGACACGCAAATGCAACGAATGTGCCAGAGATATGATTCCGGAAACAATGGTGAGATTGTCTGGATTGATATTCATATCGCTGATGAAAGCGCGATCAATTTTCAGGACATTGACGGGCAATTTGGCGATATAACTGAGCGAAGAATAACCGGTACCGAAATCGTCTATCGCAAGCTCGATACCCATATCCTGGATGAGATTGAGCTTCTCGATATTGGCTTTGATATCGTGCATGATTACACTTTCCGTGATCTCAAGCTGGAACGCAGCCTGATCTCCCGCGTCGCTTACCACATTTGCCACCATATCGACAAAATCCTTCTGCCGTAACTGAACGGGAGAAACATTGATAGCAATTCTCGGTGGATTTAAACTCATGGCTTTCCATTTATTTGCATCCGATATCGCTTTGCTCAGCGCCCATCGCCCCGCGTCAAGAATCATTCCTGTTTCTTCAAGTAAGGGAATGAAGTGCAGCGGTGAAAGTACCATAGCGCTTTCCGGATCGTGCCAGCGCATCAGGGCCTCGAGTCCGCTTATTTGCCCACTCTTCAAATCAACCTTGGGTTGGTAGTACAGCACCAATTGTTCCTGCTCCAACGCCTGACGCAGCTTGATCTCGAGTTTCAGTTTTTCTTTAACCCGTGCATGAAATTCGGGAGCATAAAACAAATGCTTGTCGGAAGAATGCTTGGCCTTCTTTAGCGCTGTTTCAGCATTTCTCAAGAGCGTATCAGTATCCAGGCCGTCGCTAGGAAAGAACGAAGCTCCCGCCCTGGCGGAAACCCACAGTTCCTGTCCATTAATTAAAAAGGGCTCGTTCTGAACCTCGAACAGAAGCTTCTCTAGCATATGGACGATGTCGATGCTTTCCTCTTCATGTTTTCTGGCAATAGCAAAATAATCGGCGGAAAGATGAGCCAGAATGTCTGCTTCTGAAAGCAGCTGCTTCAGCCGCTTTGCAAGTTGGCGGAGTAGACTGTCGCCCGCTCCATGGCCGAACGATTCATTAATACTGCTGAACCGTTCGATGTCCAGGACAATTACGGAAAGCATCTCGTGACCGGAAGAAACCATCTTGATCCGCTGATTAACCCGGTCTAGAAATAATGCCCGGTTCGGAAGCTCGGTCACAGCGTCGAAGAAAGCCAGATAATTGATGCGCTCCTCTTTTTTCAGGTGATCCATTGCAAACGAAATATCGCCTGCCATTTCTACTAGCAAAGCAATTTCCTCCTCGTCGAAAAACCCTGTCTCGGGAGTATAGAGAGTCAGAGTGCCAACGAGTTGCCCATCGAGAACCAGGGGCAAGATCGCCATGGAAAGATAATCGTGAGCCAGCGCTGCGTTATGCAAACCCTCCATGCGCTTATCGGCAATGAGATCATTGCAAATGAACGGCTTGAGATGTGTGATTAAATCCTCTACCAGTGGAGCGCCTTCCGGCGCACTCATCAGAGATAGGTTGAGTTGGAGCAGCTCATCATTTCCTTGCCCCATCTTAGCCACTGGTGTAATTATTCTCGTATTTCCCCCCAGCATTCCGATCCAAGCGAAAGCGAATCCACCATGAACGACTGCAATACGGCATGCCTCATTGAAAAGCTCCTGTATTTCACGGACACGCACAATGGCTGTATTGATACCACTTAACACGCTATACAAACGGTTGAGCCGGACTACTCTCGCTTCATATTCCTTGCGCTGAGCGATCTCCGCTGTTAACGCCGCAGTACGTTCCCCCACCAACTTTTCCATATGTTCATGCAATCGGGCGCGCTCCAGCGCAACACTTACCTGCTGGCCAATCCCGTGGAATGTGTCCAACTCATTCTCCCTGAACTGATCCTGTTCCAGGCCCAGGAGATTCATCACGCCCTGGTTCTTGCTGCCACTCCACATCGGTATGGTGATATGGTGGCAAGAACCCTTGCCTCCGCTTGAGAAGAGACGCTCGCAGTTTAAAATTTTAGGAGTATTGCCGAGCTCTCCGGTGAGCAAAAGGCGCAGGCAATTGCATGATATATCCAAGCCATCAGCACTTACTGATGCAGGTACGTTTCGTGAGCCTGCCAAACTCAGACCGTCGGTATTCCATAAATAAAGCCATCCCGCCTGGACTCCCGGCAACATCATGGCGTACTCCAGCGCTTTTTCGCTGACCTCGCGCTCGGTTGCTGCCTGGTTCAAGCCTTCCGCCATTCGATACAGCCCATTGAGCAAGCGATTCGAGTGCGTCAGCTCACGTTGTCGCGTATTCAGTTCAGCGTTGAGGCGAACCGCATCCTCATAAACTGAAATCAATAGATCCACGATCTGCTGCCGCTCACTGGTGATGAAATGTTTTTGCCCGCCCAGATAAATCTGCATTCCCATTTGCATCTTCTGACTCTTGCGCAGCTCATGGCTCATCAGCAGATACTCGATGCGATCAAGAAGATACCGGTCGTCGTAGGGCTTGCGGATAAAATTGTCGGCCCCTGATTCCAATCCCTGGATGATATCCTTGACATCCGCCAGCGAGGTAAGCAGGATCACTGGAATCTTCTTGAGTTGTGCGTCCCGCTTGATTTCGCCGCATAGCGCAAACCCATTCATTTCCGGCATCATCACATCACTGATAATCAATGTCGGGTTGCGCTGCCGCGCCCTCGAGAGGGCCTGCTTGCCATCGCCTGCAGTGGTAACTTTGTAGCCGTTTTCCTCCAGCAGATACTTCAGTTTTTCCGCTTGCGTGGGACTGTCCTCCGCGATGAGAATCTCGACTTTCCGGGCATCGTGGATTGAAATATCATGCGCCAAGCTTAGTTTCTCCTCGTTCTGCCACCATATTCGTTAGCGCTGCGGCAATCTTTTCCAGAGGCAAGACCATGGTCGCCGCACCTAACCTGATCGCCTCGCCCGCCATACCGTGAACGACCGAACTTTCCTTGTCTTGTGCGAAAGTAATCGCGCCTTTCTCCTTCAGAAGGCGTAATTCGTCGGCACCATCACGGCCCATCCCCGTCAATAGGCCAGCAACGGCATCGTGACCGTAGACTCTGGCAACCGACCTAAAAAGATATGAAATTGAGGGTCTTGATCCATACTCTGGCTCGTCCTTGGTCAAAACGATCTCCCCTCGGTTCTCCACCTTCATCTGGTATTCATCGGGTGCCATATAAACATGCCCTGGCAGGGGCAACTCACCCTGCCTTGCAATATGAACGGGGAGATTGGACGAGTTCTTTAACCATTGGACAAATCCTTCCATGAATCCCGCAGTCATATGCTGAACGATTAGAATAGGCACAGGAAAATGCTTTGGGAGTGACGAAAGAATCGCCTCGAGTGCAGGCGGGCCGCCCGTTGAAGCACCTACAACGACAATTCTTGTTTGCGCCACAAGGTTAAGCAGGGGGGCACGTACAGAAAGGGAGGCCGGAGAAGCTCCTCGCATGCGCGCCCAGCGACGAACTACCTTTACTTCTGACATCAGTTTTACGACCTCTATCATCTTCCGAGCTGTCGCCTCGTGATCCGGATGACCGATGCCTGCCGGCCGCGGGAGCACTGCCAATGCTCCTGCATCGATCGCATCAAATGTGATCCCAACCTCTGCCGGATCCGTACTGCCGCTCACGATGACAATGGGAGTCGGCTGTGTCTCCATGATCAGCTGTGTGGCCGCCACTCCATTCAGCTTCGGCATGTGAATATCCATCGTGATTACGTCGGGCCGATGGTTGCGCAAGGCATCGATTGCTTCTTCTCCGTCGCCGGCGGTCGCAATAACAGTGATATCAGGATCGGAACTGAGTATGTAAATGAGGAACTCTCGCACTACTGGTGAATCTTCCACTACCAGGACGTTTATCATGGGAGGGAACTCACGGATTAATGCTGCTGATACTGATCAGGCGTCGGGTCGCCTCCAGCAAATTGCTTTGGTCAAAGCGACTCTTCACGATATATGCATTCGCTCCCACATCGATGCCTCGCTCCCGGTGATCACGTGAATCCAATGCCGTTACCAATACCACCGGCAGCGCCGCCAACTGCTTGTCAGCACGTATCTTGGCTGTCAGGGCAAAGCCATCCATTCGCGGCATTTCAACATCAGAGACTACCAGGCTGTAGGCGCCCGTTTTAAGGGCGGTATAGCCCTCCACTCCATCCACAGCTGTAGTCACACGATAACCTGCCGATTCCAGGATATGTTTGAGCAGCGTCCGAGCAGTGATGGAATCGTCCACCACTAAAATAGAGGGCTTGTTTGATGTTCCCTGCTTCTCAGCCGATGAGTGCTGAGTAGAGATGAATGTAGCCGAGGATGCTTTCACAGCCGATTTCAACAGATCAGGTACGTTAAGCACCGGGACCACTCGCCCGGTTCCCAGCATGCATACACCCGCGACGTTTCTTACCCGCTTCAATGGCGGGAGGAGTGCTTTTATTACTACCTCTTGCTCCCCGAGAACCTCTTCCACGAGAAATGCAACACGACCAAGACCTGAACTAAGAACGATCCCCCGCAAATAGTGCGTAGGTTCCATTTCTGCCGAATTGCGAGCCAGTTCCAGTATGTCATTCAACCTGACCAGAGAAACAGGTTGTTTATCTACCAGAATGGTTTCTCGAGTTTTCACTGTCTGAATTTCGTTTTTGGCGATTCGGACTACTCGCTCAACGCTGCTTGAAGGAATAACAAAAAGCTGTCCTCCGGCATGAACCAGAACTCCCCGGGTATTTGTTAGCGTTAACGGCAGTAAGATATGGAAAGCAGTTCCGGTATCAGTACTTGATTTGACCTTGATGCTGCCGCCCAAAGCTTCAACCTTTTCACGTACAATCGCGAGTCCCAGGCCGCGTCCAGAGATATCGGTGATGAGGGGACTGGTGGTCACACCAGATCTAAAAATAAGCGCAAGCAATTCCGACTCACCCAGTTGCTCCATCTCCTCCTCAGACATTACGCCAAGCTTGTGAGCGGCAGCTTTCAATTTACCGACATTGATTCCGGCCCCATCATCGGCTACACGTATCTCAGCCTTACCGCTATCGCTTTGCGAGCATGCGAAGGTGATTCTTCCCGACGAAGGCTTACCTCTAGCTAACCGGGCTGCCGGCTGCTCAATACCGTGGTCGATGCAATTACGCACCAGATGGATCAAAGGGTCTTTCATCTCTTCCAAAATATGCCGATCAATTTCCACCTCGCCGCCACTCACCACCAGCTCCAGGCTCTTGCCCTGTTCGCGGGCCAGCTCGCGCGAGAATCGCGGCAGAATATCCAACAGCGTCGAGAAAGGCAGTAATTGCATTTCTTTGACGTCCTGAATCAGACAATCGGTCATGCCAGCAAGTGCGCGTTGGTCTTGTTCGATAGTCCGCTGCAATCTCCCTAGCCGCTCCTCAAGCGCTTTCATTTGAAGCGGCTCCCCATCCAGGTATTTGAGCAGCTTCGGGAGCTCATGTTGTCCTTGGAAGGGGCTATCCTTGAGGCCGGATGTCAACTCGCGATCAATAATGCGGACTGCCGACTGGATTTGCAGGCGCTGCTTCTTCCATGTGGCAAGTGTCGCGGTGATTTCGCCTAGCTCCTTGGCCCGTTGTCGCGCTGTCAGGCAGGGCAGCAACAATTCCTCAACCTGACGCAGAACCTTTTCGAGTTTTACGGTAGGCACTCTGATTGTTGCAGATGCATGGCTCGGAGTAGAGGTGCGCAAATATGCCCTTACGTCGGCACGGGTTGGGGATGATTCATCAGGGGGAAGCAAAGATAAAGGTGATGCAGCCTGCGATAATGAGGAGCCCGTACGCCCTTCTTTTATGGGACTTTCCAGCGTTTCATCGAGCTGTCGGGTTATTGTAGTCAACAACGGCTTTTGCCGCTCAGTCATGCTGCCCTCTCCTGAAACGAGCGTCCCTAGGGCATCGACCGTCCTAAGCAGCCGATCGATGAGCGATGACGATACGGCAAGGCTTTTATCTTTCAGTGCGGAGAATACATTTTCCAGAGAACGGCAGGCCTCCTCGACTTGGGCAAGGTTGACTGCTCGTGCTGCACCTTTGAGACTATGTGCGCACCGCAACATGTTCTCAATGATATCGAACGCCGGGGTATCTACAGGTTTTCCCTCCAGGGCGAGCAGTCCCGACGATATATCCTTCAGGTGGGCCTCTGCCTCGATGCGAAACATTGCAAGGAGCCTTTCCAGAAGCACATCCCTTTTGTCAGGCATGGACTTTTCCCGCTTCCTCTATGAAACGGTCTTTCTTGCTGCCTACGAGGACACTCAATTTATTCCCCATCTCATATAAGCCTTGTGCCGCTGATTCTGCCTGCCTGGTACCTGCCACGTTCTGTTCGCTCGCCTGCTGGATATTAGTCATGGCCATCGCCACCTGATCCATGCCGACCATTTGTTGCTTGCTTGATGCCGCAATTTGGGTAGCTGCTTGCGCTGCCTCACTGATGCTGGTGGATAGTAGGCGGATTGCTTCATCAGTCTCGGTGGATTGCCTGACCCCCGCCTCTACCGCTTTATTGCCCTGCTCAGTGGCGAGTACCGCAGCATTAGTCGCTTTCTGAATATCACCCAGAATGCTTCGCACCTGGGCAGTGGCTTGTCTGGATTGCTCCGCCAGGCTTCTTATCTCCCGAGCAACTACGCCAAAACTCTTACCTTGCTCCCCAGCCCGGGTCGCCTCAATAGCGGCATTCACGGCCAACAAATTGGATTGCTCAGCCAGGTCGTTGACTGTGGCAATGATCTCGGCGATGGCATGCCCCTGCTTGGAGAGCTGCATAATGCTCTCAGCTATGGATTCCATCTGCTCCTGGATCCGATTCATTCCACTAATAGCCTCCTCCACCGATTTGCGTCCAGCCTCGGAGATATTGGAAGCTTTCTGCGCGCTGTCTGATACATATTTAGCTTTCTGGCTCGTAGTCAATGCGGTTTGCTTGACCTCTTCCACGGTGGCGGTTGTCTCGCTTACTGCGGCTGCGGTCTCGGCTGCGCCAGCGGCAACCTGGGAAGTGGTGGAAAGAATCTCTGCTGAAGACGACGCAAGTTGGGTGATGCTCTCCCGGAGCTGTCCGGTAATCATGCGGCTCAGGCGAATGCCGATTGTTAGTCCAACTAAAACAGTAAATAAAGAAACAGACACCAATGCAGTGGTATAAGACCTCACTTTCTCCATGGCTTCAGTTTTTCTACTTTCCAGAATTGCAGATTGTTTCTCATAGAAACGCTTGGCCTTATCTATAAATGCAAGGCTGAGCGGACGGAACGTATTAATTACGAAGGCGAGCGCTTCCTCGGGTTTTTGCTCAAACGAGAGTCGGACGGCTTGTTGCTGGGCCCCCTCCAATTGTTTGTGCAGGGATTCGAGCTCGTTGAGTAGGCTATCCCCCTTGTTTCCACTCATTAGCTGTCGAATTTTTTCGAGGATTTGTTTGAACTGGCGATCATTGTCTTGCAGGAGCGCCTGGTTGGTCTTCTGCAGCTCCGGATAAAGCAAAATACCCCGAACATAGGTTTGTTGCGCAAGCCCCGCAATCCGCAATTCATTCGCGCTCTCCATCAGTCGCTCATCTACGCGCAGGAAATGATCGTAGGTCGCCTGTGTCTGGCTAAGTGCATAGAATGCGACAGCGGTGGAGAGTGCAAGAAGCGCCAGTATGATGGAATACCCTCCAATTATCTTTTCACTGATGGTCATGCTGCCCTTTCAAAACTTCGTTTCGTTATTTAGATTCAGTGTCTTCACCCATTTCGATACTTCTACTCGGCTACTTGCTCATCTACAACGATGCTTTCATCCATGAGAAGATTTTCCGCATCAAGAACCGCTAGTCGCTCCGAGGTTATTCCCTTGAGGTATTTCTTACGAATGCCCATAAGAGTGGGTAAAGATGACTGAATGTCGGTTGCCAAGATAGACCGGGCGCCAAGGACTTCGTCCACCAGAATGCCGAACGTCATTTTTCCCGCCTGCAGTACGATAACTTTGTTGCGTCCATGCAGCTCCTTCTCCGGCACTTCGAAAAACTTCTTCAGGTCAATGACCGGCAGGATCTCCCCGCGCAGGGTAACAATGCCGCGAATAAAGCCAGGGGTGCAGGGCAGCGGTGTAATGTCCTCAACCTCGGCGACCTGAGTGACATAGCACGATTCAAGGGCGTAGCGTTCACAACCAAGAATAAATTCCACGATTTCAATGTCTTCATTCCGTCCCTCTTGAGCCGGTAATTCCTGAGCCAGGGCCAATGCCCTCAATTGCAAGATCTGCTGAATTTTTTCATTGGAAGGCACCCAAGTGCTGTCCACTGTTGCACGAGGAGAATTCTGGTTCTGCTTGAGCTCGAGAGAATTTCCGGAAGCCACTTTCCTTTTTTGAAACCCTAAAGTTCTAGTTGTCATGTGATGCTCTACTCTTTATTTCCCGATGATTGAGTGAATCGCATATTCTTATAGAGGTAATGAAATGAGTGAGATTGCCGGCGGTCAGGCCGCCTGAGTCCGGGAGAATGTCGTTGGATGAATATCCATTCAACAGCGATAGTGCATTGTCAAAATGACGTTCTGCTTCCTGGCTTTTGCCCTGCGTCAGGCAGAGACTACCCAAGGCAAAATGGGCAAGCACAAGATCAGGATCAAGATATAGCGTATTCATCAGGCACCGCATTGCTTCCTGGGCCTGCCCCAGCTCCTGGTGAATCGTTGCCAGGAGATAGTAAGCCGCAGGGTTCAGTTTGTTAGCGGCAATTGCTTCCTCGCACTTCTTTACAGCCCTGGTGAGGTCGCCTCGATCGGCATAGCGACGAGCTTCGTGATAAAGCGTATTGGACCGCTCTTGATTCGCTGATTGGTTTGCAACATCTTGCACACTTGTTAGTTGAGTGAAGGGGCTTGATGCCACCGGCAATATGTTGTGCGGTTCCATGCTTTCGAGCGAAAGAGGCGTTTCCCAGCCCTGCAGACTGGAGGGCGGCGCTGAAGCTGAAGTTACCTTGTATAAAGCATTCGATGACGGACCCAAGGAGAAGTAATTGCCATTTCCATGCACGTCGTGACTGTCAATCTTCTGATAGAGGCCAGTTCCGGAAACGGTACGAAGTCGGAATTGCGGAAACGAGTCGCTAGACATTTCCACCGGACTCACAATGAGCCATCCATGGTCGACTAGAGATCGATGAAAGGCCTGTCCAATTCTTTTAACTGCCTGGGAGCTGAAATACATCAGGACATTTCGGCAGAAGATGACGTCCACGGCGCGGGTGCCAGTGGCCTGCGATGCATACACATCCTCGGCCAGATTCAGATTGGAGAACGTTACTCTTTTACGGATATGCGGCCCTATCTCGAATAGGCCGTTTTTTTTCCGTTTAAAGTAACGCTCTTTAATCCAAGCCGGGGTCCCCCGAAAAGCCCACTCCCTATATAAGCCCTCGGCTGCTCGATCCAGGAATACCGGATTGATGTCTGTTGCAAGGATTGTCGCATTCCATTCCTCCTCATGCTTCTTGTACAATCGATCAAGGAGTATGGCAATCGAATAGGGCTCTTCGCCCGTGCAACAGCCCGCACTCCAAATGCGCAGTTGGCGATTGTTTTCTTTGCATTTCCGTATCAGTTCCGGAAGAATACTTTGTTCAAGTACGTCCAGGCATTTCTGCTCCCGGAAGAAGTAGGTCTCCCCGACAGTAAGGCGGCAAGCAAGTATGTCGATCTGTCTGCGGGTCAGGGAAGTGGAAAGGAGGTAACGGGCAGCTGTTTCGGTGTCCGGCATGTCAAGCTCGGGTGCGGCAGCCGCAATTGCGCGCTCGAGGTCAGCCCAGCGCTTTTGCGGATAATACAAGCCCATCTTCATCGCTATTAAATCACTTAGCTGCGAGACCAGCACATAAGGAAGGGTGATTTGCATGCCCTATGAGGTACTAAGTGCCAAATCCAAGGACTTTTCTTCTTCTAATGAAAGGAATTCGCCAAGATTCTGGATAAGGATCAATCCATCCTGAAATTTGATGACTCCCCTTAAGTACTTGAGGGGAGGAAAGAATTCATCTATTGGAACCACACATTGTTCCAGACATTCCGCAACTCCCATCACTGAATTTACCGCCAGCCCCACAAGACGGGTCGTCGTATGGGCGAAAATCAGCCAGTCAGTCAGCAAAATTTCACGCTTTGGGAGATCAAACCGTTGACGGATGTTCACAATAGGGACAACTTTGCCGCGAAGATTAACTACACCGAGCACAATTTCCGGCGCCCCGGGTAGCGGCGTTATATAAACCATGCGTGCGACACTCTCCACCGCAGGCAAATGCAAGGAGTACCGCTGATCATCCAGGAAAAAAACCAAATAATGATTTCCGGCCCTTACTGGGGTATCAAACTTCATGATTGATATAAATTGTTATGGTGATGGAGCGCCTCAGCTAGCACCATCTTCTTGCCGAGTGGGAGTAAAGGAATAAGATGCCAAGACAGACAAAGCCAGGTTAGCTCTTCGAAGCAGCCATAGTCCGCACCCAAGAGTTGAATTTTCAGTATTGTCCGCCCTTCTATCGCGGGTACCGGGGTGACAAGCCGAGAAAACTCGAAAACCAGGTTACAGTGAATTATTCCGCTTTCACTATCGGCCCTGCATTGCTGGAAACAGCATGTCTAGTTATCACTGCCAGCTTTTTTGAAGAAATATTTGCTGTATGCATGTGAGTTAATAAACGTATGAGACTACAGAATGAGTACTTTTGCACCTGTAAAATCTTACAGGTGCAAATAGCTTTACCTCTTTTAACGCCAAAGGCCATGATGTAAGTGCCGGCCAATCTGCTGGCATCGAAAGCCAGCGAACGATTAACAGCTCCAAAGTAAGTGTTTCAGAGGCTGTAACTTCGGCTATTAACATCTCCGATTTCGAAGTCTTTCCTATTTTCTGAATGGAACCGAAGGTAATACCAACAGATTTTGGCAAGCTGCTCTTGATGAAATGCCCGGCGGCGCAATTGTTACCACCGCCGATGGCGTTGGCGTTTACTGGAACAAGGGGGCGCAATCTATGTTTGGCCATACGGTGGCGGAAGCCTTGCAAAGGAGGCTTACTGAACTCGTCGGTGCCCCTGATCATCGATCAAGATCAACCAGAGCCTGAGAAATACGCACGAGGCAAGGGCTTCAGTAGGCGAGATGTTATGTCGCAAAAAAGACGGCCTGCTGATCCATGTAAACCTTTCATGCAAGGTCCTGCCGCCTGAGATGCTCGGGCAGCCAACGCAGGCCTGGAAAGGAAAAGAATGCATGAGACGTTCCCATCCTCTCCCCCGATCGTTGTACTCAGGGGAATTTATTTTCATTTCAGATTTCAAATTGCACTGGAGTATCAAAAAACGAGATCGAGATCTCATGACCAGGATTTATATAGGGGCATCTTGAAATGAAAAGGGTTGTAGTTATGGCAGCGGCCTTGGGCATTATTATGGGTGCATATGCAGTGGAGAAAATCACGATACCTGGGCAGGCAACGGATTACGTCATTCTAGGGATGGGGTGCTTCTGGGGTGCGGAGAAGCGCATGGGAGAAATTCCCGGGGTCGTCGATGTGGAAAGCGGTTATGCAGGCGGTGACCTTCCCGGCGCTGGTTACCAGGACATTTTGAATCATGAAAGAGCGCTTCGTACCGGTAAAACTACAGCGCGCAATCATGCGGAAGTGGTCAAGGTGGTTTTCGATCCAGCCAAGGTAACACTGGAAACAGTGCTGGCCAAATTCTGGGAGAGCCATGACCCCACTCAGGGCAATCGCCAGGGGAACGATATCGGCAGTAATTATCGCAGTGCCATCTATTACCATGACGCGAACCAGAAGGCTGTGGGACTGGCAACCCGGACTGCTTATCAAAAAGGACTCGATGCCGCGGGTTACGGCAGAATCACCACTGAGATCCTGCCACTCAAGAATTACATCACCGCTGAGGAATATCACCAGAACTATCTGAAAAAGAATCCCGATGGGTATTGCGGCTTGGGTGGCACCGGGGTGAAATACCCCGCTTCGGCCAGGGAAGTTGTGCAGATGCATACATCCTCGATCTCCTCCGGGACTTCTTCGGCCCCAGCGACGTCCAAACCGGGTGCGGAGCCCCTGAAGAGCGGGGATCTGAATCCTGCCCGGCAGTTGGTGGCGTTCGAGGCCGAGCATTGCGAATTTTGCGAGCACTTCGAAAAAGACATAATGAGCCACTGGCAAGCGGAAGTGCCGATTGCCAGGACGTTGAACTCGAATCCTCCCAGCGGTTGGAATCTGGAAAAGCCCTTGTTCGCCGCACCCACCATCGTGCTGTTCAAGAACGGCAAGGAGGTTGCCCGCTATACAGGATACAACGGCGAGAAATCCAATTTCTGGAAATGGCTGGGCTTTCAACTGCTGTCGCCCGAGCAGCAGAAGATCGCCTTCAAACAAGGTACCGAGCCTCCTTTTACCGCATCCAATCTGGATGAAAAACGCTCGGGAAGATTTGTCGACCCCGTCACAGGCGCAACCCTCTTTTACAGCAATAGCAAATTTGAAAGCGGAACGGGATGGCCCAGTTTCTTTGAACCCGTGGAAGGCGCGGTTACCCTGCACGAAGACAACTCTCACGGCATGAAGCGGATTGAAGTACGTAGCGCAAGCTCAGGCATTCACCTCGGCCACCTATTTCATGATGGACCGCCACCCAGCCACAAGCGCTATTGCATCAATGGAAACGTCCTGAAATTCGTCGCGGATCAATAAATCCGCCTCTACACATCGCATATTCTTCATTCATGCAACTGGCAGCCCCGCGGTGCTCGCATTCAGCAACCGGGGCAATGGCGGGATAGCTTGTTCATGCCTCTTCAATCCGATAAGAGTAAAAATTCCTTATGGAGTTGAAGTAACGTTCCCCCTAGCGAACTGAATTTAGCCAACACCACCCACGCGCTGATTGCCTCCTTTCACGACGAGAATTTGCAACTCTTCGTCCTGGATGTCGCAGGTGATTCGGTAATCTCCGACACGGTAGCGCCAGTAGCCGAAAAATTGAGAAGCAAGCAAGGGTTCGCCGAGGCAGCGCGCATCTTCCAGGGGTGTTATGCGCTCCTTCAGGTATTTCAGAAGGCGCGGGCGCGCATGAAGGTCCATCTTATCCAGGTCCCGTTGCGCCGCCGGATTGAAACTAATCCTGTATGTCATACTTCCTCATGATGTCCTCAAGCGGAATCATCTTTTCGCCTTTGAGACGGGAAAGCATGACTACCCGGTCAGCTTCAAGCGTATCTTCCAGCGCCTCGATGCCGTTTCGCGCGAGTTCAATCAGATAATATTGCTTGTTATGGCCGTATTCCTCCACGAGCCGGGTTAGACGCTCGTCGATATCCGGACCGAGACGGAGGGCGATCTCGTTGATTGCTTCGGGTTCAGGCCGGGGGCTCATGCGGTCTTCTTGATTTCGTGCCACCGGCTCCTGGCGGTTGAATTTGAAAACTGCCGGGAGCGTATCCCGATATTTGCGCAACGCGTCGAGTTCTTCTTTCATTTTATCCACCCTTTTATATTGAGCTGTCATTTGTCCTTTCCCTGTCTTGCAATCGCGATATCCTCTGGCCCCATGTCATGATTTTCAGGGGCTATATATATTAAAAAAATTAAAGAATGTTCGCGCGGCGGATAGCTTATAAATTGACTGATATTTTTTACTTATTGGAAAAACGCAGCGCATATTCTCGGATGACGTGTTCGATATCTCGGATGATAGTGTAGTACATCGCTGGAAAGCCCGGGCAGACAAAGCTCGGAAGATCAGAGTGTAAGCGGAAATGTACTTGATACTCTACCCGGCTCAAGGCCTCCCGCTCCTGGTCCCTGTTCTCCCTGTCCCGGCTTCTCTTTGATTTGATTTATGCCCTAGGCTTCTCCGAGCTCTCTACCTACCGCCTCTACTCCTGCTCTGGCTCGACTCACTTCGGCTGTTCGGTAATTCAAGCTCAGGCATTACTGTGTTGTGGGCAATATTGGAACTGCTTTTCTGTGAATAGAAGAGCGGGGGCGGGCTGTCACTAGGTGTTTAGCCCCACAGTGTGGTGGTGTGGGTTAGTAATAAACTTGTCTGGGTCTTCAGACCATATTTTGCAAATGTGTTCATAGGGTGTCAGACCCTTGAGGGTCTTTAGCCGTCTG